>PKXK01000072.1 GCA_003132325.1 Acidobacteriaceae bacterium
GTACGCATTTTGGGTGGTGACAGCGTCGGCAGTATCACCGCTTGTCAGATCTCTGAAGAGTGCCCAAAGAGTTTTGGCCGTACGCACTTTGGGTGGTGACAGTTCCGGTTCGTTCTTCCGTCATTGTTCGCACTTCCAGTTGGCCAATTCCTGAGCCACAACGTCCGTGGTCACAACCTATGGCGCCGGCGACAGCCGTTCTTTGGGTGCAGTTTGACAGGATCGGCGGTTGGCAATACAACAACGCCATCGTGACGATGATCGATGTTGCGCTCGAAGAGCTCCGCGTACTGTTGGTACAGAGGCAGTCACCCTCTGGCGGCTGGGCCGCTCTTTCATCGTCGTCGCAACCGGCTCTTGAACCCACCGCCTTGGCCTGCATTGCCCTCGACTCGGAGTTCAATAGCGCTCACGATCAGGCCACGCAGTGTCTTTTGAGAACCCAAAACTCAAACGGAAGCTGGCCTGTGTTTCTCGGAGACGACCACGAAGGCTCATGGGTTACCGCTCTTATACTCATCGCTCTCCATGACAATGTTGAAGCTATTCCTGAGCGATTGAAGGGTTTTAGCTGGCTCTTGGACTCCGCCGGCGAGGAGTCGAATTGGCTGTGGAAGTGGAAGTTCCGGACCACCGATCGACATGTGCGCTTTGACCCGGACAAGTTCGGTTGGCCATGGATACCGCACACGAACAGTTGGGTCGTGCCAACCGCATTTTCGATTCTCGCGCTCAATCAACTTCCATGCACGTGCGGCCTCGAAGCCGCTCCTTCCCGTGTACAACTTGGGATTGAAATGCTCCTTGATCGTGTGTGCCCCTATGGAGGGTGGAATGCTGGCAACGGCGTGGTTTATGGTTTCGCTCTCGCTCCTCATCCGGACGACACGGCCATTGCTCTGCTCGCTTTTGACCAACACCGAGAAGAACCAGCAGTGCGAATGAGTCTTGATTGGTTAGAGCGAATCGCCCCAACGCTCAGCGCACCTTGGAGTCTCGCTTGGTCCATCCTCGCGCTTGCTGCTCATCGTCGTTCGGTTGACCCGCTTGTAGAGTCCCTTTCGCACTTTCCCGACCTGGATCGGCTCGAAGACACGAGTACTCTTGCGCTGGTCTGCTTGGCTCTAGACTGGCGACGCGCCCTGGCAGCCTTTGGGGTGACTGTATGAGCATCAATCGGAGAGACCTGTTGATTGGAACTGCGGCGGTCGCCGCCGGTGCTTCTGTCTCAGTTCCTTTCTTCACACCGCGATACCACGAAGTTCGCCGGCCGAAGCGCTCGCGCGTCGCCATCATTCGCGTCGAGGACTACTCCGAGCGGATTGGTGAGATTCTTTTTGCTGGGCTGCGACTCTTTCCGCTGGACGTCCGCGGCAAGAACGTCGTTCTCAAACCCAACTTGGTCGATTACATCGCCGGCAACGCCATCAATACCCATCCACTGCTCGTCGCTGCCGCCGCAGAGTGCTTTCGCCGGCTAGGAGCCAAACAGGTAGTCGTGGCTGAAGGACCAGGACATCAGCGGGACACACAGCTAGTGCTCTCGCAGAGTGGTTATGCCCAGAGCCTCCGAGACAATCGGATTCGATTCATAGATCTGAACCGCGACGAGTTGATCCGCGTGGATCTCCGCGCCAGCTACACCAGAATGAAGCATCTCTGGCTTCCAAAAACCGTGCTCCAGGCTGATTTTCTTGTTTCGATGCCGAAAGTGAAGGCGCATCACTGGTCCGGCGTCACTCTCAGCATGAAGAACATGTTTGGCGTAGTCCCCGGAAGCAGATACGGTTGGCCCAAGAACATCCTCCACTGGAACGGCATCCAGCAAAGCATTCTCGACATCTGCGCCACTGTGCCGGTTCACTTTGTGATCGCAGATGCGATCATGGCTATGGAAGGCAATGGCCCACTGAACGGAACGCCACGGCCTCTTTGGAGTCTGGTTCTGGCCGATGACCCAGTCGCCGCCGATGCGACGTGTGCGAGGCTAATGGGCTTGGAGCCAAGTCGAATTGTCCATATTCATGAGGCGTCCAAGTTCCTTGGGAATTCTTCCGCCAGCTTGATCGACGAGGCTGGCGAATCGCTCCGGCGTCCAGAGGTGCCATTTCAACTTGTTCCCGAGTTTGAATTTCTGCGAGACGCATGAGCTTGCGCTTTCAATTCGTTCCGGCANNTACGTCGTAAATAGCTTGTAAACCAAGGTAATAGCGGTCATTATCCATCACTTCTATATTGTCAATATAGTTCCAGTATTGAACTATCTTGACAACGCGCCGCAGCGAGTATCATACTGTGNNTGACAGCAAAACAGGCGCGCGCGCGCGGCATCAAGGACTCTGTCCTCGCTCGCCTCACGCAACGCGGAAGACTTGAACGGACTGCGCGCGGTGTTTACAGGATTCCCTACTACCCTCCCGAGCGCTTCTCCCAATACAGAGAAGCAGTTCTGTGGGTGCGGGCAAGTCACGGGCCAGAGCATATCGCGCTCTCCCACGACACGGCGCTGGCAGTCTACGGGATTTCCGATGTTAACCCGTCGCGAGTACACATCACGGTTCCCAGGCATGCCAGACTGCGCCGTCAACATCCGAAATGGATTGTGATTCATCGTGGCGAACTGAGACCGACAGATGTAACCGCGCATGAAGGATTGCCGGTTACCAGCATCGAGAAAACTGTCGTCGACGTGCTGACCGAAACTGGAAGGTTGGAGCTCGTGCGCCAGGCAATTACAGACGCACGCAGGGAAGGGTACATCAGTGCGGCCGAAGCGAATCGCCTGAAGCGTCATGTGAACAAACAGGCGCACAATTACGAAACCATGCGCGAAGCGAAAGAGCAGTCACGGCTGTGAGCGCAAAGCGAATAGAGCGTATCGAGAAGACCCTCGCCCGTGTCGCACGGGAGCAGGGGCTCGCCCAGGAGCGGCTCCGAAGATGGGTTTCCTTTCTCGCGCTCTGTGGAGTATTGGAGCGCGCGATTCACGAGGGCGTGATCGACAGGTACTACCTGAAAGGCGGCGTGGCGATGGAGCTCCGCTTTGCCGGAGCCGCTCGCACTACCAAGGACTTCGATCTGGGCCTGGAGGGTGATCGCACGAAGCGCATCGGCGCACTTGAGAGCGTATTGAAGTTGGGGTTTGATGAGTTTACATTCAGGCTGAAACCGCAAATACACCAAATGGAGCTTGCGGATACGGTGCGAGTCGAAGTTGCCGTACAGTACAGAACTCGCGCGTGGCAGACTGTGGAAGTGGATCTCGGTCCGGCGGAAGCCGGCGAAGTAGATCTCGTGGAACCCGCCGTCACGGGACTGGTCGAAATGGGTCTGACGATAACGTCGCCGGTGCGGTGCTTAGGTATTAACGAGCAAGTCGCCCAAAAATTGCACGCGTGCACTGCTCCTCACGCTGACGGGCGCGCCCGGGATATTTTGGACATCCTGCTGATAGACATGCTCGGAAAGCTCGACTATGTTCGCACTCGCCTGGCGGCAGAACGCATCTTTCACGAGCGGGGTACTCACACTTTTCCTCCCAGTTTCGAGCTTCCCACTACATGGCGTGCGGAGCTTGAAGGCCTCGCTCGCGAACTCGGATATCCAAGTACCAGTGCCCATGAGATCGAGGCGAAATTCCGTACCGTGCTTGCAGCGATTGCCGCGGTCCCGTCCGGGTAGTTCCCCGGGAAGTGAACTTTCGCTGGCCACAGGTCATCGGCGAATCGAGAAGATATGACCATGCCGTTGCGAGTGCAGTCAGCTCCACGGGTACGGGTGCCGCAACCGTACTGGGGCTACGAAGATATTGGAATCTTCTTTTTCGCTCTCGTCTTTCTGGCTTCTGTGGTTCGCCTGGGCGTGCGGAGGCATTTGTTGCCTCGATCGGAATTGCTGACTCCTAGTCTGGGCGTGCAGTGCGCCATCATCATCCTCCTGAGCATCGCTTTGTACGTGGTCCTCAAGTGCCGCCATCACCTGCCAGTCGTGGCACCCTTGGGGTGGGTGGCTCCCAATGTCTTCTACACCGCCGTTGCGCCAGTCGCCGGCATCACAGCGGCGCTCGGCATTGTGCTCCTCATCCATCTCCGCCACCAAGTCATGCCCACAATGCCTGTAATTGATTTCCTGGTATTGGGCCTCGTTCTGGGTCCGATTCTTGAGGAGTCTGTGTTTCGCGGCTGCCTGCTTCCAGTGGTGGCCCGCACGTTCGGAGGCGCCTTCGCTGTCATTGCCACGGCTCTTGTGTTCGCCGTCTTCCACGGCCCCACTGATCTGGCCCATTGGTGTTGGTTTACGGCCACGGGCGTGGCTTATGGGTGGCTGCGTTTGGCTTCTCAGACAACCACAGCAGCGGCGTTCATGCACGCTACATACAACTTGACATTGTTTCTCGCTGCCAGACTCTGACCAGTAGGAATTGATGCTCACAAGGCCCCGAGACCCAACGTTCGCTTGCGTACTGCATCAAGTTCGCTAAACTATGGGCGGCCTTTCGCCGAGGACTGTGGCAGCACTTCTACGGCGTGATCGAGGGGGCGGCGTTGCAGAAGAAGAAGCGTGTCCATCCGGGAAAACTAGTCTCAAGCGTTCAGCGCCATGCACGTGAACAAGCCGAAGAGGAAGCTCGCCGTGTCCCTTGGCAGCTTCTCCTGGAAGCCCGCAACCAGTATCTCGACTGGCAGGAGTTCTATTATTGGGCGCGGTCGGTCATGGAGAGCGAAGATGGCATTCCAAATTGGTTAGCCAAGAAGCTAGATGAACTCTGTCCTGGATTTCTGGCAGACGAGAAGCAATACTCGGCCAGACATCCGAACGAAGCTTCCCTGACACCGGTTCGGCTCGGCCACTGGATCGACGAGCACATCTTCAGCTTTGCTCAGCAAGGGGGCTGGCTGCTCGCGATTACCTTTTATGTTGTCCGAGAGTCGCGGTACCAAGAAGCGTCAGTTTGCTGGTCAGAATCTGTACGGAAGTGGCGAAAAGCAAGACCAATCCACTACCCCTCATTTGAACAGTGGTGCCTTGAGGCTGCGCAATGTGATGAGACCGCCCGCCTGCTGCCCCGAGTTCGCAAGGAAAGAGCATGTTTCAAGCTTGTTGACCCGGAACGCCTAGCCCAGGCTGTCTCACGGTTTATTGAGTGGGAAGCATTCGCATACTGGATGCGATTGCCGATTGAAGCCGGCCCTTGCCTTCCTATCGAGCTTGCACGCGAGATCAATTCGCGATGTCCTGGTTTTGTGGAATTCAATAACAAAGAACGGTTGGCAGATCGCCGTATTCCCCAAGACTGGCATCGCCTGATGCTTTGGATCGGCGATCAGTTCTTTCAGGAGGCCAAGAGAGAAGGTTGGTACGACGCAATCTTGGTCTCCGCTCGCAATCATCCCAGATCCATTCGGACAATGGAATATTGCGATCACTGTGAGCAGGTCTGGGAGTCTGAATTGCCTACGCCCTATCCATCCTTTGAGGCCTGGCGGCGGGATGCCGATCACTATGTGGATCTCGCCGATTAAGAATGGGTGAAACGGTGTCTCCCGCATTGGACAGTTTCTGCGGAACCTGCCCTTTGCTTCCTGACATCAGACCCTTACAGTTCTTCAGGTGCCGAAAGAAGATGTTGCCGCGCATAGGTCTCTGGCATTTGGGGCATTGTCTTCTGACCAGGGCGTGTTTCTCGTTCGCGGGCACTGAACCGTTATCCCTTTCGCTGGACACCCGGAGCTCGTATTCCCCCACGAGCCAATCTCGAACACCCTGATTCAACAGGACAGGATTCAGTTGCGGCCCGCATTTTTTGCAGAAAGCTTCAAACGCTCTGTCGGTAACAAACGTGTCCACGATCTTGAGCTTTCCTTTTGCAATCCACTCGAGTACCTGCTCAACAGTCACACCCAGGAGCTTCGCTGCATGTTTCCAGGAGTACGCTTCTGGTCCATCCCAAAATGTTCTGGCGAGTCTTTCAGCGGCCTCTGGTGATGGCGCAAGTTGTTCCACCATTGCTCCCAAAGAAGCCGCTGATATCCGCGGGTCGCGCACTCTCAATAGACCATCCGCCACGAAGCGATGGAGTTTCGAGGGCCCAACACGCAGCATTTGCTGGAGCGAACGGAACGACCAACCATCTTTCACTTTTGCACTCAGGCCCAGTGCCTTCATTCGGAACCGAACCGCTCCCTCAGAGCGGCCGAACCGCTGAGCGATTTTGCTCGCCGGCTCATATCCCGCCAACTCCCACAGTTTCCGTTCTTCCTGCTCGCTCCAGGGCCGGCGAAGTGTGCTACTGCTTCGGGCAACTCTTGGCAGCCAACCCTGTTGGCGGGCGAATCTCCGGAGCTCGCGGCCAGGCAGCCCCGGGTACAATTCTCTGACGGCTTTGATGGCTTCGCGTTTCTTCCGCCCGCCCTCCCTATAACCATTGCACAGAAGTTCCCGGATCTCCTCCGGCCAGTTGTGCGGGTCGGGATGGTCGCCGTTACCGTTCTCTCTGAGGTAGCGAAGCCGCTTCCAGCAGTCTGCGCGAGTCAACCCCGACCGAAGTTTTAAGATGCTGTTGGTCGCCTCGTGAATCCCTGGAAGCCCGTGCTTCATCCCCACCAGCAGAATTTGATCGAGTTCCGGCAACCACGGAAAGGATCTCTTGCCATTGGCATTTGGATCGCGAGTGCGTTCCATGAGCAGACCCCACTGCTGCACATCGTCTGCCTTGACCACGCCCATGCCTGGGACATGCTTTCAACTCACCGCTCGCGGGCGGCCACGCAAGTCAAAGTACAGCGATTGCTTTCCCACACATGCTTTCCCCATTGATCGGACATCGACGGATGTCGAGGTCCCCAGTCTTCACGAACACACGAATACACCCACCCAGTGCAACAGCCTTGATCCCTGTGAGAATTAATACCTACCGGGCGGCTGCACTAGCGATTCATACATTCACCTAACTGCGACTCAGTTGGATAACAACGAAGAGGCGAACTAGAAGGAACAGCTGCAATCGCGTGCGGACAAACGCGGCAGTTCAGTTTCGGTGGGGCTGGCCCTTGCGTTGTCATGCACCCAGCCTCTCCGCCATGCGCATGATGATGGCGGTGACGCGGCCAACGATTTCGGCGTCCATTGGGTAGCGGACTCTTCGTATTTGCTGCCCTGATTGTGAACTGGGAATAAGGAACAGCTGGCTTCCATCGAGATCGCACCAGCTGCAGACGCAGCTCTTGCGCAGCTCGACAAAGTAGATGGGGCGCTCCGACTCATGCTTCCAGCCGCCTGTCTTAATTGCTTTCTGACGGGAATCGATCTGTACCAAAGAGCCAGGGCGAACCCAAGGGTACATCGTGCGGTCCTCAAGCCCGATATACCCGAGAACGGAGTTCCGCAGATCGATCTGCTGTAGCAAGCCGACAGGGATTTCTCCCCACTTGTCGAACATCCTAGAGAACAAGTCGGTCTGTTCCAACCGGGATGTGCCGCGCAGGCCGAGCGGAGCCAGCACCGTTTGTCCCGGCTCTTCGTGTACCGGCCCAACTAAGTACGTTCGAGGAAGATTCAGGGACATATACCCTCCATCCACATCGCGCAAGCCAAGTCCGATAAAGGACAGGATCTCGTCTGGCTTGAGTTTGTAAATGCGGCCCAGGGTGTAGAGCTTGTAGATATTACCCGGGCGGAATACGCCGTTTTCTACTTGAGTAAGCCATCCATGGGATATGCAACAGTCACGATTATTCTCTTTCTTTGCAATCTCATGGCTTAGACGCTCTACTTGGCGTGTTGACAAACGGGCGCGGAGCCGCGCCGCTCTGAGACGTTTACCAGCTTCCGGACTCGGGCTTGAGGCCAACATCGAATGGCCCTAAGGTGAGATGCGGAATGGTACGCCGAAAGCGGCTGTCTGTCCATCGGGACGCGCCATTTGTCATGAAATCCGAACGAAACCATGGCGGCTAGAGTAACCATCTTCCGTGCGTATCCGGTGAATAATCTGTTGAGTGGTTAGAATTCTAACCATGTCCCACCATTTGACCCATTCTTGCAATCGTTAAGCGGAGCTAGTCTTTGGCTCCCGAACCGGCAAAGGTGGTCAGGACTCCGACCAGCCTGCAGTTTTTTGTGACTTCCGTCTGCCCGTCGCGGTAAACAAAAGTTGTTTCTGCAAACAGGTATCTGTGAAGGCCCTCTTGAGGGGGAAGGGCCCCGACGCCAATTTCGGCGCATGCGAAAGTGCTTGGTGAGCTATTGCCGGCGGTCGCACCGTACCCGCAGAAAGCAGAACGAAGGGCCGAACGGTGCGCTTGCAGCCGAAGTCAGAAACCGGTGTGGACGTTGCGGAGCGGATTAAGTCCATTCTGGAGACCCGAAGTCTCACTCTTTACCAGCTTTCTCAAAGATCGGAGGCCACTTATGGACATGCTTCGCTCTACAGCCTCCCCCACAATCTTTATTACGGTCTCAAGCTCGGCACCTTCAGCCCAAGCTTGCATCAGTTATTTGCTCTCAGCCGGATTACCAATTACAGATTGACGGACTGGTTGCACGTCTTTGGATTTGACCTCGAAGAAATTCCCCGCCTGCAGACCCTGCTTCCGGCAAATCGCACGATCCTTCTCGATTCCTCCCTGAGCAATCCAAGCACGTTAATTCCCTGGTTTCGCGACAAGTCGCAGGACGCTATCCCGCGAATAGCTCCGCTTAGCCAATTTCTGGAGGCCGGCCCGCTCGTACGGCAACGTTCCCTGCTGGAAATGAATAAGCAACGATTCCTGTATGCCAAGATCGGATTCGAAAATGATCTTGCCTTCCCAGATCTGATCCCGGGGAGCATTGTGCGCATCAATCCACGGCTCGAAGGCAGCTTCCAGGAAGCGACTCGGATCCCTTCTGCTCAGCTCTTTCTGGTAGAGCACGGTAGCGGGCTTTCCTGTTGCCGATTGGTGGTGTCAGGCAAGAACCGGATCCTGCCCGTCAGTGCCCAGCTTCCCTACGCACACGTCGAGTTGCAACTTCACCGGGAAGCGCGAGTCCTCGGTACCGTGGATCTCGAAATACGGTCGCTGACTCACGTCGAGCAGGCCCAGGTTCCGAAGGACCTCGCCAAACGCTGGAAGCCAGCAGGGCTACCTCGAGGGAACGCCACTTTGAGCCGGCTTCTTTGCGCGGCACGCTTGAAAACCGGCCTGGCCCTGCGAGAAGCATCAGCAATGAGCCGGCACATTGCGACCACGTTGAATGACGAACACTATTTCCTGTCTCCGAGCTCTCTGTCGGACTACGAGGCGCGAGACATACCCCCGCATCACATTCAGAAGGTCATCACGCTCTGCGTGATCTACGCTGTACCCTTTCGCACATTCCTGAACACCGTGGGCGTTCCCGCTGAGAAGGCCGGCCAGGAGCCCATACCCGACCGCTTCATTTCGAGGGCACCGGCTGTGGCGTTCGATGACGGCGGCAACGAACCACGCGAGCACGAGGATCACGGGTTCCTCGGGGAGTTACTGCGTCGATGTGACCAGGTTCCGGTTTTTCTGCTAGATGCAATCGCCAACATTACCGGACTGGCATCACCTTCGTTACGCAGTTTCTTTTGGATTGGGGGAATCCGGAATCCCCTCCATCCTTACCTGGTCAACGGACTTCTCGCCAGCGTCGACCGTCACAAACAGAAGCCGATTGACTCCAGGTCGCGGCCTCCATGGCAACAGTCCCTATACATCGTGCTCAAGCGCGATGGAACCTATCTTTGCGGACCATGTGGAATGGAAAACGGAACACTGGTCATGCATCCCGACGCAGAGCACCTGGATCTGCAAGAACAGTTTCGAAATCATCGCGATGCTGAAGTGCTGGGCCAGGTCACTGCCATTTTGAGAAAACTACTGTGACTCCCGAAACTGTCACGCGACACAGCTTTGTGGCTTTCAGCTGACAGGTTGTCGGGTTTCTGCACAACTGCCCTGCACCCGCAGCGCTAGAGAATTCATGATTCCTGGGGAAAAGCGCGGGAATTGATCGAAAAGCGAACAGTTGTCACATTCTCTGGACGGGGGCAATTCCTCTTATTACGCTCATTCCGCAGATGGAGTGTCCCCTCTCCCATGAGCGAAGGCCGCAGTTCGTCCTGGGTACCGAATGAACTTCGCTGGCTCACGAGGCAGATTCGGCCCTTCCTTCATTTGCACCTCGGCAGTTTCCTGTGTATCACCGCCGGCAGCTTGCTTGGGATTCTCACGCCGCTGGTGCTCAAGTGGATGATTGATCGGGTGATTCCCGGAAAACAGACGGGCCTGCTGCTGCTGGCGACGGCCCTTATCTTTCTGAGCTCCCAAGGCAAGACGGTCGCCACAAACCTCGGGGGCTACCTCATGCTGACTGCAGCGCAACGAATGTCACTCGAGTTGCGCCTGAGTCTGCTGCGACATCTTGACTCACTGTCTGCGGATTATTACGAGAGCACACCGGTGGGTACCGTCATCTATCCGCTCAGGGAACCGATTGATGAGATCGCCTATTTCGGGTCGGACCTGGTTCCCGCCATCCTGCGAACTCTCCTGACGACCGGCTTCACTCTCGCAACGATGTTCACTCTGAGCCCCGTACTCACAGTCGTTATTGTTCCGTTCATCCCGGTATTTCTTCTGGCGCGTCAGCATTTCCGGAAACAACTCGCGGCGACTTCTGACATCGTGCAGCGCGATCTAAGCTCGTGGTGCAGCTTTCTGGAGGAGCACGTCGCGGCTGCAATTCCAGTCCAACTGCTTGGACGACAACGGCAGCAGGAGAGAAGGGCCTTCCGGCTCCTCGCCTGGACTGTCCGGTCTCAGCAACAGCTCTTTCGAACGGGGATTTGGTTCACGCTTTCCACGTCACTAGCGATCGTTCTGGCTATGTCTGCGGTCGTCGGCTACGGAGGCTGGAGAGTCATTGCTGGGACTCTGAGCCTGGGAAGTCTGGTAGCGTTTTACAGCTTTGTGACGCAGCTCTTCGACCCTCTGAGTGGCGCTGCTGAACTCTACTCCAGGGCACAGAAAACTTTCGCCAGCGTTCGGCAGATCCAGACCGTGATGGCTGTTCGGCCGAGTGTTGTCGACGCCCCAGCTGCAATTGATATTCTGCCGGTTCCTGCACAAATTGATTTTGTCGGAGTTCAGTTCGGATATGAGCGAAAGAAAGGCATGCTTCAGATCCCATCTCTCCGAGTTGCAGATGGAGAACACGTGGCCATCGCTGGCGAGAACGGCGCCGGAAAAAGCACGCTCGCCAAACTCATCGCACGCATCTACGACGTCGATTGCGGTACCGTGCGCATCGGCGGTGAAGACGTGCGGAATCTGCGGCTTGCAAGTCTTCGTCGATGTGTCTCGTATCTCCCGCGCGACCCAGCCTTGTTCGACGGAACTGTGGCCTTCAATCTTCGATTCGTAAGGCCCACCGTGCCGGACCAGGAAGTCTGGAGGGTGGTGGAGTGTACTGGCCTCTCGGACCTGATCAGAGGTCTCCCCAACGGCTTGCACCAAAGCGTGGGGCCGGGAGCCTGTCAGCTTTCCGGGGGCGAACGGCAGCGACTTGCTCTTGCCAGAGCCCTGCTACAGCAACCTGAGATTCTGATCCTGGACGAAGCGACCTCCTGCCTGGATCAATCGTCCGAGACCACTGTGCTGCAGAACATTGGTTCCTACTTGAGCAAGTCCACCATTATCGTGATCTCTCATCGTCTAACCACGCTGTCGATCTTCAGCAGAGTCATTGTTCTGTCGGAAGGACGCATCGTAAGAGACGAGAACTCCTCTGTGCTTCTTTCTCGCTGGAGCACATCTTCGAAACTCTTCCATCCGACTACGGCCATCGTTGACTGAAAATCACAAGTCCCTGCGGTGTTTCTCTCCTGAGTTGCGTCCCCGGCAATTTCCCACAGGACTCACAAAGCAATACTAGGATCAAAACTCGTACACATTTACCTTTCCGGCTTCTGACAGTCCCAAGGCATCTTGTTGACTGGCAACACCATTTCGGTGCCGTCGGTCAGTTTAAGAACAATTCTCGGTTTCTCTGGCATTTCATCCAGCTAAGGGTCAAAGTCCCGAATACACCCGATTTCTTATGCGACTCCGGTGGGTGGGGTGGGCGATGCACAAGGTATCCGACGCAGTGCGCAGCACTCATGGGCAGGACGGCGCTGTGGTTTTGGATCTCCGACAAGGTCAGATATTCAGCTTCAACTTGGTTGGATCGAGAATCCTTGCGCTCTTAGAAAGCGGGGCACGCGAATCGGACGTCGTGGATGCCGTCAGCCGCGATTTCGGCATAGGCCGTGATATTGCCGGAGGTGATGTACACGACTTCATCGAACAGTTGCAGAACTTGCATCTAGTCGAGTGAATCAGTGTGAAATGCGTTATTAGCTGGGCCCTGAATTGGTGGGCCTCGCAAGCTCGTTTATCAGTTTAGTGATTCTGGAGTTTCTGATGGCAACTGACGACCGCCTCTTTCACGCTGGCACGGACGCAGTGTTTGCAGATAATTTGGAAGGACCAAAAACACCTGCAAGCTCCGTGCTCCAGGAGGGCGCTCGCCAACCTGAAGCCCCTGAATCCCAAGCGATATCAGGCACCTTTGTAACTCCACCTCATACCTCAGCCGAGCCGGTGACTGACTATCTGCACGGCATCGCCGTTACAGATCCCTATCGCTGGCTCGAGGACCAAGAATCGGCGAGCACTCGCGCGTGGGTGGACGCACAACAACGTTATACACGAGCTTATTTGGACGCACTTCCGGGTCGAGTCGAGACTCGAGCGCAAGTGGAGAGGCTTCTAGCTCTCAAGGAAGTGGTCTCTCAACCCTGGCACGTTGGCGATCGGTACTACTTTCTGAAACAAATGCCGAATACGGAACAACCCGCGATAGTGATGAGGGAGGGGCTAAGCGGAAAAGAAACGGTCCTGGTCGATCCAACAGTGCGCGCATCCAAGACGTCTATTGCTGCCGCAATAGTTGCGATTTCCGCGAATGGAAGATTTCTGGCGTACTCGGTCCGTTCTAGCGGGACTGATTACGCCGCTATAGAAATTCTTGATCTCGAGCGGCGTACGCTGCTGACGGATCACCTTCCTGAAGGCTACTGCATGGGGATCGCGTTTGCTCCCGATGATTCAGGGTTCTACTACTCTCACCGCAAAATAGGCGATCACCAGCCAAATCGCAGAACAGTCTCCTGGCACAGGTTTGGAGGAACCGAGCTGGATGACGCAGTTGTCTTCTCCGCGGACGAAGCGCCCAACTCGTTTATGGGAATACTTATCTCGCCCGAAGCTAACCTCCTAGCTTATGTTGTCGCCCTGAGTGGAAGAAGGCGACGAACCTCCCTTTACCTGCACGAAATGAGTCCCGGTGCTGTACCTAAACTCCTCCTTCACAACATCGAGGGCTGCTTCATACCGTTCTTCGCATGCAGTAAACTCCTCGCCTACACGGACCTGGCCGCAACGAACTTCCGAATAGTCTCAATCGACCTCGCCTGCCCTGATCCTAACCATTGGCGCGACGTCGTGCCCGAATCTGACCGGTGTATTCAGCAATTCTCGGTCGTGGACGAGCAAATCGTTG
This sequence comes from Acidobacteriaceae bacterium, assembly GCA_003132325.1. GTDB lineage: Bacteria > Acidobacteriota > Terriglobia > Terriglobales > Acidobacteriaceae > Acidiflorens. The sequence goes on from PKXK01000072.1 coordinate 13,612, forward strand.
TCACACGTGTCCACCGTTTCTCAACCGAAGTTGAAGCGTTCAGGCTAGACGGAAGCCCCGGCGACAACATCCCTGTTCCTTTACATGGAACTGTCGACCTCGTCCACGCGACGAATAGGACGAGCGACGTTTTCCTCACTGTCAGTTCGATCTCCGAGCCCGCGACAATTTTGCGTTATGACTCTCCAGCCAAACAGCTAACCAAATGGGAAACGGCTCATGCTCCCTTTGATTCCTCGACAATCGCTTCCGACGAAGTAAGTTACCCATCAAAAGACGGAACTTCGATACCTCTTTTCTTGGCAGCCAGAAAGGATCTCCTCCACTCGTGCTCCCTGCCAACGTTTCTCACCTCGTATGGGGGTTTCGGTATTTGTGTGACCCCTCGGTTCACGGCGTTCGCAACCTTCCTTATCGAACAAGGCTTTCTGTTCGCCGTACCCGCCATACGGGGCGGCTCTGAGCTCGGCGAGGCGTGGCACATCGCCGGCAGGCGAGAACAGCGACAGAGGTCTTTCGATGACTTTATCGCTGCCGCCGAGTGGCTTCTCAGCGAAAAGCGCACAGCATGCGGCCAACTGGCGATTGGCGGTGGCTCCAATGCTGGTTTGCTGGTGGGCGCTGCGATTACACAGCGACCAGACCTTTTTCGCGCTGCCATCTGCCTTGGTCCGTTGCTCGACATGACCCGATATCACCTATTTGACGATGCCGGCCGGTGGGTTGACGAATACGGATCCCCCGAGGAGGCCCAGGACTTCCAAGCCTTGCTCGCGTATTCGCCCTACCACAGGGTTCGAGACAACGTGGCGTACCCCGCCGTTCTACTTATATCCGGCGACTCAGACACTCGCTGCAATCCGATGCATGCCCGAAAAATGACGGCGCGACTCCAAGCGTCTAGCACGTCTTGCCATCCCATCCTTCTTCAATACAGCCGCTCCTGGGGCCACACGCCGGTTCAGCCATTGTCCTCGAAAGGAGACGCTCTCGCTGACCGTTTAGCTTTCGTTTGCCACGAACTTGGAGTTCCCGTGAAGGCATGGAGGTCACATTGAAGCTATTTCTGGAAGCACTCTTCGGACTCCTTGCGTACGACCTTTTGAACGCACTCTGTCCGTTTCGCACGCTGTACAGCCTAGTGAAAGATTGGAAGGTTTCCGGCAGAGCGGGTGCGAGTGACACCATCGACCGGGTCTGTACAGCCGTCAACTACGCGTGCGTTTGGTATCCGAAACGGGCACTGTGTCTGCAGCGTGCTTTCGTCACCACATATCTCCTGCGGAAAAGGGGAGTACGGGCCAGCATGGTTCTCGGGGCGCAAAAGCTGCCGTTCAAGGCTCATGCTTGGGTCGAAGTGGAAGGTCGAGTTGTCAATGAGCGCTCAAACGTACAGGGGATCTATGCGGTTTGGGACCGCTGCTAAGTGGAGGCGAAGGCATGAGTGCACAGGCGGGAATTTGGAGCTTCACAGGTGAGCCTGTTGAGGAACATCTGCTCACGGAGTTCAGCGAATGCCTAATAAAGTTGGGTCCTGACGGCGAATCGCGCTATGTTGATGGCCCCCTCGCTCTGCTATACCGCCCATTCCATACAACCGCCGAGTCGCATTTCGAAAGGCAGCCACATTTCTCGCGCAGAGGATTTGTCCTCACATGGGATGGTCGACTCGACAACCGCGACGAACTAATCGCCGAGTTGCGCAGCGATCTAGAAAACGTACCCACTGATGTCTCCATCGTCGCGGCCGCCTTCGACCGTTGGGAGACCGATTGCTTCCGCCACATAACGGGCGACTGGGCGGTGTCTGTTTGGCGACCAATGCAGCACGAACTCGTCCTGGCTGTCGATTACGTGGCCATCCGACACATCTTCTATTACTTAACCGCGCACCGGATTTGGTGGGCAACGGATCTGACTCCCCTCGTCCTACTGTCGGCGGACAAGCTCCACCTGGATGATGAGTATATTGCCGGGTACCTAGCCTCCGACCCAGACGCTCATCGTTCACCGTATCGCGAAATCAAGGAAGTTCCGCCAGGACAATTTGTTCGTATTCGAAACGGGCGCAGTTCGATCGAGAGGTATTGGCGACCGTGTCCAAGCAAGCGCATCCGTTACGCGACAGATAAAGAATATGAGGAGCACTTCCGTCATGTATTTCGCCACGCCGTCGGTCGCAGATTACGCTCAGACTCTCCCGTTCTCGCAGAACTCAGCGGCGGGCTCGATTCGTCGTCGATCGTGTGTGTTGCCGATGACATATTGCGAAAGGAGGGAGCACAAGCACCGCGCCTCGACACCCTCTCGAAATACGACAGGACCGAACCCGATGGAGAAGACTGGGTATATTTCCGCAAAATCGAGGACAGCCGGGGAAAAATTGGCGCACACATCGATACCAGCAAGTTGGCAGTCTGCACAGCGTCTATTGAATATGACGAATTCCTGCCCATGCCGGGCTACATAGGAATCGGGCGTCTATTAGAGGCTGAACGCGCAATGGTTGTGAGAAGTGGTGGTTATCGCGCGGTTCTCTCCGGCATCGGCGGGGATGAGTTCATGGGAGGGATTCCCGACCCTCACGCCCAATTGGGCGACTTGCTGCTGCAACTAAGAGCAGGCAGATTCGTCCGAGAACTTGTCGAGTGGAGCCTGGTAAAGAGGATGCCGTGCGTCCAACTCTTAGGGCAGACCCTTGTCGATCTTCTCCCTGCCTCCCTAGGGGCACATTTTTCCAACCAGGCCAAAGCGGAACGATGGATTGACGGGGACTTTGCTAGGCGTATTGCTTTCGCGAGCCGGCTCCTCGGGCCGCACGAGACCCTGGGATTCTTCTTGCCGACCCGTCGCTCTTATGCACGAGCGGCGCTGTCTATCGCCAACAAGATGGCCAAGCGAACCCAGTCCAAACTGGCGCTAGAGGAAGGTCGCTATCCCTATCTCGATCAAGATGTGATCGAGTTCGTGTTGTCCATACCTGCCAGTCAATTGCTTCGTCCGGGGCAGCGCCGGTCGCTGCTGCGCCGGTCGCTCACAAATCTGGTGCCCCAGGAAATATTGGAACGACGGACAAAGCAGCTTGCCGCCCGAACTCCGGTTGTGGCTGTCGGAAAAATGCTGCGAGACCTTGAGAGAGTGTTTAGCCATCCGTGGAGCTCTCATTTTGGATACATCAACCGAGATGGCTTTCTGACCGCAGTGCGAGCCGCTGTTAATGGCAACTCCATTCACATCGTCCGCATGGTACGCACGATTTCCCTCGAAGTTTGGTTGCGCGACACTATCTCGCGAGGGCTGATTGTGACTCCGAGTTCGCCGGTCCCATCAATAGAAGCAACACTCCGACGCGCAAGCGCGTGAGCACACATACGGTTTTTCACATCTTTGCTGGCAAAGCGCGATGCTTCGCAGAAAGGGGGTGACAGAAGATGACGTACACGAAACCAGAAGTCAGTCTTTTGGGCAGCGCTTGTGCACTGATTGAGCGCATTCCGCAAAAGGCGAATCAACTCGGCGATGACGGCCACGATGCGCCGGCTTACGACCTGGACGAGTAGCTGACGACAAGTGGTTCCATTTGCAGACAAAAAGCAGGCTGTCTTCCCGGTCCTAGGCAAGGGAGGGCAGCATAGCTTGTGGCACCGTGCTTCACTTCAATCAACGGCACTGAGGCGGTTTCGTACACATGACGGACCCCGACGCGCGTTCTGAGCACACTCTCGCAGACCGGAGCGAGAGATTTTCTGAAGAAAGGAGGTCAGCGACCATGACTTACGCAAAGCCCGAAGTGAAGGTTTTGGGCAGTGCCAGTAACCTGATTGAGCGGGTTCCCAAGAAGTCGACTCAGTTTGGCGACGATGGCATGGATGCCCCCGCGTACGATCTGGACGACTGATAGGCGAGAAGTCCCTTTGCCTAAGCAATGGGGACTTGACCGTGTCGCCTCCCCAGCCTGGGATGACCGGGGAGGCGACCTCGCGAAGCTTGCAGTTGTCGCCGCAGCCCTGGGACAGCGAATGCAGCAAACAACGGATAAGGCCGAATCGTACGGATCGTGCTCCTTGCCCACAGGCGGCCATGGGGGCCCCGCGATTATCCTAGTCCGGGCTTGGCTGCCTAGCACTACCAGCACCAGCTACTGAGCCAACCAAAGCGAGGCGCATCCGCCGCCAGCGCGCGTATTGGTCAGACTTGGAGATGTGAGGATCTTCTTCTCCCTTCAACCAGAAAGCGAACCAGTCCACATTTCCCTGCTGAGAAACCATGCGGTCCCAAGGTTTCTGCAGGATATGTGCTCCATTTTGCAGATAGACCATTTCAACCGGCTTCTTTAATACGGTCAGGCCCGCAAACCATTCCCACTCAAGCAGGAGAGACTCGGGATTTCGCGCCATAATCCGAACGGGTGTACTTACCCGTCCAACATTGAAGCCGCTGGCACGTTTGCTCCATGATTCCAAGCCTTTTCCAAAAGGCTGGCCTCCATTTGCCCATTCGCTGTACTCAAGGAGCACAGGACTGCTATTCGCAAACATCAAATACTGGAAATACCCGTCGTCAATGCCGTCTGCGATTGCTGCGGCTGCAAAACGATGGTTCGAGTGAGTCAGCGCGTGTTGCACGAAGAGACAAGTACGGCTAAATCCGATGATACCCACGCGATGCGCATCAATGAGCCCTTTGCGATTCAGATAGTCTATGGCGCCCTCAAAGCTTGCCGCCTCGCGATGAATCTCCTCAAACTTCCCGAAATCGTCTTCGGACTCATCAGCCTGCAAAACCATTATCCCCTTTCCCGCCAGCGGCTGTGCGGCAAAAGCGGTCGTCCACGGTCCGTCGATCCAAAACCTGTCACGCGTCCAGAGATGGGTCTGAATCACGAGTGGGTACCGTTTTCCGGGTTCATAGTCGACTGGATAATATAGGCCGCCTTTCACATCGTGCCCGTCGGATCCCTTCCACTCAATCTCCTCAACTTTGCCAAATTGGAGAGAGGCGAATTGCGGATTGAGATCGAACAGCATCGTCTTTCGGCGCGCAGTCCTGTCGACCGCAAAGACACGCGGGGCCATGTTCATGTTCTCCTCTAGAGAAACATCTACGCCGCCATGCTCCACGACAGCGCACTCCATCTTTTCCCACTGCCCTGCCTTCTTGGCAAACGCCACCTGCGGCTTCAGATCTGGCGCTGGGTAGACACTTGAGAACCCGAAAAGTAAGCACCCACTCTGCCGATCCCATGCGAGACTTCGCTTGTAATCGTGCGTGAAACTCGGCGTGATCCGATCCTCCTGGGCGATTCTGGTCACCGTGCCATCCAAGACATTCACTTCGACTGCAAACGTCTTGGTTTGCTTCGTTCTTAGTTCCTCCCCGTGAGTGTCATCCAGCGGTAGGTAAACACCGGCGATTACGACGGACCTGTCGTCGGGTGACCAAGCTATCAAGCTGTCAACCGAACGCACCGGCGAATTCAGCAGAAATCGACTCTTGCCTGTTTGCGTGTCGATTAGGGCGTACCGCGACAGCCAGGTCTCTTGCCCTTGCGAGGTAGTGGGGTTTGTATAGCCCTGCAAAAGTGGATCCAGGTAGCGCTTCCATTCTTCAGGAATGCTCGCAACCTCGGCGCGAACCACTATGAAGCGGCCGTCGGAAGATAGTACCGGCGAATTGCTGTATGAGGTGCTTTCACGAACGGCAAACTCGCGACTGTGCCCGGACTCGTCCTGAAACCACAGTTGCACGGCAGTTGTACTCGTCCTCCCGAGCAGCAGATCCGAGAGAGGTTGTGTCGTGACCAGCACTCCTTGCCGCTTCGCTTGCGAGTCAAAAAGTGGTTCTTCCGGTGCCTCTGCGAGGAACGCGATCCGCTTTCCATCGGGCGTGATTCCGTACGAAACAATGTTGGTGGAGTGGTTTGTCAGTTTGGTCAGGACACGGCTCTCAGCGTTAAAGGCGTACAACTGGTGTAGCCCACCTTGCTGTTCTCCCAAGAACACAAGCGTTTCGTTGTCGGCAAGCCAGTTGACGTTCTCAATGGCGCACCTGTTCGACGAAGACGACATCATCAGGAGGTGTTTCGGAAAGCCCGGATCACCGATCCTGTCTGTCTTCCAAAGCAACAGTTGATACTCGTTTGTATTCTGTTCGAGATTTCCCCTTCTGACTACGATGACGAACTCCTTACTATCGTGAGAGAACTGTGCAACCCGTCCTAAGGAAGGAGCGCCATCCGCATAGTCCGGATCACCCAGCCTTGTCATCCGTATAGCGTCCGAAACCGTTACCGGACGGGCAACATGGCGCACCTCATTTTCGTGAACATCACCAGCCTGAAGGCCGACGAAGCCGGATGTAGCAATCAACTGACAAGCGCACCAGAAGTGCAGGCGCTTCCACGGTCGACGTTTCGGATTCGTCACGCATCCAACGCTCCGGCGCCTGCACACGGGGAGAGACATGGTTTGTCGTCGAGTCTAGAAGGTCAGCTTTAGCGAAATCTGCAGCGATCTGGGTCCGCCCTGTTGGAAGAGGGGATTCAGCCCTCCCAGTGCCTGATTCAACATCTCGGTTGAGCTGAGATAAGTGGGACCGAACTCCAGAAATCCTAGGGGATTGGCAAAATTCGGGTGGTTCACGAGGTTGAAGGCATCCGCGCGAAATTGAACATTTATCCTATCTGTGACAGCGAATTTTCTTGCCAGCGATAGGTCAATCTGGGTCAAACCGAATCCAGGAATGTCATTCCTTGGTTCAGTCCCTTGCCTCACGGTCCCTGGGATCGAGAATGCAGCAGCGTTTACGCTCTGTCTGCCTGGAGCAGTAGAGACACCGACCCAGAGCGACTGCCCAGCAACAAGGTCCGGACGCGTCGTGGCAAACCCAAGAGGATCAGGCGATGTACCAAAGAGCTGCAAATTGAAGGGGAACCCGGTTCTGGCCACCACTACTGAACTGATCGTCCAGTCCTTAGAGACCGCGTGAAGCACTCCCTTCCTGATTCCTGGAATGTCGTACGTAATAGCAGCCGAGAAAGTGTGCCGTATGTCGAAATCAGAATTGCCATAGTCGCTCGCAGCCGAGATGACATTACTGGGGAGTCCGTCAACCACGTCGTTTGAGGCATTGTCCAGCGAGTGTGCCCAGGTATAGTTTGCAAGGGCTTGCAGCCCGGCGGACAGATGGCGCCGGTACTGAACCTGTAGAGCGTGATAGTTAGAAAAGGCACTGTTTGCAGTCACCAGAAAATCGCCCGAAAAACTAGCGTTGGGTTGGAAGAAGGCTTCCTGCCGCAGAAGTTCCCTGCCCGCCTGCCCCAGGTAGGTAAAGGACAGAGCTTGTTTGCCGCCGATCTGCTTCTCGATGGCTACGTTCCATTGATATGAGCGAGGCGTGCTCAAATTGGGCGAAAAACCTTCGACATATACTGGATAGGGCGGTAGCAAAGAAATTGTCGGCAAGAATGGAGCGATGTCGGTGACTGGCAAGGTCACTCCTGAAGCAAACCCGAAAGCCTGATTCGGATAATGAGTGGCGAGATCGGCCGCAGATCCGACTCCAAGATCGTAAAAAACTCCAGCTCCCGCATGGAGTACCAGCTTGCCGTCAGCAGTAAGGCTGTAAGCTATACCCAACCTCGGCGCAACGTTCGCGTAGACAGTTCTCCACACCGGCGTTCCGGCGGGCGCAAGAGCAAGCGTAGAAGGATTGTCCAAGCTACTCCAAGCCCCGAGGATCGTTGAGCCGCGGCCCGATGGAGCAGGACCCACTTCCCATCTGAGCCCGTAAACCAGAGTCAGGCGCTGATTCAATTTCCAGGTATCTTGACCATAAACTGAGAATGCCTGGGATAGCAGTTCGGATGGCTTCACCGTGCTTGAGAACAAAGCGGCGGCGCCCGTGGCCACAAGGTCCGGAATCGATGCCGGAGTGAGTTCGACGGAATGTTGAAAGTTCGAAGAGTCAAAGAAGATTACTCTGTAGTCGCCGCCGAACTTCAGTTGGTGTGCTCCCACGACCACTACAAGATCATCCACAATGTTGAGCTGCTTGGCATGATTGTTTGCTCCGGGGCCTAAAAGATAACGAATCCCCGTATCGGGAGTACCGAATGACGCATTGGTGCTGCTTATGGAAAGTCCACCAGTGAGCAAGTTAGGATCATTGCTGTCCAAATTCG
>PKXK01000130.1:0-15481 GCA_003132325.1 Acidobacteriaceae bacterium
GCGAGCAGCACGGCCAGCCCGAGCACAACAGTCTTTGCCAGATGGTTCAGTTTCATTTGCTCCTTCGCTTTCTGCCCGGTTTCTGGTCGGGACGTTTAGGGGCGGCTGGTGGTGGTTCGAGAGAGTTCAAGAAAGCCCGGCTGAGGGCTTGCCTTTCCCCTGCAAAGTCCTACAATGCGCTGGTCAGGGTGACGCAAAGAGACGCGGGTCTTACACCCGTTTTTTTGCCGGACCCGGCGCATCCAGGGCCGCCAAACCATGCCTGCGCCAGTCCCGTCACCCTGAAAATTCTTTAAGTGGATCGACGTTGGTTTCGTCAACCCCACGTTGGTTCGCTACAAGATACGAATCCCGGTTCGAATAGGTTCCCGATTTCTTTTTTCTTTGCGAGCCAAGGTTCTTGCGACCATGCATGTTGGACGTGCTGGCGGTGGCTGCGTTAGCGACCTATTAGTCGCCGCCGCTGGGAGTAACAAGGCGGGAGTGTTTTGTCTGGAGCTAGGGTTAGGTTGAGGAACTGCAGAGTGGTGGCCTATGACGAAGGGATCCGTACCATCACTATCGAAGAACGTCGATGATCATTTGATATACCATCATAACGAGGAACAAGGTCAACATGCGCTTCCGGTTGCCTTCCGGAGTACCCGATTTCGCAGTTAGGAGAAACACTCCCGAAAGCACGCAGCCGACGATGAATTCTCCCGCGCTAATTCTTCGAATTAGCGAGAGTGGACCCGACCAGCGAATCCAGGCGATTGCTGCCCCGCTTAAAAATAGTGCAAAACTGAAGCCAAAAAATGCAATCATGGCCCGCTGGCTTGGCGGCGGTGGTGGAGATGGAATCTCTTCGAACATAGCAATAGCAGTTTACGCGATCTTCAGCACGATCTTGCCGTAATTCTTGCCTTCCTGCATTAGCGTGTAGGCTTCACGGGCCTGCTCGAGCGGGAAAACTTTTCCGATCACGGGAAGGAGTTTGCCGGCGGCCAGCCATTCGGAAAGCTGTTTCCACGCGGATTCCATAAGCGGGCGGTTCGCGCTCAGATAGGACAGCCAGAGCCCGTGAACGCTGGCGCCTTTGGCGTAGAGAAGGCGGGTGTCGAGTTGCGGAATTTCGCCGGTGGCGGAGCCGTAGACGATGACCCGCCCGAAGTCGCGCACGCAGCGGACGCTTTTCCCGACGTGCTCGCCGCCAAGCATTTCGAAAACCGCGTCGACTCCTTCGCCGCTCGTCAGATCTTTGATCGCTTGGACATAATCGCGCTGCTTGTAGTTGATGCCGTGTTGCAGGCCGAGCTCGCCCACTCGGGCCAGCTTATCCTCGGAAGAAGAAGTTCCGTACATCTCGATGCCAAGAATTTTTCCGATTTGTACGGCGGCGGTGCCGACTCCACCGGCGACGGCGTGAATCAGGACGCGGGCGCCGGACGCCTTCTCCAGCAAACCCGCCTTCCAGTAGGCGAAATAGGCGGTGAAGAAATTTACCGGGAAAGCAGCGGCCTGTTCCGCGGTCCAATTTTCCGGGACGGGCCACGCGAGGTTGCGATGCACCACGGTTTTTTCCGCGAAGGCGGCCCACTGCGTGTAGCCCATGACGCGGCGTCCGCCCGAATCTTCACGACCTGCAAATTCGCGGCCGGCGGTGAGCGGAGGCTTGGGAGTGCCGGCGTACCCTCCGCGCGCGGTGAGCAGATCGGCAAAGTTCAAGCCGCCCGCTTCCACTTTCACCAGAAGCTGCTCGGGCGCGGGATGCGCGTCGGGAACCTGCTGCAATTCGAGAACCTCGGGCCCGCCGAAACGAGTGATGACGAGTGCTTTCATGGAGAAAGTTTAACAGGGTCGCGGAGTTTGCCTTCAGCATCTATAATGGTCGTCGAGTTTCCGATCCCCGTGGCCTGGAGAATTCNNCGGATGGAAACGTCCGCGCCTCCCGTGTTGGAAAGGAAACGCTCGCTGGGATTGTGCCCGCCTGCTTCCTTCCAAGCATTTAGCACTTAGCATTTAGCCCTTAGCCAAACCGGCTCGGTGCGGTGTGAGGGCTCAATGCTAATTGTTAAGTGCTAATTGCTAAATGCCGCTTTCTGACAATTTCGGGCGCGAGATCCACGACCTGCGGATCTCGATCACGGACCGCTGCAACTACAGGTGTGTGTACTGCCGGACGGGGACCAACGGCGCGGCGTATGCCGAGCTTCCGTTTGAAGACTATCTGCGGATGGCACGGATCCTGGTTGGGCTCGGGATCACGAAGATTCGCCTGACCGGCGGCGAGCCGCTGCTGCGCAAGGGTATTGTGGAGTTCGTACGCGACCTCGCCAAGTTGCGCACCGTGGACGGGAAAAAGCCTGAGATCGCAGTGACGACGAACGGCCACCTGCTGGCGGAGATCGCACAGCCGCTGAAAGACGCCGGCCTCGACCGCGTGACCGTCAGCATGGATGCGGTGGACCCGGAGCGCTTTGCGCGCATCACACGCGTGCCAAACGGATACGAGAGTGTGCTGGCGGGAGTGCGCGCTTCACGGCTGGCGGGTCTCGATCCGGTGAAAATCAATTGCGTGCTGCTGCGCGGCTTCAACGAAGATCAGATCGTTAAGTTCGGGAAGTTCGCGCGGGAAGAGCGGGTGGTGGTGCGCTTCATCGAATTCATGCCGCTCGAAGAGGACCGCGTCTGGACGCCGGAAATCGTGGTGCGCCTCGATGAGATCGTCTCCCGCATGGCGGAATATCTCCCGCTGGAGGAGATGGCGCACGAGCCCAGCGAAACCGCGCGCCGCTACCGCTTCCGCGATGGCTTGGGCGAGATCGGAATCATCGCGCCGGTGTCGCATCCGTTCTGCGGACACTGCAGCCGGATCCGCATCACCTCGGACGGCAAGCTGCGTACCTGTTTATTTTCTGCGTGGGATCACGACCTGCATGAGTTGATGCGGCGCGGCGCGACCGACGAGAAGCTCACCGAGTTCATCGTGAAAGTGGTGGAGAAGAAAGAAGAGCGGCACCACATCGGGGAGCCGGGATTTGTGCCGGCGTCGCGGACCATGGTGCATATCGGAGGGTAGCTGTCAGCTCTCAGTTATCAGCTATCAGTTAAAGCGTTTCACCCGCCGAGGCGCGGAGTACGTCGAGAATTCCAAAAATACGTCAGTAAAACGCGTCGTACTTCGTCACCGTCCAGCCGGAATCTCCCTTTTCCTCGGTCACTGAAAAAAGATCCTGGTAGGTTGCGTCCTGGCTGGGGCTGCTGTAGCGCTTGCCTTTGTAGTACAGAATCACGAGCGGCGGCGCGTCCTCCCATTGCACCAGGTTCCAGGAAATCAGCGGGTGCTGGGCTTCGGAGTTGCAGAGGAAGTCGGCGCGCTTCCGTCGGTAATCTTTTTCCCACTGCGCGAGCAGTTTGCGGCAATTGCCGTCGCGCATCTCCGAAATAAAACGGTTGGCGGTGCGTTCAATAGTGCGATCGCGGAACGGATTCATGGTGATGCTGACCGGCATCTGGGTAAGCGGGTCGCGCTCCTCGGAGCGCGACAGAACCGGCCCCTGGTTGCTGAGCCAGTTCAGATAGCCGAGGAACACCAGCACCAGCAGGCCAGCGGAGCCTATGGCGATGGCGAGATGGGTCCGGGAAAACTGCATTCAACAGAAGTTTGGGGGATAGGCGAAGTGGCGGCAAGGTTACTTCCGATACTTCCGTAACTGCGTGGCTGGACAGGGCGCGGGTGGCCTCAAATAGCCGCTGCCAGGACTGCTGAGCTCTGCTCGACGTGGACGGGCGGGGCGATTGAATTAGTCAAGATCGAGGACCCGAGAGGCTCGCCTCAACGCCGATCTCTTCCCGCTATTTCTTCCCGCTGGGATCGTCTGCCGGGTTGATGTAGTTGAACTTTACGGGCGACATCCCGTGGATCTGGATCACCGTTTCTCCGGAAGCCATGGCGTAGTGATGCATGCTGGGGTCGAGATAGGCGAAGCTGCCCGCTCCGAAGCTCGCCATTTTGCTGGCGTCGAATTGGTCTCCCATACCCACCTTCAGGGTGCCGGAGAGGACGGTTACGTTCTCCCGGTTGGGATGAGTGTGCGGAGCGACCTTGTAACCGTCGGGCATCTTGAGACGAATCGTGAAGTCGCCGGTGGAAGCCATCGGGTCGCCTTCCAAGACAGCCAACTGCGCGCCAGGCGGCAGGAAAGGCGGCGCAGGTCCAAATTTAACCTGGTCGGGTGTAAAAGCATTCTGAGCAACGGCTGGCTGGACTGCGAAGAGCGCTGCCACCGCGGTAAGAGCAACCACGAGAATCATGAGTTTCACGAAAACCTCCAAACCGTCCCGGCGTAATCGCAGGACGTCCCAGGACGGCGGGTAGTATAGCCCAAGCTGTTTGTGTTTTCCATAGGGGCGGCGTATAGTTAGCGATGAATACTGTTGTGTCGTAGTGCCAGGATTGTCGAAGCACACCAGTGGGCGAAAGCCCACTTTTTAGTTTGGGCCGATTCGCTGGGCGATTTACTGGCGATTTACTGGAATGACTGGCTCGGCGATTCGGACGCAAATTGCTGAAAACATGGCTTTTGATCTGGAGAAGGCCCGGCAGATTGCCGAGCGCGTGGCGGGCTCGAGCGGGCTGGAAGTAGTTGAGGTGGAGGTATGCGGGGCGGGTAAGCACCGCATGCTGCGCGTTTTTATTGACCGGCCGGGAGCGGCTCCAGCGGCGGATCATCTATACGAAGATCGCCCCGACGGCGTAACGCACGAGGATTGCTCGAAGTTTAGCCGGGAGTTCGGAACGATCGTCGACGTTGAGGATGCGTTCCCCAGCGGATCGTATGTCCTGGAAGTTTCGTCTCCGGGGCTGGATCGCAAGCTGACCAAGGCGAAAGATTTTGAGCGCTTCTGCGGATGCCGCGTGAAGTTGACGACGCGCGAGCCGGTGAATGACAACCGGCATTTTGAAGGGAAGCTGGAAAGCTTCGAGAACGGAAAACTGCTGCTCGATCTGGGCGCGGCGCGCAAGAGTAAGAAGAAGATGAGTCCGAAAGAAGGCGCGGCGCCGAAGGTTGAAATTGAGTTAGGGAACGTAGAGAAGGCGAATCTGGTACCAGAAATATAGTTCTCGGTTCCCAGTTCTCAGTTCTCAGGAAGAGCGAATCCTGAAAACTGAGAACCGAGAACTGAGAACTGAGAACTGACTTTTATGGCGAGTGAGCTCTACAACATCATCGAAGGGGTCAGCCGGGAAAAAGGCATTGATCCGCAGATTGTGGTCAGCGCGGTCGAGGACGCCATTGTGGTGGCCACGCGCAAGTACTACAAGACGCAGGAAAACTTGCGCGCCGTGCTCGACAAAGACAGCGGCAAGATCAATGCCTATGCGGTGAAGTCGATCGTCGAGACTCCGGAGCAGGTGGAAGACGCGAACTTGCAAGTGACGGTCGAGCAGGCGCGTAAGCTCGATCCGGCGGCGGAAGCGGGCGGAGAGCTGCTGATCCCGAAAGTGACGGAAGGGATTCTGGGACGGATCGCGGCGCAACTGGCCAAGCAAGTCATATTCCAGAAAGTACGCGAGGCGGAACGCGACACGGTCTACAACGAATACATCGGGCACGTAAACGAGATCGTGAATGCGACCGTAAAGCGGATCGAGGGTCCGGATGTGATTCTCGATATCGGCAAGGCCGAAGCGCGCATGGGACGCAAGGAGCAGTCGCGGCTGGAATCGTTCGCGGTGGGCGAACGGATTCGGGTCGTGATCGTGCGGGTGGAAAGAGCGGCGAAGGGTCCGGGCGTGATCGCTTCGCGCTCCGCTCCGGAATTGGTCCAGCATCTGTTCCAGACCGAAGTTCCGGAAATTTATGACGGCACGGTGGTGATCCGGGCGATCGCGCGGGAAGCGGGCGAGCGCACGAAGATCGCGGTGCTGTCGAAAGACAAAGATGTGGACGCAGTCGGCGCCTGCGTCGGCATGAAGGGCATGCGGGTGCAGTCGATCATCCGCGAGTTGCGCGGAGAAAAGATCGACATCATCGAGTATCACGAGGATCCGGTTACGTTCGCGGAGAAGGCGCTGCAGCCGGCGAAAGTGAGCCGGGTGACGATTGTCGACGCCGCGGACAAGCATCTGGAAGTGGTGGTGGACGACACGCAGCTTTCGCTCGCGATCGGGAAAAAAGGGCAGAACGTGCGGCTGGCGGCGAAGCTGCTGGGCTGGAAGATCGACATCAAGAGCGAAGAAGAAAAGCGGCAGGAAGTGGAGCAGCAGATGTCGGCGCTGGTCACGCAAACCGTAACTCCGCTGGAGTTGGTTACGGGACTGGGCGAGGGGCTGGTCGAGAAACTGAAGGCGGCGGGCGTGAACACGGTGGAATCGCTCGCCGATATGACGCCGGAACAACTGGAAGCGATTGAAGGCATTGGCCCGAAAACGGTGGAAAAAATCAGTATCGCGGTCAATAATTATTTCGCCAGCGTGGATGGTGGCGAGGCGGTAGTCGCCGCGGACGCGGAAACCTCCGGAGAAGCCGCCACCGAAGCGGCAGTCACCGGAACAGAAGTCGGCGAGGAATCGCCGGCAGAGGGCGGGTTAGAAACGGCGCCCGCCGAGACGGAGCCTGTGGCAACGGCGGTTGCAGAAGAAGGCGCCGGGCTTTTGTCTGAAGAGTCTGCCTCCGAAAAGTCCGCGTCGAAAGAGTCTGCGACCGAAGAAGCCGCGACCGAAGAAGCCCCGGAAGACAAGCAGAGCTGACCCTGGGAGAGTGGCGAGTTCGGAGTTCGATCCGGACCGGACGCACGGGCTTCGTCAACCGGAAGCAAGCCGGGTGTGAGCCGGAAGCGAGATGGCACCGGGATTTTCGAGAGGTTAGATATGCGAGCCTAGAGACGCGAGATTGCTCGGTGGACCGGGCAAAGCCCCGTCCCCACACGAGCCGCGGGACAAGAAAAGGAAACGACGGCGGATGAGTAAGATTCGAATCAACGATCTGGCCCGTGAGTTGGAAGTCAAGAGCAAGGAAATTCTTGACGTGCTGACCACGGTGGGCGTTACGGAGAAGAAAACGCACTCCAGTTCTCTGGAAGATCACGAAGCGGAACTGGTGCGGAAACATCTCCGCGGCCGATCCGACGCGGCGACGAGTTCGGCGAAAGCCACGCGTGCCGCTCGCGGCGAAGAAGAGATCAAGACCAAGATTGACCTCTCGCATATTTCGCGGCCTGGAGATGTACTGCGCGCCATCACGCAGCAAAAGGAAGCCGTCGAGCATCCTGCTGCGCGTCCGCCAGTCAAGCCGCCAATTCCGACGACGACGCCCGCGGTGGAAGCAAAGGCAGGAGCCCCGGTGGCTCCCGTGACGCGGATGGCAGTGCCATCCAAGCCCGCGAGCGAAGCGNNGCGATCGCTGTTCCGCCGCGAGTTCCGACTTTGACGCCTGCCCCGCAGGCTGGAAGTCCTCCGCCAGCGGCACAGCCTCCGGCACCTGTTAACCTTACTCAGATGCAAGCTTCAGCACCCGCCAAACCAGCGCCTCCGAGTGCGCCGCCGCCACGAATGATCATGCCGCAGACGGGCCCGCGCCCGGTGTACAAGGCGCCTCCGCCGGTGCCGGGAGCGCCACCGCGGTCGACGCCTGGACGGCCTGTGCCGGGGCAGCCAATTTTTCAGCGTAGCGGACGACCGTCGGCGCCGGGACAAGCGCGCCCGCCGCTGCGTCCGGGGGAACGGCGGCCAATGCATCCCACACGCGTTGCGCCCGCGGGATCGCGTCCACTCGGTGTGGGACCGGGAGCGGGAATGGCGCCGCCGGGAGCGACGCGTCCAGGAGCTCGTCCGGGAGGTCCATCGCGACGGCCGGGTCAGAGATATGTGCCGCGAGGCGTGAAGGAAGGCCCGATGAAGGGCTACACTCCGCCGCCGCGCATGACCATCAACAGCGAGCCGGCGCCGATCACGCGCAACATCACCATTACCGAAGGAATCTCGGTGAAAGACCTGGCCGAGAAGTTGGGCATTCGCGCCAAGGATGTGATCGCACGGCTAGTGGTGCGGGGCGTGTTCGCGACCATCAACCAAACCCTCGACGCCGAACTCGCCAGCGAAATGGCGCGCTTCTTCGGAGCCGATACCGAAGTCATCACCTTCGAGGAACAAGCCGCGAAAGATACCGACGCAGCCACCGAGAGCAGCGAAGAAGGCGCGGAAGCCGTGTCGCGTCCGCCCGTGGTCACCATTATGGGGCACGTCGACCACGGCAAGACCACGCTGCTCGATTCCATCCGCTCCACCAATGTCGCTGGAGGCGAAGCCGGTGGCATCACGCAGCACATCGGGGCCTACAAGGTTCGCATCTCGGATACGGCGTCTCCGGCCTATGGCCGCGAGATCGTGTTCCTCGATACGCCGGGTCACGAAGCGTTCACGCGCATGCGCGCGCGCGGCGCAAAAGCGACTGACATCGTAGTGCTGGTCACCGCCGCCGACGACGGCGTGATGCCCCAGACCATCGAGGCCATCGACCACGCCCACGCCGCCGAAGTTCCCATCATTGTTGCGGTCAACAAGATCGATAAACCGGGCGCGCTGCCCGAACGCGTCAAGAAGCAACTGGCCGATCGCGGCCTGATGCCGGAAGACTGGGGCGGCANNAATCTGCTGATGGAAATGATCTGCCTGACGGCGGACTTGCAGGAATTGAAAGCGACTCCGGGACGCGCCGCGAGCGGCGTGGTGCTCGAAGCGAAGCTGGATCGCGGACGCGGACCAGTAGGGACGATCCTGGTGCAGAACGGCACGCTCCGCGCCGGCGATAATTTCGTGGTGGGGAACGTCTATGGAAAAGTTCGCGCCATGTTCGACGATCGCGGCAAGCCGCTGAAGGAAGCGCCGCCCGCGACCCCGGTAGAGATTATCGGATTGGAAGGGCTGCCGCAGGCGGGCGATCAGTTCGTGGTGGTCACCGACCGCGAGAAGGCGCGCGACATCTCGGAATACCGCGAGCAAAAGGCGCGCGAAGCCGCGCTCGCCAAGAGTTCGCGCGTCTCGCTCGAAGGCCTGGCCGAGCAACTGAAGACGGCGGGCATGAAGGAACTGAACGTCATCCTGAAAGCTGACGTGCAGGGCTCGGTCGAAGTTCTGGGCGACTTGATCGGCCGGCTGTCGAACGACAAAGTACGGCTGAAGTTATTGCGCTCGGGCATTGGCGCGATCACCGAGACCGATGTGCTGCTGGCGTCGGCGTCGAATGCGGTCATCATTGGATTCAACGTGCGTCCGGAGCGCAAAGCGCAAGAGCTGGCCGCTCAGGAAAAAGTCGATATCCGTCTGCACTCGATCATTTACGAACTGCAGGACGAGATCAAGCGCGCCATGACCGGGCTCCTCGAACCGACCATCAAAGAAACTTACCAGGGCCGCGCCGATGTGCTGGAGACATTCCGCATTCCGAAGGTCGGCACGATTGCCGGT
Organism: Acidobacteriaceae bacterium; assembly: GCA_003132325.1. GTDB lineage: Bacteria > Acidobacteriota > Terriglobia > Terriglobales > Acidobacteriaceae > Acidiflorens. The sequence goes on from PKXK01000130.1 coordinate 9,452, forward strand.
TGCCGCGTGAGCGATGGATTGATCAAGCGCGATTCCGAAGTGCGGTTGCTGCGCGATAACGTGGTCGTGTTCAAAGGCAAAGTGGCATCGCTGCGGCGCTTTAAAGACGACGCCTCGCAAGTGACCAGCGGCATGGAGTGCGGTATCTCGATCTCGAACTACGGCGACATTAAAGCCGGCGACGTGATCGAAGCGTTCGTGACCGAGAGAATCGCGGCGGAAGCGATTAAGTAAACTCAACAGCCGTCCCGCCGTGGGAGACGGGGCAAGCCCCGTCTCTAGGGAAAGTCTGATTAAGTACCAGGGTTCCTCCGTGCACCCCTGTGTACCCTGTGGTTCAAGGTTTTTGATGGTACTTAATCAGAGTTTCTCTAGCTGAGGGGCAACGCCTCACGACCCCGCATAAAGTTGAAACGGCGCCCAGTAAAACGGATTGTGGAATCCGCTTCCCCGCAGCAAAGACAGTTTCGCGGCCCGCAGNNAGTTGCTCGGTGGATGCGTCGGTCGCTTCCCACAAGGCGGCAACCACGTTGTGGGCGCCCGCTCGAAGGAACGCCCAGGAAAGCCCGACCAGTCCCTCGCCCGAGTACGCGCGTTCGCCCGCGCCATAGCACGCCGAGATCGTGACCAGGTCGGCTCGCAAAGGATGGCGAATGATGTCGCGCGCGTAGAGCTTGAAGGAATCGCTGTCGGCGGAGCCTTCGGAAGGCGCAGTCTTTGAAAGTGGGGCCTTCGGCACTGCGGTCTTCGACAGCACAATCGCCGAATCGAGCGGACTCAACCGGCTGGCCGTTCCATGCGCGACAAAATGGATATAAGAAAACTGCTCTGGACGGCTGGCCAGATACGCAGCCGGAGTCGCCTGCTCGCGCGCCAATATTCGCAGCCGCGCCGCCGGAAAATGCCGGGCAACGCTCTCCATCTGGGCTGCGGCTTTCGGAAGTTCCGGATATTTATCGTTCGGAGCAACGCTGTTGCCCAAGAGCAGCAGGCCGCGGTCGCGTTTCCCTTCACCGATGCCTGTGCTTTTACCCGCGTCGCCTGTAGAGACGGGGCTCGCCCCGTCTCTTGCCGGAGTGCGCGCCGCTCCCAGCACCCGAAGCGAGCTGGCATTCGCAATCGTCACGTCCTCAATCCAGTAGTGCAACTTCGTTTCGGAGAGCTTTGCTTCGGAGAGTTTGGGTTCGGACGGCTTCGAATCGCCGACGAGAAGCGTTTCAAAATTCAGATTGTTCAAGCTGCCATCCGGGATGACGAAAACCTTCGCGTCCTTGTTCAGCAGCGCTTCCGCTGGCGCGATCAGCGTGCGGTAGAGCCAGCGCCCGTCCGGATCGGCAGATGCGAGAACGTCTTGCGGCCCACCCAGAGCCTTGCGATACCTTCCGGCCGCCGCATCGATTTCTGCGCCGGGAGGAAGTGGAAACAAACTTGTCTTCCGCGCCGTGATCGCCCACAAGTACGACTGCTTCTCGCCCAGCCAATAAAAAAGAACCGCGCCCTCCGCTCGCCGGGCAATTTGCTGAGGGTTCAGTGACGGAGGCCCAGCAGAACCTCCCTTGGCCAGCAATCCCAATCCTTCGGCCAGCGTACGGGCGCGGCTGTAGTCGGCCCAGCGCAGCGCGTCGTCCGTCCTTCCACGCGCCACCAGAAAGTGAACGTAGTCGTCATAGATACGAGCCGCATTTGTAAGAAACGACAGCTGGGAATCTTCATGCCGCACCTGGTCGCGGGCCGCCTCGAATGTGGCGAGGGCTACCCGATATTCGCGGTTCGCGGCATCTGGATGCTTTTCGTCTTCGTAGAGCCGCGCGAGCGAGTGCTCCGCCCCCCACTTCAGAAAAATGGGACAGACCTTGTCGCCTTCGACCTCGTGGAACGCGCTCTCAGCCGATGCGACGTCGCCGCGGCGAGCCGCAATCTGTCCCTGGACAAGCATCGGATAGAGCTCATCGAGATGGTTTCCGTCTTGTCGCGCAATATCGAGAGCTTGCTGAGCATACTGGCTCGCATTCGCCAAGTCGCCGGTCTGCAAGGAGAGCCGCGCCAGTACGCGGAGAGCATTGTAGATATCTTCCTTTGCATGAATTCCCTGCGCAAGACTCAATGCCTGTTGAAATGTCTGTGCGGCCAGGTCAGACTTGCGCTCGTCCATGTAGATGTAGCCGATGTTTGTGAGTTCGTTTTCCTGATTCCAGACATCCCCAAGTTGCGACGCCAGCTTTTCCGACTCGGCAAACAATTCCAAAGCCTTTTCGGAGTCGCCGAGCTTGTAGTGGGCCCAACCGATGTTGCCCTGAATGATCAGTTGAAGCCTACGGGCGCCTACAGCCGTCGCAGTCTTGTACGCAGCTTCCGACCTGTCGATCGTTTCATCGTAGCGACCTCGCGCCAGCGACTCGTTGCCCAAGTTGAGAAGAGCATGAGATTCGAGTAACGCGTCCCCGTGGGTGCGTGCAAAGGCGAGGGTAAGCTCAAATAGCCGCTCCGCGGACGGGAACTGATTCAGTTCGGTTGCCAGAAGTCCACGCGCTTTGAAAACATATCCACAACTCGCGGACGCGAAAATGTCGCAGAGCCTCGCTGCTTCGTTAAGCGAGTGCCCTGCTTCGGGGAAGTTGTGCGTATTAGTATCGGCCTCCCCAGCAAGCGTCAATATGGGGATGAGTAAGTCGGGCTGGTCAGAAGGTAACGGCGCTGACTTGAGGAGCTTTAGAGCATCTTCGTACAACCCTTGCTGGAGCGCCGCTCTGGCTTCGAGGGTTCGGAACTTCCATGCCCATTCCGGGCTCGCCGGGACCAGCTTGAGCAGCGTCCGTTTCAGAACCGTGTGGCCACGGTAGCGGCGTCCGGTCGACGGGATGGAGCGTGCGGCATGCACTGGGAAGATCGTGACTCCTATGACTGGCGATGACTGGGCGGGCGAGGAAGACTGCATACAAAGCGCCGGAACCGCTTCCCCGTCGGCTCCGGCACCTTACTGAATCCCAGCTAGGAGTTTCCCAGTCGAGATCCTAAACTGTGGGGCCATCGCCGCACAGCGCGATGTCATCCACTTATTGAGATAGTGCGGAAAGCGCCGGAATCGTTACAAACTAATTTTCCCACCCGGCGTATCTGGAGATATCGCCGAGGTTCACCGGCGGCGGAAACTACGCGATCCGTGGAAGGTTCCCAGCGGATCCTAGCAGCCCGTGTTGAAAGTAAGATTCGTATCAGGGCATGCCTTCAGGCATGCCGCAAGTGCCGTGTTATGAATGCGCCTTTAGGCGCTGGCTTTGGGCGCGCGAGTTTCACCACGGGTTGCTAGGCGAGGACGTTCAGCCCGCCCCGGTTTCCATAGACCTTCTCTAACACGGAACTGGTCGTGTCAGAAAGGTTGGAGGCAGTGCTCGAATTCAACGGACTGAGCAGTGCGTTGACCAACTGCACGGATTGTGACGCGGCGTTTATTTCATTGGCCTGCGCCGGCGAAGGAGCGTTTTTCAGGTCGCTCTGAACCGTCGCAAAAGCCGACTGGGCTCCGTTCAGGTCCCCCGACGCGAGACTGTTTTGGAGACGCTGCAAGGCCTGCTGCATCTGCGCGGCGTTGCTGGACGAGAGCACGTACTGACTGAGGCTGGCGGCAGTTCCCAGTTCTCAGAAGAATCTCCGGGCTTTGACTGAGAACTGAGAACTGAAAACTGAGAACTTATTACTTGGGATACTGGAACGAGTATCCGCCCGCCTCATTCCCCGACATAAACCGCGTGTTGTATTCCAGCAAGTAATTCATATGCTCGGCGTCAGAGGGAAACGACTGCCCGGAATACGGGTAAGTGCGCATGTCACGGAAGGGCAGCGGGTCGACCGTATCGCCGTGGTAGGCGTAGAAGTCCATATCTTTTTCGTATCCGTTGGCAACGAAGAAATAGTCGCGCACCCAGCCGCGCGGCAACGCGGGCAGATTCGCCGGATCGAAATCGAGCGCGACTTCATCGCCCGATCCGAAGACGACAAACTTATCGTCGATGGCCTCGAGCGTTCAGTCCCTTGAGCGCAAGGCGCAGCGAATTGTTCTTGTTGCCGCCTTCGTTGTGGAGCAGCACGGCGGGCCCGTGATTTTGTGTGATCAGTAGATCGACAGCGCCGTCGTTGTCGTAATCGCCCGCGATGATGGCGCGCGACTCCCTGAGCTGAATTTTGTCGAGTCCGGTTTCGGCGGTGACGTCTTTCCATCCGTCGGGTCCCAGATTGCGGAAGAGACGGACTTCGCCGCGCCCGTCTTTGGTTTCGCCGACGGCAGCAAGGTCAACCCAGCCATCGTTATCGTAGTCGAAGGCGACGACGCCGTAGGCACGAGCCCATTCGACTTTCGGCAGAGGGACCTGCTCGAAGGTCTTACCCTGGTTGTTCCGCCAAAGCGTGATGCCAGGTTCGCCCTGGTGAGTGAACACAAGATCCATCCAGCCGTCGTGATCAAAATCGAGGACGGCAACGCCGAGGGCGAATTCGGGCTTCGAGCCAGTCCAGGGCTGGCGGGCCGGGAATTTTCCTTCGCGGGGATTCTCAAAAATCGTGGGTACGTTGTCGGTCACAACGAGGTCAACAGCGCGATCATTGTTGTAGTCGGTCCCAACAGCCGCCGTGTGGAAGCCAGCAGTTGCAAGCCCAGTCTCTCGGCTGACGTCNNACAAATCCAGATCGCCATCGTGGTCGTAATCAATGAAGGTGACTCCGATATTGAGACCGTCGGCCTTGATCCCAGCGGCCTCAGTGACATCTTTGAATGTTCCGTTCTTCTCGTTGTGCAGCAACATGACACGGTGTCTGAAGCTCACAACCAGATCCGTAGCCCCGTCGTTGTCATAGTCGCCGGCGGTGCACCCGATGCCGTGCAAGGTAGGGTCGAGCCCGGCCGCTTTCGTGACGTCCTCAAACTTGCCGTTGCCCAGGTTGTGATAAAGGCCGAAACCACCCTGCGGTCCATCATCCGCGACGAAGACATCCACTCGCCCATCCCCGTCGTAATCCAAGAAGCAGGCACCCGTACCAACGATGCCCTCCGCGAGGTGCCTTTCAACATGGCCGCCCTCCATCGTCGCGGACCCGATAGGGCTGGGTCTAGTTATGATTCCCGCGCTCTCCGTCACATCCACAAACCTCACCGGAATCGCCACCGGCACCTTCTCCACCGCCACCGGCGAGTCTTCCGCGCGCGAATACTTTCCCTGCTCGCCATACGACAGGCTGATGGGCGCGCCCAGCTTATTCTGCGTGATGTACTGGAATTTCTTCATCGCCTCGTGGGCCGGATCAGCTTGGCCGGATTGCTGGTAGGCCCGCGCCAATCCGAACTCGGCCGAGGCATGGTGCGGATCGAGCTTCAACGCATGCTCGAAGGCGGCGATCGCTTCCGGAAACTGCTTGAGTTGCGCGCAGGTCGATCCCAGGAAGTACCAGGTGTCGGCGTCGTTCGGATCGATTTCGGTAACGCGACGGAAGGCATCGACGGCCAATCCCGCGTTCGACGAATTTTTGTAATACAGGCCGAGGCTGTACCAGGCGTGCGCGTCTTTGGGATTGCTTTTTGTAGCCTTCTCCAGCATCCCCTTAGCCTCGTCGCCGTGCTGCAGGTTGAGCAGCGCCACTCCGCGATTGACGGCCGCCACCTCGAGCGCCGGGTCGGCAATCGCGGCCGCTTCAAACGACTTCAAAGCTTTCTCAAAAAGCTGCTGGTTCATGTAAGCAATGCCGATGTTGTTAAGGCGCGCCGCCTCCATGGGATTCGGGGCGGGAGCAGTCGCGGCTAGCAGCGCAACAACAGACGCGAGAATGAGAGCGATGCCGAGTGTCCTGATAGTTGTCATGGTGAGTTCGGAGATGATTCTATCCGAATGCCAGGATGGGTAGAAAACTACGACTTACTTCTTCCCGTACGCGCGCGCGCCGATCTGGCCTTTGCCTTCCAGGACGGTAATGGTCTGCCCGGTCGCGATAGCTGCGAGCTTGTCCACTTGCCCGCTGGGCCAGTCGATCTCGACCGTGTCGGCT
>PKXK01000130.1:15537-20465 GCA_003132325.1 Acidobacteriaceae bacterium
CGCCGTTGGTCATGAGCAGCACGTCTAAGGCTCCGTCATTATTGATGTCGGCAAAGGCAGCGCCGCGCGCGACTTTTGGAGCGGCAAACGCGCTTCCGACTTTCATCGTCACTTCCTCAAACTTGCCGTTCCCGAGGTTGCGGAACAAGTGCGGCGGCTCGGCGTAGCTGACGCGCTTTTGCACCGTTTCGATCTGGTCTTCGATGTGGCCGTCGGCGACGAAGATATTTTGCCAGCCGTCGTTATCGTAGTCGAAGAAAAAGCAGCCGAAGCCGAGCGTCAGCAGCGTCGAGCGGCCGACTTCCGAGCGCGGAGCTTCATCCACAAAAAGGCCGTTGCCTTCGTTGTGGTAGAGCGAGAGCATCTGGTTTGCAAAATTTGTAATCACCAGGCTGGCGCTGCCAGACCGGTCGTAATCCACGGCGTCGACGCCCATGCCGGCGCGGGCAATGCCGTCTTCGCTGAAGGCAATGCCGGCGGAAACGGCGCGCTCCTCGAAGGTCCCGTTCTTCCTATTTAAATAGAGCTTGTTGGGCTGCGTGTCATTAGCAATCAGAATGTCGGGCCATCCGTCGTTGTTGTAGTCGAGAATGGCGACGCCAAGACCCTTTGAAGTTGGATCGTAAAGTCCGGCCTTCTGGGTAGCATCTTCGAACTTGCCGTTGCCCAGGTTATGCCAAAGGCGAGCCGATGTCCCCTTATACGATTCGGGCGTGCAGTAAGATTTGTGCGCGCCATCGATGGTGCAGTAGAGGTCGGTTTGCGCGGACCACTGCACATAGTTCGCCACGACCAGATCGAGTTTGCCGTCGCGATCGTAATCGACCCAGACAGCGCCGGTCGAGAACTCGTTCGGACCCCAGAGCCCCGCGGATTTGGTCACGTCCGTAAACGTGCCGTTGCCGTTGTTGTGGAAGAGATGGCTCTGGCCGACAGCAGTAATAAAGATGTCGTCGAAGCCATCGTTGTCGTAGTCGCCGACCGCGATGCCCATCCCAAAAAGCGAAATGTCCAGGCCCGACCTGCGCGTCACGTCGGTGAAGGTCCCGTCGTGATTATTGTGGTAAAGCTTCAGCGTGGTCGCGCCGCCTTCGGCGCGATGGGGTGGATGGCCGGGCCAGTCCTGGCCGTTGACCAGCAGGATGTCAGGGAATCCGTCGTTGTCGTAATCGATGAAGGCGCAGCCGGGACCCATGGTTTCCGGAAGCCACTTCTTTCCGAAGGCTCCGTTGTTGTGGGTGAAATGGATGCCGGCCTGCGCGGTGATGTCGCGGAAGCTGACGGTTTGTGCGGGTGCGAAGCTCGCCACGACTAGCAGCAAAGGCACCACCCACCACGGAGGCACGGAGGCACGGAGAAATGCTGGAAAACAAGAATCGAGTTTCCCTCCGTGTCGGAGCCTGCCCTGAGTGCAGCCGAAGGGTGCCTCCGTGGTGAATTTTCTTTTGGAAGAGTGCATCACCTTTGGGCCCCGGGAATCGCGGCGGCGCTCGCGGCTAGGCGTTTGCTTGGTGCGTTCTTCAAGATAGCCAGCGGAACCGATGTGTGCTCGTGGATATTCTGGCGTTCATTGTTGTCTTCGGGATTGAGTTGGCGATAGGGGCCGGTGATGGCTTGCGAGGCTTCGTCGGCTTTGAAGCGCAGATAGCGGGCTTGGTGCTCTTTGGACATCTTTTCGTCGCCAAGGCCGTTGTAGCAGAGCATGAGGTTGTAGTGCGCCTGCAAATCCTCGGGGTCTACCGCTAGTACTTGCCGCAGAACTTTCACCGCTTCGGAATACTTGCGCTCGAGAAAAAGAACGCGGCCCAGATTATTCAGCGCCACGCGGTCGCGGGGATATTGCGCCAGCACGATTTCGAAATGAGCGGCGGCCTGGTCGTAGTCTCCCGTGGACTTCAGCAGCGATCCGTAGAAAAAGTTGGTTCGCGCCAGCTTCGGGTTGAGCGCCAGCGCTTTCTCAAGCACGCTGTGGGCGCGCGCCACGTCGCCTTCCTGCAGGGCGGCGCGTCCGATGTTCACCCAGCCATCGGGATTTTGCGGATCGACCGCCGTGACTTTTTCGAACGCCGCTTGCGCCGCTTTCAGATCGCCTTGCAGCAACAGCCCGATGCCGTAATCGTTCCAACGCTGCCAGTCTTCTTTCGCCAGCTCAGTTTTGGGCTGCGGCGCCGGGGCGNNTCGGGAATTTTTTCCTCCTTCGCGGAAATTCCGCGAAGCGATGCGGTGAACGCCATTTTTGTATCGTCGTAGTCGGGCGTCACCGTGGGAGGCGCAACTCCTGGCTTCGACGGACTGTTGTCGCGCTCGCCAGCAAAGGCGAACTGCGTATTCCACCACGAGAACTTGCGATAGCAGAGCCGCGCGGTCAAAGTGATCCTGCCGCCCGTTTTCTCGGGGATCTTCATGCGGAAGTGCACCGTGTCCGCGGCGCCAGGCGGGATCAGGCGAACATACACCACGGCGCGCGTAGCCCAGGCATTGCGCTTGTTAATCGGATTGCCGTGCGCGTCCACCTGAAGCGAGCGATAGAAGTGCGCGCCCTTTTCCACTGGGCCTTTGCCGTTGTCCTCGACCATGCCGCTCCAGAAAATCGTCTGGCCCTTGTCGTCGACGCCTTTCAGTTCGAGCCAGGTATCGTAGGCATCGACCGTGCCGCCGGGGAAAAAATGTCCGACGCGCTTGGTACGAACCACAACCTCCACTCGAACCGTGTCGCCGCGACGAACGGCTGGCCGCACACGGTCTAGAGGAGCGGTCACAGCCGCGGTAACGGGAGCGGCAGCCTCCGCGACGACTCCGGGCGTGATTTTCGCTTCCGCTTCTTCTCCCACCGCGAAGGTGGTTGCGAGTTCGTGCTGCGCGACGGCTCCGGTCTTCAGCGGGGCGCTGGCCGGCGTGAGCGCAAAAATATCCACCGTAAGCGCTCCGCTGGTCAGAAAATCTTCGGTAGCCTTCAACTGCGCGGCATCCTCGTTGGCCGTGGGCAGCGCGGTGTTGGCAGCCGGGAAACGGTGCGAGTGCACCTTGCCGGCAACGTTCCCCATGTCATTGGAGGGCTCGAGCGGCATGTGGCAGTCGGCGCACTGCTGTGGCTTCGGCGGGTAGTAGAACGAGCGCGCACCCTCGCCCGAAACGCCGCTGGCCTGCCAGTTGTCGTACTCGTTGAAGCCCCGAATCCAGCGGTAATGATTAACCGGCACGTCGAGGTGCACCTTGTGGCACGAGGAGCAGAACTCCGCCGTCTGCTGCCTCATGAACGGCTTGAGGAACACGCGGCGGTGCGGCTCCGGATTCAGCTTGATCATGAAGTCATGCAGAGTGCGGACCACCGGATTCTTGCTGGCCGCGAGTTCGTGCAGCTTGGGATACTCGAGATGAAATCGCCCTGCCCCATCGTGCTTTTTACGTCGGCGATGGAGTGGCACATCATGCAGCCAAGTCCTGCCTGGGCTTCCGGCGTGTGCACGATCTGTTTAATGGGCGTGTCCATCTTGCCGCTGTAGAGCACGGCCGGGTCGTGGCATCCGCCGCACCATTTGGAAGGCCTGGTGCCGACCGTATCCTGCATGTACTCGATCGCCTTGCGATACCACTGATTGTTGAACGATGAAAAATGGTGGGCCGAGCTGTTCCACTGGTTATAGATATCCTCATGACAGCGCTTGCAGGAATCCGATTCCATGAAAAACTTGCTGGGAATTTTTTCTCCGCCATAGACCTGCGCGGAACTGGGGAAAAATGGCCCGCTGGGGCCGTCGCCTTCGCCGTCCATGCTGACGGGCGGCAGGGCCGGATTTTCAATGCGCCCACGCTGCGTCCAGCGAGTTTCTCGAAGGTAGCGAGCAATGGGAGCCAGCACCGCCAGCACCACGATTACGGCGGCAACGCGAAGAGCAGCATGACGGGAGAGCCATCGGCGAGTGCCCAAACGGGCCGCAGTCACCAGGCCGGCGCCGAGAAAGCTCAGTCCGATGTGGAGATAGACGTTGCGCCGTTCCGTGCTCAGCGCTCCGGTGTAAATCAGCGCCAGTCCTGGAATCGCGCCGAGAAACAGCAAAACCATTCCGTAGCGAACCAGCGGCTCCCCCTGGCGCAAAAACAAAGACCGTACCAGCCAGAGCAGCAGCCAAACCGAAGCCACAACACCGCCAACGGCGTGCAGCAAGACCACCCCAGCATAAAAAATATTCGCTTGCGGGAACGCGTACAGGTAAATCGCGGACACGGCAAGGAAGCCGATCAGCAGCGACAATACCCTGCCCGCAGAATTTCCAGCGGAAGACATGACAGATCTATTCGGCCCCCACAAGAGCCTGCAACCCTGCAGTTTGCAATATGTTATCGGATTGTGGGAAACGGCGTGTCTAATACAAAAAAACTAGAGGCCAAAGCACCGACCGCTGATGAAATGCAGTGCGTCAAACAGATCGACATTTATAAGTCCCCGGTTTCCCCTGTGATCCTCTGTGCCCTCTGTGGTTAAAGCCTTTGACCTCCTCGCCGGACACCACGGATCACGCGGATCGAGGCGCAATATTTAACGATCACTACTTCCGACGCACTACACTAGCGCCGACACCCGCCGCTCTGCTACTTTGAGTAGTTTCCCGTTCGCTGTCTGCTGATTCTGTGGGGTGAACTTAAATGCCGGCCATCAAATTCCGTGGTGTGGACTTCATCGACTTCGACACGTTGCTGAACGACGACGAGCGCCTGGTGCGCGACACGGCGCGCCAGTTCATCGAAGACAATCTCGTCCCCATCATTGAGGAGTGCAACCGCGCCGGCCGCTTTCCGCGCGAACTGGTGAAACCCATGGCCGATCTCGGATTCTTCGGCGCCTCGCTCGACGGCTACGGCTGCGCCGGCATGTCGAACGTCGAGTACGGCCTGGTGACGCAGGAGCTCGAACGCGGCGACTCCGGCCT
>PKXK01000158.1 GCA_003132325.1 Acidobacteriaceae bacterium
GGGCGATGAATAAAAAAGTCGACCATAAGGTAATCGGGCCATCGGGGGATCGGATCATCGGGCGATCGGAGGTTCAGTAGATGACCCGATGGCCCGACGATCCGATCACCCGATGCCTAGCTGCTGCTTTCCTGCGGGACTACGGGTACGCCGTCGATTAGAAACTGGGTGCCGGAGACAACCACTTTGTCTCCAGGCTTTACGCCATCGAGGACGACATAGTCATTGCCTACGATTTGGCCGATCTGGAGCGGCTTCTGGTGGACCACGTATCCACCCTTCTGGTCAGACTCGGCAACGAAAGCGAAATAGAGGCCGCCGATTCGCGACACGGCCACGACCGGAACAACCGGCCTTTCCTGGCTGCCCCAGACCACACGGGCGCGAATGAACTGGGCGGTGCGCAGGGTCTCGTTCGNNGGCGAGATGAAGGTGATACGGCTGGCGGCCAGCGGTGCGCCCGAAGCGTCGACGATCTGGACTGGAAGGTTCATCTTGAGCTGGGCAGATTTCTCGATGGGAATATAGATGTAAGCTTCCAAGCCGCCGGCACGATCGACAGTGGCGAGTGTGGTAGTGGTGAGGACGCGGTCGCCAACGCGAACCGGAATATCCCCGACCATGCCGGCACGCGGCGCGACCACCTGGTAATAGTGCAACTGGACTTGCTGCTCGCGGACTTGGGCGCCGAGCGATTGCAGTTGCGCCTGGGCAGCGTCTAGAGTCGCGCGCGCCTGGTCGAGATCCTGCTTGCTGACTACGCCGGCATTGGCCAGGCTGCTGATGCGGCCGTAATTCTGCTCGGCCCATTTAACCTGGGCGACCTGGGCGGCGCGCGCGTCCTCCTGACTTCTGACTGTGGCCTGCTGCTTGGCGGGATCGATCTGCATCATGGGAGCGCCGTTGGCGACGCGTTCGCCGGAGTGAACGAAGATCTGTGTGATGATGCCTTCGACCTGCGGCATAACCACGGCGGAGTCGCGGGACTTCAAGGTGGCGACATAGTCGGTGGTGTCGTCGATTTTTTGGGCCTTCGCGGTTTGGACCTTGACCGGCATGGCCTGCGGGGCGCCGGCCTTGGCGGCCTTGCTGTTGCCGCACGCGGGAGTAACAAGGAGCGCGGCGAGGAGTGCGCCGGGAAAAATCGAAAATGACGTTCTTGCTAAGAATCGAGACATGATCGTTGCTCTTAACGAAAATTCCTCAGTCTACGGAAAAATGGCCCCCTAGAGAGCCGGGCGTAACCGCACGGCTGGACGGGCGAGACCCCGTCCCTCCAACGTTATGACTAGTGGGGCTGCCTATGGCAAATGCAAGGCAGACTTCTCGCACTCTTGCCGCGACTACCCGGCCACAGCAATCTTAGATCAAACATATAGATTCCTGGTAGCGGCCGGAAGCTCCGAGGAATCTTCGCTTCTGCTAAATTGTCTTGTCATGAAACCAAGTCGGAGTTTTGCCAGCGACAACAACGCGGCGGTGCATCCCGAGGCGCTGGAGGCGATCCGGCGCGCGAACCAGGGGCATGTGGTGGGGTATGGGGANNCTCAGTTTGCAGGCGCTGGCGCGGCCGTTTCATGCGGTGCTGTGTCCAGAGCTTTCTCATATTTACACGGATGAATGTGGCGCGCCGGAAAGGTTTACGGGCTGCAAACTGGTGCCGTTGACGGCGCCCGGCGGCAAGCTGACGGTGGACACGGTAGCCCATGCGTATCACGGAATTGGAGACCAGCATCACGTGCAGCCGCGGGTGATTTCGGTTACGCAAGCGACCGAGATGGGGACGGTGTACCAGCCGGCGGAAATCGAGGCTCTGGCGCACTTTGCCCACGAACGGAAAATGTTTTTGCACATGGATGGGGCGCGGATCTCAAACGCGGTGGCGGCGCAGCAACTGACCCTGCGGCAGGCAACGCGCGATTTGGGAGTGGATGTGCTCTCGTTCGGCGGGACCAAGAACGGACTAATGGGCGTGGAGGCGGTGGTGTTCTTTCGTCCGGAACTGGCGGAGGATTTTTCGTTTGTGCGCAAGCAGGGGATGCAGTTGGCGTCGAAGATGCGCTACATGTCGGCGCAGATGGGGGCGCTGCTGACCAACGAGCTGTGGCGGCGGAACGCGGAGCATGCCAACCGCATGGCGCGGCTGCTGGAGCAGGAAGTGAAGAAGATTCCGCGAGTCAAGATTGTGTATCCCGTGGAGGCGAACGGGGTGTTTGCGCAGATTCCGCGGGCGGCAATTCAGAAGATACAGGACCGGTACTTCTTCTACGTCTGGAGCGAAGAGGAGTCGGTGGTGCGATGGATGTGCTCATTCGACACGACCGAAGAGGACGTCCGGGAATTTGCAGAGTTTGTGGGGGGAGTGGTGAGGGACCTCCCGAACTGAAGCCCCCAAGGTTGAGCACAAAGAGCCGGCGTACTTACTTCTTGGCTGCCCTAACCTTTGCCCATCGCGCTCTCTGCGCGGCTGCAATTCTCCTGCGTCCCGCGGCTGAAATCGTTCGTTTCTTGCGAATTGCGACTGGCCGACGCTTGCTGCCCTGCAGGAAGACTTTCCCGAAGGTAGTTAGGGCAGCGGTTACGCCGTGAAGTTCATTCTCAAGTCGCGCCCGCTCCTGTTGAAGTTGCTTGACCACGGACTGAATAAGTGTTTTTGCCATGGAGAGATTCTATCACTTGTAAGTTGGATATCAAGGGAGGATTGATTTCCGCCGCCGGTGCGTCAGTATGCCTTCGCCTGGAAAGCGAAGTTAACGTTCTTTGTCTCGTCGCCGGCGATGGTGACGTCGGCGGTCTGAAGACCGTAGTCCTCATGCCAGGCGGTGACAGTGTACTTGCCGGGAGGCAGGTTCGGCAGCTTGAAGATCCCTCCGCCCTTGCTTACGTCGTAGTGCGAGGTCCTGAGCACGGCGAAGTAGCCATGCATCCAGGGATGTACGCTGCACTTCACCGGGATGAATTCTTCTTTCTCGTACTTCTCGGAAATGGGTGGCGCGCCGGGAGGCTGAGACTTATTCCACTCGCGGTTCACTTTGGCCTGCGGGTGTATGTTGTGCGTGGTCTGGTCGCTGTTGAGGATCTTGAGTTCCTGGTCAGTGTGCATGACCACAACGTGCGGAAGATACTGGCAGCCTTTCTGCTCGAAAGTGACCGCCTGCGCCGGAACCTGACCGTCATCAGGGGCTCCGGACGAAACGTACACCACCACGTTTTCCAATGCATGGTCAGGGCCGGTTACAACCGTTTCGTTGGTCACGGGTGTCGGATGCTGCCTGGCACAGGCTGGTTCTCCGGACATATCGATGGGTTTTTGTTTGGCTGGCGTTCCCGTGTAAGTCACCTTGCCGCTAATCGTTCCAGCCAACATCAACGACTGACCGGCAAGCAGGATCAAGAGCGCCGTCAGTATTTGCTTAGCGCGCATTTAGGTGCTTCCTTTCGCTGGTTGAGGTCATCGTATTGAGTGGCTGGCATCGGGTTGCCGTCCATTTTACAAGATGGACCAGGAGCCGGACGCTGCGCCTGGCAAGACGGGCAGCGAGACGCCCGCCCCTCGACGGTTTGGCAGTTGCCTGCGGTCGCGTTTGGTGCGAGCATTGTATTATCCTAACGTGCCGTTCCTTTGGCCGTCCTTGACGTGGCGTGGACGGTGCGCTGCCAACGACGTCTTTATGACTGTCGGTTTGTTTCGTGGGGAATTTTCGATGACTGCCGGTTTGAACCGAGCCGCCGGATGAGGGCGGCAGGCAGCAAACGGCCGAATGTGGGGTTCATGTTCCAAAACTTTGTCTGCCTGTTGCGCGATTATGCCGAACTGACCAAGGCGCGCATTACAACTTTGATTGTGCTTACGGCGTGGTGCGGCTACTTTTTTGGCGCGCGACGGCTGGGTGTGCCGTCGTGGTCGCTGGGCTTGTTTCATGCCTTGCTGGGAGTTGCGTTGGTTTCGAGCGGAACCGCGGCGCTGAACGAAGTGCTCGAATCGAAGGTGGATGCGCGCATGCGCCGTACCGCGACGCGCCCCGTGCCTTCGGGACGCATGTCCCGGGCACACGCGGCGATTGTAGGTCTGGCGCTAACTCTGGGCGGTTCCGCCTATCTCGCGATCTATGCCAACTTACTGACTGGGCTTCTGGTATTCCTGACCGCATTGGTGTACCTGGCGGCATACACTCCACTGAAACAGGTTTCTCCGGTGTGCACATTTGTTGGCGCGTTTCCGGGAGCGATGCCGGTGGTGCTGGGTTGGACGGCGGTGCGGGGAAAGCTGGAAATTGAGACTCTGATCCTCTTTGCCATCATGTTCGTCTGGCAGTTTCCGCATTTCCTTTCGATCGCATGGCTCTATCGCGAGGACTATGCGCAGGGTGACATTCGCATGCTGCCGGTGGTCGAGTCCGACGGAAAGTCCACAGTGTGGCGGATTTTGGCCTATTCCGGAGTGTTGATTCCGGTAAGCATTATGCCGGTGGCGTTAGGCATGGCGGGACGCGTGTATTTGGTTGGCGCCATCCTGATGGGGGCGGCGCTGTTCCGCGTGTCGATGGGAATCGCGCATCCGCAATTGCCGGCGACGGCTCCGGCATCGAAGCCGCAGGCTCGACGCTTGTTGCGTGCCACGATCATCTACCTGCCTGTGCTGTTCGCGCTCATGATGGCTAACTCTGGGAGTTAGCCGTTCATAACTCCCTACTCCAACTCTAAGTCAATTTTCTTTGTTACAGGATCGAGCTTGGCGATGCGAAACTTTCGGATCTGGCCTGCCCGCAGGGCTTCCGACTTAGTCTCGCTTTCGGGGGCGCCCGTCTTCCAGCGCGCCTGCAGCATCGATCCTAGCGATGACAGATCGGGCTTGGATGATGAGAAGGGTTCCGGCTCAACGCGCTTGTCTCCCTTGGTTGAACCTTCCGCCGGAATTCGGCACGCCGCCACCACGCCTTCGCCAAGCTCCACGCGTGCGGTTCCTCCGGAAACCTCGACCATGCGGCCCGTAACGATATCGCCTTCCTTGTGTTCGGCGAGATATTCATCCAGGCCGGTTGGAACCAACTGTTTCATACTCAGGCGAATGTTGCGTTTTTCCGTGTCGAGCGCCAGCACCTGCGCCTTGACCACTTGCCCAACTCTTAGCACTTCTTGCGGATGATTGATGCGCTTCTCCGCGCTGATTTCGCTGACGTGAATCATGCCTTCAACGCCTTCAGTAAGCTGCACGAAGGCACCGAACTTCATGATGTTAGTTACCGGGCCTTCGATTACCGTACCCGGCGCGAATTTTTGCTCGGCTCCGGCCCAGGGATCGCCCAGCGCCTGCTTCAGGCCCAGCGAGAGACGCCGTTCGGCGGGGTTCACTCCGAGAACTACGGCCTCGACGGTCTCGCCAACTTTTACTATGTCGCTCGGAGTCCTAACTCGCTTGGCCCACGACATTTCGGAAATGTGAATCAGGCCTTCAATACCGGGCTCGAGTTCCACGAACGCCCCGAAATCGGCGATGCGGCTCACCGCGCCGCGCACCCGTTCTCCGGGCTTGTATTTTTCGGCCACAGCGTCCCACGGATGCGGCTGGAGCTGCTTNNGCCATGAAATTTCGCCCACGTGAAGCAGCGCGTCCGCGCCGCCGATATCGACGAACGCGCCGTAATCGGTCAAGCTGCGGACCTCGCCCTGCACGGTGTCGCCTTCCTTGAGTTCCGAGAAGCGGCGCTCTTTGCCGGCGCGTTCTTCGTCTTCGGCAATGGCGCGGCGATCGACCACGACGTCTTCCTCGGCCACGTCGAGCTTGATGATGCGGCAGCGGATTTCCTGCTCGACCAGCTTCTCCAGTTCAGAGGCGTCGTGGGTTCCGCTGCGCGACGCGGGCATGAAGGCTCGCACTCCGATATCCACGCTCAAGCCGCCCTTGACCACGCCGGTCACGGTGCCGACAATCGTCGACTTTTCGGCAAAGGCTTTTTCCAGCGACTCCCAGTCGGTCGGGCGCTCGACCTTGCCGCGGGTCAGTTCGTAGTAGCCTTCGGGATCGCGCCCCTTGATGGTGACCTGCACTTTGTCGCCGGGCTTCGGCGGTTCGCCGGCCGGGAAGGCCGTGAGCGGCAGAACGCCTTCGGTCTTGAATCCGATATCGAGAACGATGGAGTCGGCCGTAACGGCGATCACCGTTGCTTCGCGGCCCTGTGTGCCGGGCTCCTTCTTGCGAGCGTGGCTGTGCTCGTATTCGGAAAAGATATCCTTAAAGGACTCGACCGGTTCGTTGGCGACCGCGGGTTCCGGAGCGGACGGATTGGGAGCGTTTGCATCGGACATAGTGGGTTCGGAGTTGCTTGGATTGGACGTCTCTGGATTGAACATGAGGAGGTTAAAGCCCCTGCGGCGTGATCTCGCTTAGGATAACACCGCTGGAAGGTGATCCGTGAGCCGAGAAGGTGCGTTCATTCCGCGGTGTAAACTGATTTGTGAACAGCGTGAAGATAAACAGTGCGAAATTATACTTATGCGTTTTGTCGCTCGCTCTATCGATGCTGATGGCCGCGAACGGCATCTGGCGGGCGAGTGCGCAATCACCCGCACGTGGAACGGCGCTGCCGGTGGGAAAGACGGTTCGGATCAAGGCTCCTCTGGGCCTGCCTCCCGTGCCAATACCGGCGGATAATCCTCCGACGGCAGACTCCATTGCTCTTGGCCGCCGGCTTTACTACGACCCGCAGCTTTCCGTGGATGGCACGATCTCCTGTGCATCGTGCCACGCGCCGCAGTTTGCCTTTGCTGATGAACATCCGGTCTCGTTCGGGGTGAGCAAGAAGACAGGCAATCGCCATGCGCCCACGGTAATCAATTCGGCCTACAACCCTCTGCAATTCTGGGATGGGCGCGCACCGAGTCTGGAAGAGCAGGCCAAGGGACCGATGACGAATCCGGTGGAAATGGCGCACTCGCTCGACGGGGTTGTGCAGCGCCTCCAGGCGGATCCCAAGTATGCTGCGCTCTTTAGGAAAGCTTGGGGGAAGGACCCGATCGAAATTGACCTGGTCGCCAAATCCATTGCGTCGTTCGAGCGCACGGTGATCGCGGGCGATTCGCCCTTTGACCGCTTTTACTATGGACATGACGAGAAGGCGCTTTCACCGGCGGCGCAGCGCGGCCTGAAGATCTTCCTTGATCCAAAGAAAGCCGACTGCGAAGTCTGCCACACCATCGGCAAGACCAGCGCGCTCTTCACCGATAACAAATTTCACAACCTTGGCGTCGGGGCGGATACGCGCGGCAATCTGAACGATGTTGGCCGCTTCAGCCAAACCAAGAACGATGCGGACATGGGTTGCTTCAAGACTCCGACCTTGCGCAACCTGGCGCATCGCGCGCCTTACATGCACGATGGGAGTTTTCCCACGGTGAAGGATGCCCTCGCGCACTACATTGGCGGCGGCAACGCCAACGATCACCTGGACAAGCAAATCCATGCACTCGACTTCCTGACGTTTGACGAGCGCAACGATTTGCTGCAGTTCCTCGATGCTCTGAACGGCAAGCTGCCCGCGAACATCGGCCCGCCGCCGGATCTGGCGGCCGCGCCCGTATCCGCGCAAAAGACCACCAAGACATCGGCCAAGTAAGTCGATTTTGCCCAGCACCGTGGGTTCCACGCGGGCGAGGGCGCCCGCACCACACGGGTTGCCCTTCCGGCTAGAGTCCATCCGCCCGCTCCAGCATCCAATCAAACACCATGGAGGTCTGTATGTACGTAGTTCTTGGAGCAAGCGGCAACACTGGACACGTAGTGGCGAAAAACCTTCTTGCCCGCGGCCAGAAAGTTCGTGTCGTCGGCAGAAACGCGGCTCGGTTGCAGCCTCTGGCGGCCGAAGGCGCGGAAATCTTTATCGGTGACGTCACCGACACGCGGGCCATGACCAAGGCATTCATGGGCGCCGAAACCGCCTACGTCATGATTCCACCCAACCCCAGCAGCAACGATTTTCGCTCCTTTCAGGAGCGCGCCGGCGACGCGATCGCGACTGCCATCCGACACGCCGGAGTCAAGAACGTGGTTTCGCTCAGCAGCATCGGAGCCGACAAGGCCAGCGGCACAGGGCCGGTTCTCGGTCTCCATGACCTGGAACAAAAGCTCGACCAGATCGATAACACCAACATTCTCCACTTGCGTGCCGGATATTTCATGGAAAATACGCTGCCGCAAGTGGGCGCCATTCGCATGACGGGCAGCGTGGCCGGCCCGCTCCGTCCCGACCTGAAAGTTCCCATGATCGCCACGCGCGACATTGGAGCAGCGGCGGCCGATGCGCTCTTGCGGCTTGATTTCCGTGGCAAGCAAACGCGCGAACTCCTGGGAGAGCGCGATCTCGACTACACCGAAGTTGCGTCCATCATCGGCGACGGCATCGGCAAACCCGGACTCGGCTACATTCAGGTGCCGGACGAGCAGATGAAGCCGGCTCTGGTGCAGATGGGGATGTCGGAGAATTTTGTGGGGCTCCTCCTCGAGATGGCCGGTTCGCTGAACACAGGACACATGCGGGCGCTCGAGCCAAGATCGGCCCGCAACACCACTCCAACGCCATACGAAACCTTCGTGGCCGAAGAATTCGTGCCGGCATACAAGCAGCAAGCAGCAGCGTAATGAATGTAGGGCGGACACTCTTGTCCGCCCAGGTGTCGAACGCGACCAAGGTCAATTTCGATTCGAGGATTGATCTTGGGTCGGGCAAAAGTCAAAGGCAGCGGACAGAGCCTGCCCTGAGCGAAGCCGAAGGGTACCCTGTGGTTCAAGGTTTTCGATGGTACCTAATCAGAGTTTCCCTAAGGGGTGTGGTCCGGGCGCCCTTGCCCGCGGAACCTGTACCCGGCAAGGCAGCGCCCTTTGGTTAAGCTGGACACGAAAGGCGGGCGGGGGTGCCCGCCCCTCACTCAAGACTTACTGCAGTTTGACGTATTCCGCTTTGGCCTCGTGCAGCAGCGGGACTGTCGGGGTCGGCGTCTTTCCAGTCGGCGAGGAAATTCTGGTAGGCAATGCGGGCCTTGGCAGTGTCGCCCTGCTTTTGATAGACCCGGCCCAGTTCGAGTTGTGCGGCAACATGTCGCGGTGGATGATTCCCTTGGCATGGGCGGCATCGAGAGCGTCGGCGATCTGCGTGCCGAGATTGAGCAATTGCTCCAGTTCCATCGGCTCATTGTGGATTCGGTTCTTAAGCGTTTCCCCTTCCAGCAATTCCATGGCGATGAAGTGGCGCCCACTGTCTTCGGCAACCTCGTAAATGGTGCAGATATTCGGGTGGTTCAGCGCTGAGGCCGCACGAGCTTCCCGCTGAAAACGGTCGAGTGCGAGCGGATCTTTTTCCGTCTCGGGAGGCAGGAATTTTAGCGCGACACGGCGGCCCAGGTTGANNCCGCGGCTTCTGGCAAGTCAAACATCTGAGCTCGTCTGGTTATACGATGCAGCGGGTGGGGAAGTTCAGGGCTCGTCGTGGCCGTGCTTGGCCCTGTATTTTCTTTGGCTTAAGGCCTGTTTCTACGCGCTCGGACGGGTCAAGCAGTAACCGCAAGGTCACTGTTCCCCGTTACGGAAGTTTCTCTCCGAATGCCCGAATGCTTTCCTACATGGACGGTGCCTGTTATCAATAGGTGTTCCCTCATTTTCCCCTGGGAACTGCAATCCCCGCTTCCCCGGGGAGGAGTTCATCAGAAGTGAAACTTCGCCCGCAATCGTGGAAGGAACTGAGCGCGGCGCCTCGCTTCTTTGTCGCCGTGGTCCTGCTCTGTGGGACGACCGTGCTGGCCTATGCGATCTTGCACGCGAGGAGTGAGAATCCGCTCAAATTTCTTTGTTATCTAGTGATTGCACTGGCTGCCTCACGGCTCAAGGTGAATCTGCCCGGTATTAGCGGGACGATGTCGGTGAACTTTCTGTTCCTGCTGTTGGCGGTGCTGGAACTGAGCTTGTCGGAAGCCATGGTGCTGGGCTGCGCCGCAGTCGTGGTGCAGTGCCTGGGCGATCATCCGATCCCGCTTCAGGTCGCCTTCAGCATCTGCTCGACCGCCCTCGCCATCGTGGCGACGTTCGCCGCCTATCACTACTCTTTGTCGCGTTATCCGATGGGGAATCCCACTACCTTGCTGTTTCTGGCGACGTGCGTTTACTTCGTTTGCAACACGGTTCCGTTGGCCTCGGTCGTCTCGCTGACCGAGCGCCGGTCGCTACGAAAGATCTGGTCCGACTGCTACTTCTGGAGCTTCCCCTACTACCTGGTGGGTGCGGGCGTGGCCGGAATGATGAGCTGGCTGCACGGATTCACCGACTGGCAGACGTCGTTGCTGACCCTTCCGGTGATGTACCTCATCTACCGTTCCTACCGTCTTTACTTTGGCAAACTGGAAGACGAGAAGCGCCACGTGGAAGAGATCGCCGACTTGCACATGCGCACGATCGAGGCCCTGGCGCTCGCCATCGAAGCCAAGGACCAGACTACCCACGACCATTTACAGCGAGTTCGAGTGTACGCCGTCGAGGTAGCGAAGGAACTCAAGATTGACCGCGAAGGAATGGATGCGCTGCAGGCCGCAGCCTTGTTGCATGATATCGGCAAGCTCGCGATTCCCGAGCACATCATCTCCAAACCGGGCCGCCTGACGCCGGAAGAATTCGAGAAAATGAAGATCCATCCGCTGGTGGGAGCGGAGATTCTGGAACGGGTGCGCTTTCCCTACCCGGTGGTGCCCATTGTGCGTGCGCACCACGAAAAGTTCGACGGGACCGGCTATCCGCGGGGCTTGCGCGGCACCCAGATTCCGCTTGGCGCACGCATTCTTGCGGCGGTGGATTTTCTGGATGCGCTGGCTTCCGACCGGCAATATCGCCGGGCGCTGCCCTTGCAGGAAGCCATGGCACGGCTGTCGGAGGAATCGGGGAAATCGTTCGATCCGCAAGTGGTCAGCGTGCTGGAACGAAGATACGTGGAACTGGAGCGCTTGGTCCACGTGCGCACGGACAGCTTGAGCGCGGAGAAATTGTCGACGGAAGTCAAAGACCAAGACGCAGGGGTGGAGCGGGAGATCAAGCCCGCAGCCGGTTACGAGGCGCAAGGACAGCGGCAAACGTCGGAGCACAGCTTTCTGGGTTCGATTGCGGCGGCCCGCCAGGAAGCGCAGACTCTTTTCGAACTCAGCCAGGATCTGGGGGCTTCGCTCAGTCTGGGAGAAACGCTTTCGGTATTTGCCCTGAAGCTGCGCCACGCGATTTCCTACGATGCGATTGCCATCTACGTGCGTCACGGCGATGAACTGGTGCCGGAATATGTGAATGGCGACAACTTCCGGCTGTTCGCGTCGCTGCGCATTCCCATCGGACAGGGGCTGTCGGGGTGGGTGGCGCAAAACCTCAAGCCGATCCTGAATGGCAATCCGTCGGTTGAGCCCGGTTATCTGAACGACACTTCAAAATACAGCACGCTGAATTCAGCGCTGGCCGTGCCGCTGGAGGGCTTGCAGGGCGTCGTCGGTGTGGTCGCACTCTACCACGCGGAAAAGGATTTCTTCAGCTCCGACCACCTGCGGATTCTGCTGGCGGTCAGTTCCAGGATGGCGCTCGCCATCGAGAACGCGATGAAATACGAGCAGGCGGAGACTTCGGCGGTTACCGATTACCTCACCGGGCTTCCCAATGCGCGCTCTCTATTTTTGCAACTCGACCGCGAACTGGCGCGCTGCAAACGCGACAGCAAGGCGCTGACCGTGATGGTCGCCGACATGGACGGCTTCAAGCAGATCAACGACCGCTTCGGACACCTGGAAGGAAACCGCGTGCTGCAGTTGTTTGCGCACTCCCTGAAGGAAACCAGCCGTGAGTACGATTACGTCGCGCGCATGGGCGGCGACGAATTCGTGGTCATCGCTCCCGGACTGACGCCCGACGCCGCCGCGCGCAAGGCGGAACAGATGCGAGACCTGGCCCGGCAGGCGGGAAAGGAAGTCTGTAACGAGGACATTCTATCGCTAAGCGTTGGCAAGTCCGTGTATCCCGAGGATGGGATGGATGCCGAAAAGCTGCTCTCGGAAGCCGACAAGCGCATGTATCTGCAAAAACAGAGTCTGTCGACGAAGAAGAACCGCCGTCTGTATCCGCGGGTCCGCGGCCGGCTCACCACCGAAATTTCCGGAAACGGCCAGGAAGTGGCGATGCTGGGTATCGTTACCAACCTGAGCTTGAGCGGTTGCTATGTGGAAACCAGCGCCCTGTTGTTGCCCGGATCGCAATTGAAACTCACTTTCACGCACGAACAGACCAACGTTTCCCTGGAATGCGAGGTCGTGCGTCTGGACATGGGCATTGGCTCGGCCCTCAAGTTCAGGGAAGCGACGCACGAGGTCCGCGCCGCCTTGCTGCGCATCCTGGAGCAGTTGGCCAGCGCGGAAGCGGTGGTGGATCTAAAACGCAGTCACAGCGCCGCCGCCAGCAAACTGTAAGCGCTTTTGGGTGGCCCAGGCTTTTGATCTCGCGGGCACTACTAACGCAGTGGGTGCCCATCCTTCGCCCGCTTTTCGTTTCGAACGCGCGACCCGAAGGCGCAGTCTCTTGATGCGATCAGACTGCCACCCTCCCTATCGCGATTTCACTCATTGAGAATTGCGTGTCCGTTCCCATGCCGTTTTCCCTGCCGTTAACAAGGAATTGCACGGAAATCAGCCGCGATAGATGCCCTCTGCCGCGTCAATCAGCCCTTTAGATACGTTGGTGGGCTGGGTTCAAATCCTACAGCGCCCGCCATTCACATTCCCGTCCTGATTTTTGCCAGAAATCGCCATGGAGAGAACCGCCCGTTTGTCTGCGTCGGCGCCTTTACCGGTCGAGACCGGAAGTAATCTGGTGTTTCCTACGCGAAGGCGAAAGAATCTTCCTGGTGGAGGGATTCAACGCAGATTGCAAAGAGCCCTTATGGCAAAGACTTAGAGGTTTGGTAATCGCGCTGCTCTATTCCTTTAGTTACCGCCAGAAGCAGCCCCACCGGGCTCCTGATCATCTAAGTTGAAAATGCCTGTTTTCACAAATCCGTTGCCCGCGCTCACCAGGGGCCCCTCGAGACTTGGGAGGCTGTGCGCCATTCTGTTCTTCTGCCTCTGCGGCATTTCGCGCGCCCATGCTGGAGCGACGCTGTTTCTGGAAGAGCCGTACAGTTACGATGGCACTTTCGCCGGCACCGGTCACGTGGCTGTGTATCTGAGCAATGTTTGTGCTGAGTCCCCGGTAATTCTGCGGCGCTGTGCCGAAGGCGAATCTGGTGTGGTCTTGAGCCGGTACGACGGGATCGCGGGATACGATTGGATTGCGGTCCCTCTCATTCCCTACCTCTACGCGGTGGACCGGCCGGAAGCGATCCCGCTCTTCGCCGACCCAAAGCTGGTGTCCTTCCTTCGAGATCAATATCGCCGCGACTACCTGGAAGCGCTCGCCCCCGATCGCCCCGACGGTGGAACCCCCGAGGGAAACTGGCATCAAATGATTGGGTCGTCGTATGACCGGACAATTTATGGATTCGAGATTGAGACCAGTCCGGAGCAAGATGCGCTGCTGATCGACAAACTCAACCGCCAGCCCAACCGCCAGCGCTATAACTTCGTGGAGAGAAACTGCGCCGACTTTGTGCGCGAGGTCGTCGACTTTTATTACCCGCATGCGCTGCATCGCAGTCTGATTGGCGATCTCGGCGTCACAACTCCAAAGCAAAGCGCGAAGATGCTGGCTCGATACGGCCACCACCATTCCGAGTTACAAAGCTCGGATTACCTGATCCCGCAGGTGCCGGGCACGATCCGGCGCAGCAAGCCCATCCGCGGAGTATTGGAATCCGTGATGGCAGCCAAGAAATATATGGTGCCTCTGGTCGTACTGAATCCCTACCTCGGTGGCGGATTGCTGGTCGAGTATTTTGGTCATCGACGCTTCGACCCGGCACGAAACGCGTTGATCTCTAGTCTTGATTCCGGCCGTGAGTTGGACGCGCCCATGACCCGCGATGACCGTCTTCGCTACCAGAGTCGAATGGACGAGCTGAGCCAAAGCCGTTCCGCGATTGACGGCGTGAAAGAAGGAGAAAACAAGGAAGCAAAAACCTGGGAGCGTATGCAAGCAAGCGCCCAGCCTGGCCTCGACGTTTTCCGCCAACCCATCCTGCAGATGCGCGTAAGCGGGCAATCGGCTCAAGTGGGCCTTTCGCGAGCCAATATCTTGAGTGGTTCGGAGCCGCCGGAATTAGCCGCCAGACTTATGGAGGCGCGCCTCCGCCAGGAATTGCGCCCCGCCATGGCCCGCAAGGCTTCGCGCAGCGGCGTGGAAAAAGATCTGGCGTTGTACCAGCAACTGCTCTCGCTTCAGCCGCGAGAGGTCGCGGTCACGCCGGCCTCCATCAATGCCACCCGCCCGCACGCTGTGGCCGGCTTGCAGTAGGCTTCCGCTCTAGCACCGCGACCACATGATGATTACGGCGTGGAAGACAAGTAGCGCCGGCATCTTGCCCGCTGTCCCGAGGGCGTCTCGAGTCTGTCTCGCAGCTCGATTGTGCCTGAAAAGGTGGAGTGCCAGCCCGGTTCCCAGCCGCGAAGCGGCGTAAGAATGCAGCCCACGGCGCAAGCCGTGGGTGCCAAGTGGAAATTGAGCAAGCCCCGAAGGGGCGAAAGAGAAGCTGCGACCGAGACTCGTCTCGCCCTCGGCGCGGCGGGCGAGAGCCTGCCCTGAGAGTTTGTGACTTTTT
>PKXK01000070.1:0-37485 GCA_003132325.1 Acidobacteriaceae bacterium
GCTTATTCCGCTCAAATTTTTCTTTCGCCATAATTGCGTCGCCTCGCTAATCAGTAGATAGTGACTCATTAATTCACTCAGTAATACTGATACAGCTTGTGAAACTTCGCCCGCAGCGCCGGGTCGACTTCTTCGACCTTCGAGAGATAAAACTCCCGCACCTGGGCCTGATCCGAAACCGGCAACGACTCATACAAAGACCGCGCCGTTCCAGCCTTCCCGCCCGCCGCCCGTTCGATCGCGTTCGCCGCGAACGCCGCATCCAGGTCGCGGACTCGAAGGTTGCGGCTGCCAAGCTCCTTCAAATACTTCGTGACCCGATCCGCCGCGAACGCTTTCTCGATCGCGGACTTCAGGTCGCCGAACTCGCGCTCTTTCTCGACCTTGATGACACCTTGCTCGAACATCGCCAATCGCCGGNNGCAACGCTCAAACTCTGGAGCGGGAGACGGGGATCGAACCCGCGACCAACAGCTTGGAAGGCTGTGACTCTACCACTGAGTTACTCCCGCCCTCGAAACCAGCTGTCAGCTCTCAGCTGTCAGCTCTCAGCAATCTATGGAGCCGATGATCAGGATTGAACTGATGACCTCTCCCTTACCAAGGGAGTGCTCTACCAACTGAGCTACATCGGCTCACGGTACCGCTCAAAATCAAGTCCGACGAATCAATCCGGCCGCTTCGCGCTCTCCCGCTCTTGCTCGATCCGGGTGCGCCAAAAATACAGCGCCGCTCGAAGCGCGAATAATCCCAGGATCAGCAGCGTCCCGGTTCGCAGTCTCACGTTCGCGTTGAAGACTCGAATCGGTTCGTCGGACAGCGTAGTCCAAGCCAAAATGCCCAGCACCGCATACGCGACAAGGGCCAGCACGAACTTCTTCTTGATCGTCAATGCTTAAACTGCCAACTTCTGCTACCGCCTCAGGGCTCGTCAGCAACTGAAGCTCGTCACTTTGTTCATCACTCTGGTGCACAGGGGAGGATTCGAACCTCCGTACCTCCTGAGAGGGACAGATTTACAGTCTGTTGGCTTTAACCACTCACCCACCTGTGCAAATCCGAAAACACCGCGCACAAAGAAACAACACCGACACCGTTCCGCAATTCTCAGCTCGGGAAACGAAATGCGAGAACTCCCGCCTGACACCTACGCTCGCCGGAAAATAATCTAAAGGAGTGCCTTAGGGCCGTGCCGCTGCCGGGCGTCGCTGCGCCAACCTCTTCTGTTTCCGGAATCTTGTTTTTCTGGAGCTGGCGAAGGGAATCGAACCCCCGACCCTCTGATTACAAATCAGATGCTCTACCGACTGAGCTACGCCAGCAGGTGGAAGCAAGTCCAACCGGGCACAATACTTCCCTGATCCCTTCCTGAAGTCCGGGACAATTATTTAAGTTATCACAAGGGTAATTCACGTGCAACCGCACGCGACTAGGTGGAGACGGAGTGAGCCCTCTGTAACCGCCAAATGAGCCAAGGCAGCGCCGTGAGCGAGAAAATCACCAGCGCATATAGCAAGCCGTCGGAAATAGCCTGACCAGAAAGCCCGAGGGTGAAGAAGTTCATGCGGATATGTCCAAGTCCGCCAGGCACTGCCGTTCGACTAGCCTGAATTCGGGCGGTGGCGCCCATCCATGCGATCAAGACCAAACCGACCGCGGGCCAAACCGCTTTCAGTCTCTGCCTGATAGCCAGGAGGTCAACTCCCCAACCAACGAGGATCGGCGCCGTAAAATAGATCATTCTGCCGGTTTGAAAATAGATATTCTCGATCGAATAGATCGCGATTGGGCTCATCCGGCTGCCGAAAGGCGTATCGGTTCCCGGCAGAAACATTTTCCAACCAGACCACAAAATGAAACAGGCAACGAAGTAAGCCCCCGCCAGCAGGAAGAGCGGGGCGATACCGAACATCGCCCAGGGCGCCCGCACGCTCCAGGATTGGAACTGGCGCTGTTCGATCATCGCTTTCGCAAGGTCATCCATCCCGCCCAGCCGAACCAGCGCCGCCGATTCCGCATCCGCGCGGCTGCGCCCCGCGCGTTCCTCTTCCGCCGTCAGGTCGGCTAAATGATCGCGAAGTTCGGTCAGATAGCGCCGCACATGCCGCGGCGCAACGCCAGCCCGCAGCAAGCGTTCGCGAAGTTCATTGACGCGAAATTCATGGGATGGCTTCGCCATGTTGCCCTCCTGGCAGCATCTTCTGGATTGCCGCCGCCAGATTGGTCCAAGCCTGCGACAGATCAGCCAATCGACGCGATCCGGCGGCCGTTACAGAATAATAGATACGGCTGCGGCCCCTGACCGTCTTACGGCGCGACGTTAGCGCCCCATCGCGTTCCAACCCGTGCAGCACCGGATAGACCACACCTTCGCCGATTGCGATTACCGCCTCGGTGCGGCTACGGATTGCCTGCACGATCTCATAGCCATACATTTCCTCTTGCTGGAGTAGCCTCAGGATCACAAGCTCCGGAACTCCATTCATGAAATTCGGATTGGTTTCGCGAGCCGGCATCGAGACGCTATGATACCTCGAAGTTCAAGGCATTGCAAAAAATAAGCGCCTGGCGTTTGCCTCTAGCTCCAATGTCGCCTCCGGCGAGAAGCGGAAATTCAAAGTGAGACACCCCTGAACTTTTGAAGAAGGTCCGGTGGGACCCTGGAAGAAGGCCGTCCCTAACCAAACCACCCGGCCTCCGGGTGCTATCATTGATCCGGCTCACCTCCTGTTCACAGCGGATGAGCCGAGCACCCGCCGAAATCGATGCGCATTCGACGCCGCCTCCCCATCCCCCTGGCCGTGCTGCTGATTGTGGCCGCAGTCGCGCTAATCGTGACCCTGCGCAAGCAAGCTCCGCCGGAAGCAGCCCGCTTGCTCCCGGGCGCGGACGGCTTTTTCTACATCAATCTGAAGTGGATTCGGACGTTCAACGCCACCGGTCAGCTGCCGCCGGTTTCCCGCGAGCCCGAATACCAGAAGTTTGTCGAAGAGACCGGCTTTCAATTCGAGCGCGATCTCGACAAGGCTGCCTTCGCCATTCACTATCCACAAAGTTGGGGGAACGGGACCGCTGGATCTGTTTCTGAGCCACGCTTCTCAGAGATCTTCGTCGGCAGGATCGACTCCGGCCGGCTGACGGCATACCTCAAGAAGATCTCGTCTTCAATTGACGACTACCGCGGTTTCGACATCTACAGCATCCCTTTCGAGGGCCGCACCGTGCGCGTCGTCATTCTTTCGTATGACAGCGTCGCGGTTTCGAACCATCCGGATCCCGCAGTGATTCGCGGCATGCTCGACCGCTCCCGCAAATTGGCTTCGCCGTTTGGCGGACCCCGGTTGCTGCGGAGGTTCTACAGAAAGGTCCCGCTGGCGAGCCTGTGTTTTGCGATTCTGCGCGTGCAGCCCGCTGAAATGAATTCTCTCGGCGGGATGGGCAGTTGGAGCATTCTGTTTCCGAAGCCCGCGGTCGCCGTGATTTCCGGACGCTATCTCCGCGCTCTCCACCTGCGGGCAGAGGCGTTCACCGACAGTGAGGCGGACGCGCAGGCCATCACCGAGAAAGCCGCCGCCTTTCTCAGCATCTTTCACGCCGCCGAGGGCAGCGTTGGCGCACACGGCACCGATGTGGATGTAAAGGCGTTCTTCGACAGTCTCAAGGTCGAACAGTCCGGAGATCGCGCGATTCTCACCGCAACCGTGCCGCCAGGATTCATCCAGAAGGTTCTGACCGAAGCTCCGTCCAACACCGTGGAACCAGCGGCTCCTGCCACGCCGCCCAAGGAGCCACCGGCCTCGAAGCAGCCGCCAAAGTCCGGGTCGCGATAACGGCAATCGGACAACCACGTCTAATACGTGAGCGCGGAATAGCTGTAACAATTCCGTTCTTCACCGCATCTTCTAAATGTGAGAGTTGAGATTTAGGCCGCGCTGTAAGACACAGCGGCGGCGGACTGCTCCCGGTCGCTACAATAGAAGGACATGTCAAGTTTGCCATTACCATCACTGCCCGCCGTCTTCGTCGCGGGACTGATCTCGTTCCTGTCGCCGTGCGTGCTTCCGCTCGTGCCCGGATACGTTTCCCTGATCTCCGGCGTCGGCGTCGAGCAGTTGAAGCTGAAAGAAGGCGAACTCTTCCGCAAGGTGATGCTCAATTCCGCCGCCTTCATCATCGGCTTCAGTATCGTTTTCATCACGCTGGGCGCGATCTCAACGGAAGTCGGCCAGGTTCTCGCGCAATACAAATCGCTGCTCGCCCGCATCGCCGGCGCGGTCATCATTCTCTTCGGCCTCCACTTGACCGGTATCCTGCAGATCAAGGCGCTGCTGGCCGACACGCGACTCCACAGCCTCAAAGGCAGTTCGTCCGCCTGGGGCGCATTTGTCATCGGATTTGCTTTCGCTTTTGGATGGACGCCGTGCGTGGGTCCCATCCTCGGGGTTGTGCTCACATTAGCAGCCGCCCAGGACACCGTCTGGAAAGGCATCTTTCTTCTGGCGATTTATTCGGCCGGATTGGCCGTGCCGTTTCTGTTGACGTCGCTCGGCATCGAGCGCTTCCTGAAATTCTACAACCGCTTCAAATTCCACATGCACGCCGTGGAAGTGGCGAGCGGAGCCTTGCTGATCGGATTAGGTATCCTGCTGGTGATGGGCCGCTTCGCGCTCATTTCCGGCTATTTTTCGTTCTTGAATCGCTTTGCGCTGTAGGCAAGCGCTACTGATTTCCTGTAGAGACGGGGCTTGCCCCGTCTCACTCCGCNNCCGTCTCTACACGTGGGTTCTTAGTGCGACGCGCCGCCGATTGCCAGAAATTCGAGGTTGCCAGTGAAAAGAAATCCGCTAATTCTGTTTTTCATCGCCGTCATCGTCGCGGCCATGTTATTCGCCGGCATTCGCATCGCCCGCAACAATCGCGCCAACGGTCCCGGTAAGGGACAACTCATCGGCAACTTGGCGCCTGACTTCGAACTGCCCGGGCTCGATGGCAAAAAGCTCAAGCTCTCCGACCTGCGCGGCAAAGCCGTTCTGCTCAATTTCTGGGCCACGTATTGCGGTCCCTGCAAGATCGAGATGCCGTGGTTTGTCGAGTTGCAGAAAGAATACGGCCCGCAAGGCTTCCAGATCGTCGGCGTAGCCATGGACGATGCCAGCACCGAAGATATCGCTAAATTCACGAAGGAGATGGGCGTCAACTACCCCATCCTGCTTGGCAAAGAATCGGTTGGCGAAAGCTACGGCGGCGTCGGCGTGCTGCCCACAACGTATTTCATCGACCGCGACGGCAAGCTCATCGCCCGCGAATTCGGCCTGCAGAGCCGCAGCGTCTTCGTCGACCACATCAAGAAGGCCCTGAGCCAGGGCCAGGCGGTACAGGCTCGGAGGTAACTGCGAACCGTACTTAAACCTGGAGTACGCTAGCATCAGGCGGCGAGACTCATTCGCAGCAGCGCGCACCTTGCGCGATGCGGGTTCGTATCAGGGCATCGCTTTAGCGATGCCATAAGCTTCAAGATCAACCGCCCCTTTAGGGGCTGGCGCGTCGAACGCTGTTGCAGTCTGCTGGGGCTGGAGTCGAAAAAATGAAAGCACTTTTCGCAAGCGCACTGCTCCTCTCATCCGCGTGGGCTTGGGCGCAGGACGACCTCGGCCCCAAAGGTCCTCTGGTCAAGATGGCCCCCGTTCCAGTCGTGACCGTCATGCAAGGCAAGTCGATTACCGTCCCGCTCCTGTTCCGCGTTTCGAGCGGCTATCACGTTAATTCCAACCACCCGAAGTCGGAGTTCCTAATCCCAACCGTGCTCAAGGTGGAACCCGCCACCGACATCGTCATCGGCAGAACCACCTACCCCGACGGCCAGGATATGAGTTTCGCCTTCGCTCCCGACGAAAAGCTCAATGTCTATACCGGAGATTTCAAAGTGGATGTGCTGGTGCGTCCCCTGCATGCCGCGCAAACCGGTAAGTATGTCGTCCGCGGATCTCTGAAATACCAGGCCTGCGATAACGCCGCCTGCTTTCCGCCAAAACAGTTACCGGTCAGCTTTGATGTGCGGATCGCCAAGGCTCCGCCGGCGCCGCGCAAGAACCCCGCGCAAAGTGCGCACCCGCGCTAACTGCCCCCGGACGGCCGGGGCGGCCGTTCCTACGCGCGCACATTCCTACCGCACAACCAACCGCACCTGATCCAGTTGATGCGTCAGCGTGTCGATCCGCGCCTGGAGCAGGTTGCGGATGGAAAGCATCCCCAGCAACTGCCCGTTATCGTCGACGATCGGCAAGTGCCGGTAGTGGCGCTCGACCATGGTGGCCAGCGCTTCGCCCGCAGTGGTGGCCCGCGTCGCCATCTCGACGGGCGCGGTCATGACCTGGCGAACGGGGATTTTGCGCAGCTCATGTTCGCCCAGCGACAGCCGGAGCAGGTCGCGTTCTGTAAAAACTCCCGCGACGCGTCGGTTTTCGTCAATGACGGCAACCGCTCCCACCTGCCGATCGAGCATGGTCCGGATCGCCTGCTCCACGGTCGCTTCCAGCGGAACCGCGGCCGCTTCCCAATCGCACATTTCCAGGATGTTCATTCCCTCACCTTTTCGGCCCCGCGTCGTTTCTTTAAACTTTGATTTTTCAAACGATTCCACTGCCACGGTCGTTAGTCGTTAGTCGCTGGTCGATGGTCGTTGGCAACTCCGAAAATAGCGATACCGCCGCGAGTGCTGGCCACGCGCGAACGACCAACGACTGACGACCAACGACTATTGCCCGACTAATGTTGCCCCATTCCAAGGTCGTTCTTGAATACCTTGCCATCCTTCATCACAAAGCCGACATTCTCAAGAATCTTGACATTCGCCAAGGGGTCGCCCGCAACCGCGACCACATCCGCGTACGCGCCCGGCGCGATCACGCCGAGTCGTCCTTTCATCTCCAGCAATTCCGCGGCCCGCGAAGTCGCGCTCTGGATCGCCTGCATCGGCGTCATGCCCAGATCAACCATGCGCGAGAACTCTTGCGCGATCGGCTCGGTCCACGGCATGCCCCCAATGTCAGTCCCGAAAGCGATCTTGACTCCCGCCTTCAAAGCCTTGCGAAACGACTCTTCGTGCGCGGAGGCGCGCTTGCGGTCGCGCTGGCCTGCCGGAGTGCCGGCCGGCGCCCAGTCTTCGTAGTAGATGTTCAGAGTCGCGCAGAGCCATGTGCCCTGCCGGACCATCTGCGCGATCTGCGCGTCGGTCAGCAGCAAGCCGTGCTCGATCGAATCGCATCCGCCGTCGAGCGCGCGCTGCAAGCCTTCTCCGCCGTAAGCGTGGCAGGCCACCTTTTTGCCCCAGCCATGAGTCTCGTCCACAATCGCGCGTAGTTCTTCCACCGTCAGAGTTGGCTGCGAGACCAGTTCGCCGTTCTTCCCGACCCACGACCGATGCGTCATGTACACCTTGATCCAGTCCGCGCCGTGGTCGAGCTGCTCGCGCGCGGCCTTGCGCGCCTCGACCGGCCCGTCAATGATCTGCACGCCCTTGGGCACTTCAATCTCCGGTGCGTAACCCTCCAGCGGATATCCGCCGGTCGTCGAAATCGCGCGCGTCGAAACAAACAAGCGCGGCCCGGGAATGTATCCGCCTTCAATCGCCTGCTTGATGCCCACGTCACCGTAGCCCGCGCCTTCGGTTTCCATGTCGCGCAAGGTGGTGAAGCCCTGTTCCAGCGCGCGCCTCACCGAGACTGTCGCGCGCGCCGCGCGGAACGCCAGCGGATACTTGAGCAGTTGAATGTCGTATCCGCCCTCGGCGGGATCCTCACCCTGCAGAAAGATGTGAGTGTGGGCATCAATCAGCCCGGGAAGCACCGTGTATTGCGAGAGATCGATAAAGGCAGCACCCGCGGGGAGGTTCGATGGAACGCCCGCCGGTCCCGCGTCGGCGACGTCGGTGATCGTATTCCCGCGAATGGTGATGAGCTGGTCGCGACGAGCGGAACCCGACGCGCCGTCAATCAGCACTCCCGCCCGAATCACCGTCACCGGTGCGGCCACGGGCGTGGTTTGCTGAGCCCAACTTGCGGAAATCAGCCACAACAAACTCAGAACCGTCGACAGAATCGTCCAGCGCTTCACCGCAACCTCCGGAAAGGCTGGATTGTACTCCTTGCCGCAAGCGCCATCGGGCAATATTTCAGGATGAAGTCATCCGGCAGAAGCCCCAACTCGGCGCGGAATGCGAAGAACGAATCCCGTAGAACCAACGTCGCCGTCGCCGAACACCAGCGATCCTCCGGCGTTTTCGAGCACGCGGCGGGCGATTGCGAGCCTCACCCGGCGCAAAGTTGATAGGGATGCCGATGTGGCCCCAACCGGATCGCGCTGCGTCGGCCAACGGGTTGCGCTCTGTTCCATGTCGTGAAAACTCGGCTCGTGAACATTCGGCCCGCGAAAACCGCGTTCGCCTTCCACCCGCAGCACCGTTTCCGCCGGGCCTTCCCCCAGTCGTAGCGTAACCCTGCCGCCCGCTGCTTGCGCCTCCACCATCGCCGCAATCAAGTATTGCAAAGCCAGGCGCAGCCGCGCTTCCGGCGCCGGCATCGCCGCCAGGCATGTGCCCACCAGGCGCAACCGTATGCCGCGCACCGCCGCGATCGAAGAGAATGCTTCGATCACACTCCGCACCACCGGTGCCAGCGCGGTCGAAGAAGCTTCCGGCCCGGGCTGCTCGGCATCCAGATACTCCCGCATCAACTGGATCATGCCGATAACTCTTTCCGTCTGTTGCAGAGCTGCCGCAACGCTCGCCTGCTGCTGCTCCGCGACTTCCTCGGGCGACAGTTCGAGCGAGAGTTCGAGCGAGCAGCGCAAACTGGTAAGCGGCTGGCTTAACGAGTGCAGCAATTCGCCGAGCACGTCCGGAGCTTGCGGCTGTCTCGGGAAAGAATGCGAACTCGTGCTCATGCCGATGCCCCTTCTGGATTCATCTGATACCCCACCCCGCGGACGGTGTGAATCAAAGAGGGCGAGAAGCCGTCGTCCACCTTGCGGCGCAGATAGTTGATGTACACATCCACCACGTTCGTGGTGGAGTCGAAGGTCAGGTTCCAGACGTGTTCGATGATCATTGCCCGTGTCAGACGGCGCCCGGCGTTGCGCATCAGGTACTCAAGTAGCGCGAATTCCTTGGTCGTCAATTCAATGTGCCGGCCGGCGCGCTCCACTTTGCGTTCCACGCGATCCAGGCAAAGATCGCGCACCGTAAGTACCGATTCCGATGGCAGATGGCTGCGCCGCAACAACGCCCGCGCCCGCGCCGACAATTCGAGATACGAAAACGGCTTCACCAGATAGTCGTCCGCTCCCGAATCCAGGCACTGCACGCGGTCTTCGACCCGGCTGCGCGCAGTGAGAATCATTACCGGCAGGTTCGCCTTGCGCTGCCGCAAACTTTTCAGAATCGACAACCCGTCAACCCCCGGCAGGTTCAGGTCAAGAACCACCAGGTCGTAGTCAACCTCCATCGCCATCGAACGGCCATGGTTCCCGTCATTGGCAACGTCCACCACATGCTGTTCGGCTTCCAGTCCCTTCCGGAGAAAGCTGGAAAGCGCCGTATCGTCTTCCACAATAAGAATTCTCATGAGTTTCATCTAAGTGGAGTAACTGTGAACCGATTCTCATTCTCGACTTACTCGCCCCAGGACACAAGATAACCAGCACGTACAAAGGGACGTACTTCCGGAAGTGAAATAGAAAGTTGCAAAACGGGTCCTTTGTGCCGCATTGCCGCACCAGTGACTGGACACTTCATGAAAGCGCCGAACCGTGATAAAAGACTATGATGGAAGGAGGGTGAAAACATGGCGACTCTCGATTGGTCACAATGCCCCGCCGTGGAAAGCATCCCCGGTAAGCGTAGCGGCGCATGGGTATTCCGAGGAACACGGACCCCAATTTCGACAGTATTCGAGAACCTTCAGGACATGAATGTCGACAAACTGGTGGAAGAATTCGGCGTGACGCGGGAGCAGGTTCAGGCTGTTCTTGAATTTGCGGCGCATAGTGCAGAAGCCCCAGTCCCCCACCCGAAATGCTTATTTTGTTCGACAACGGCACCCCGCGCACTCTTGCCCACTATTTGAATCGGCCACCATGCGGTCACGGAAGCCCGCGCCCGTGGGTGGGAACAATTGGAAAACGGCGACTTGCTGACCGTGGCCGAGGCCGCAGGGTTTGAAGTGTTGGTGACGACGGACAAGAATCTCCGCTACCAGCAGAACCTTGCGGGCCGCAAACTAGCCGTTGTCGTATTAGGAAAAGGACGTTGGAGCCTCATCAAGCCGCATGTGGCGCAGATTGTCGCAGCGGTCAACGCAGCAACACCCGGCAGCTTTGCTGAAGTCGAGATACCAGAATAGAAGCCATTCCTTCTCTGCCCGCGCCGAGGACCGCTAAAGCGCGGAGAGTTTTTTCATGCTTCGCTTCTCACACAAAGGGTCCTTTGTGCAACGTCGCTGATCTCCGCGCCGGCGCGGGGAAACAGTGAACCCGACAGATACCTAAATCCAAGCGAGCGCAGCTTGCCAGTGTCAATTGCGCTACGCGCCCAGCTCCGACCGAATCGCCCCGACAATCGCCTCCGCGATCCGGTCGATCTGCTCTTTCGACTCCGCCTCAATCATCACCCGCGCCAGCGCCTCGGTGCCGGAATAACGTACGACCACCCGGCCATTGCCGTCGAGTTCCCGCTCCGCCGTTGCAATCGCCGCTTGCACCGCCGGAATCTGCGCAAAGGGAGTTTTATTCCGCACTCGCACATTCCGAATCGTCTGCGGAAATACTTTTAGATCGCTCACCAGTTCGGCCAGCGGCTTGCCCGTACGAACCATGATCTCCATTACCCGGAGCGCAGTCAAAAGTCCGTCGCCGGTAGTTGCTTCCCCATCGCGAAACAGAATGTGTCCCGACTGTTCGCCGCCGAGCGTAGCTCCCACGCGCTGCATTTCTTCGAGCACGTACTTATCGCCGACATTGGCACGCAGCATCTGAATGCCGGAGCGCTTGAGCGCCAACTCTAATCCCATATTCGACATCGTCGTCGCCACCACGGTAGCTTTCGCCAGCGCGCCGCGCGACTGCATTTCGCGCGCCGCCACGAGCAGAACGGCATCTCCGTTTACCACTCGCCCCTCGGCATCGCAAAACAGCGCGCGGTCCGCATCGCCATCAAAGGTCACGCCAATATCGAAACCTTCCTGCCTGCCCGCGCTCTCGCTGACAAAGCGCGCCAGCATCTCCGGATGCAGCGCGCCGCAATTCTCGTTGATGTTCTGTCCATCGGGCGCGGAGTGCAGGTAGGTGGTGTTGACCTTCAGCGAACCGAATAACTCCGGAGCCTCCTCCGCCGCCGCCCCATTGGCGCAATCGACCGCCACACGCAAGCGGGTCAAGTCGGTCGAAACACTGCTGGCGAGCCAGTGAACGTACGACTGCCGCAAGCCTTCCTCGCCGGGAAGGCTCGAAATTTCGGGAGCAGCGTCCGGCGGAACTGCGTCCGAATCCCGCAGCAATGCGAAGATTTCTTTTTCAATCGCCAGTTCGTGTGCGTCTGGCAGCTTGTAACCATCGCCGGAAAAAATCTTGATCCCGTTGTCGGTCCACGGATTATGCGAAGCCGAAATTACCACCCCCGCATCGAACCCTTGCGAGCGCGCCAGAAACGCGACGCCCGGGGTGGTAATCACGCCCGCGCTGCGCGTCTCCACGCCCACCGACGCCAGCCCTAGCAGAAATCGGTCGGCGATCCATCGGCTGGAGACGCGCGTGTCCTGCCCAATCACCACCCGCGCCTGGGAATTCACCCGCGCCAGATCGTGTCCCAGAGCCCGCCCCATCCAATAAACATTGTCACGCGTCAGCGGAAACTCCCCCGCTACGCCGCGAATCCCGTCAGTACCGAAGAGTTGTCTGGTTTGCGTCATGAATCGGTTGGTAGTCGCTAGTCGCTAGTCGTTGGTCGTTCGGGGCGTCGTCCATCTGAGACTTGCAAACGACTATCGACCACCGACCACCGACCGCCCTACTTTTTCTCGTCTCCCGCGCCTTCCATAATAACGGTCACGCGAATCGGGGTGGGGTGCACAACTTGGATCAGAGGATCGGGGACATAGGCCTGCGTCACAAAAGAAGCCCGCGTCATCACTCCGCTGACATCCACCGGATCGGTGATGGCGGCCTCCACCGCATCGACCCGGCGCCGAGGTCCGATAATCTGGATATTCGCCGGCTCGGCAATCACCCGCGCCACTCGCATGCCGCTCGCAAAACTCCCCGTCACACGCGGCCGAACCTCGACCACGCGGGTCGCACGATTGTCGAAGGAGAGGTGAAATTGACCCGGTATAATCTGCACCACTTGCACATCCTGCGGCACATGAATTTGCCGGCCGGTCAAATCGAAAGTCCGTTCCCCAGGCCGCACGCCGGCCAGGTCAATCTCAGTCCGCACATCCGCAACCCCCAGGCGATGAATTACACGCTCCGGCCCTCGTACCCGGATCTGCGCTTCGGTGAAGCTGGCGGAATCGATCTCCAGATTGTCGGGAAGATTACGGAACTCGATCGCAACTTTCATCTCGACTTCGGCGATGGGATCGCGCGCCACCACCGTCCACAGGCCGATGGCGAGTAACAGGGAAACGACCTTGAGCCCGATATTGTGAACGAAAATACGCTGGAAAAAGCTGCGCTGCACAAAGCCCGGCATCGTCAGTCGTCCCTTCCTGCATCTTGCCGGCGCGAGAGTTTCGACGAAAGTTGCGAACTGGCAGGCTCCTCGTCGGCTAAGCTCTCCTCCACCGGACTGGGCAGCGACGGCGCGGGCGCGTAACGGCGCAGCAGGTGGCTCAATCGCTCCCGCAGACGCTCGACCGTCAAATCGCGCTCGATGCTCCCGGCCACCGCCATGCTGATTGTGCCCGTCTCTTCCGAAATGATGACGGCGACCGCGTCGGTTTCTTCCGTGATCCCGATCCCGGCGCGATGCCGTGTGCCCAGTTGGGTGGATAGCACGGGGTTCATCGACAGCGGCAGAAAGCAAGCGGCAGCCGCGACGCGATCCCGCTGCACAATCACCGCGCCGTCATGCAAGGGAGCGCTCGGTCGAAACACCGTGGCCAGCAGGTCGTACGACAGCCTGGCGTCGAGCGCCACGCCGCTTTCGATATAGGTGCGCAGCCCAATCTCGCGCTCGATCACGATCAGCGCGCCCGTCTGATTTTGCGAAAAAAGATTGGCCGCCAAAACAATGTCGTCGTAAACGTCGGCCACCGAACTCGAAGCCCGCATCAGTGAAACGCGGCTCCCAAGGTTGGCCAGTGCGTGCCGGATCTCCGACTGGAACACGACGATCAGCGCAAAAACAACAAACGGCAGCAGCGTGCTCAGCAGCCAGTTCAGCGTCCGCAGTTCTCCCAGCCGCGCGAAATAAAAGGCCAGCCCCAGCGTCGCCACTCCAACCAGCATCGGCGCCGCCCGCGTCCCCCGCACCAGCGACAGAAACTGGTAGATCAGGATCGCGACCAGCACCACGTCCAGAATCGAAATGACCGAGATGTGCGACCAGATCAGCGACGGCGTCACGCCACCCTCATGTCGACTATCGACTCAAACGTTGAGTCGAAAGTTGAATTGGCCTTCATTCTAATGCACGCACCTAATGCAGATCGCCGGGTTCCGGTTCACCCGGTTCGCTGGCCGTCACGCGGGCGCGGACTCGTCCCCGAGCCAGGCGCGCCGACAACTCATCCCCAGCTTCGAGTCGCGCCGCATCTTTCACCAGCCGGCCTTTCGCGTCGAACACCAGCGCGTACCCCCGATTCAGAATTGCCACCGGCGAAAGCGCCTCCAGGCTCGCAGCGCGGCGATCCAGCGCCCCGCCGCTCTCCAGCAAACGCCTGCGTATAGCGGCAGCCAGGTTCGCAACTTGCGCCTCCAGCCCTTGCCGGACAGCCGCCAGACGGCGTCGCGCGTCATAATGGCGGACCGCCGAGGAAACATTCTCCGAACGCCGACGGCATCGCTCCAAAAGCTGCCGTTCCGCCTTTTCCAACCGGAAGCGCTGTTCATCCAGCTTCTGCTGTCGCCGGTGGATGCCGTCCATCATGCGCGCAAACGCTCCGTGCTGTGCCCGCTCGGTCAGGTACTGACGCGCCATCAGCAACCGGTAACGCACCGCATGCTCCAATCGCCGGTACAAGTCTTCGGCCTGCGCTTCAATTTCCTGCCGCGATCGGATCACCAATTCCGCCGCCGCTGAAGGCGTAGGCGCCCGCAGATCGGCGACAAAATCCACGATCGTGAAATCCGTCTCGTGCCCAATCGCCGAAATCACCGGGATCTTTGATTCCGCGACCGCCCGAGCCAGGCCCTCGTGATTGAAGCAGGCCAAGTCTTCGGCCGAGCCTCCGCCGCGAGCAATAATAATGACTTCGACTGTGCGACTGCCCCGCAAGTCCGGATGCCGCGGTTCCGAATGAAAGTGCGAATGAAAGTACCGCAGCCCGGCCATCACTTCGCCCGCCGCCGAGTCTCCCTGCACCTGCGCCGGATAGATCAGCACATTCGCCGAGTGATGCCGCCGCGCCAGAACGTTCAGGATGTCGCGCAGCGCCGCCCCCTGCGGCGAAGTAATAATGCCAATTCGTTGCGGCAACGGCGGAATCGCCTTCTTTCGCGCGGCTTCGAACAGTCCCTCCGCCTGCAATCGTGCCTTCAATTGTTCGAACGCCAACTGCAGAGCGCCCGCGCCCTTAGGCTCCATGAATTCAGCGGAGATTTGCAGCTCCCCGCGCTCTTCATACACGGTGATGCGCCCGCGAACCGTAACGTGCAATCCGTTCTCCGGCCGAAACCGCAGCAGCTTCGCGGAAGATCGAAACATCACCACGCGAATCTGCGCACTCTCTTCCTTCAGGGTGAAATACAGGTGGCCGGAATCGGGATTACGTAGGTTCGAAATTTCCCCTTCCACCCAGCAATCCGAATACTCGCGCTCGATGTGCGAGCGAACCGCCGAGACCAGCGCCCGCACCGTCCACACGCGCCGCTCCGCAGGACGAAACTGGAACCCGAGTTGGTCGGTCGCGTCCATGAATGCCAAGTTATGAAGCTTCAGTTTACCTTGTGGCGTAAGTCTATATTGAGATGCCCATGCGTTTGTCGATTTCCGGCTTCGATAAGGGGTCGAATTCTCGTCGCGCAAACTTTTTCTTCAGGGGAGACATTGCGGAGTGACTTTGGTGCATCGTTCGATGCGCCCGTTTCGATCATTTTTCTCTTGACTTCGTTCTGCGTTGACTCTATACATTCAAACAGTTGCAACAAAATACCGTTGCGAAATTCCATGAAGAATGGAAAGGGAGAATAGATCCATGGCAACCAAAAAGAAAGCAAAGAAGAAAGCCAAGAAGCACTAGGCAACCCGCAACAGGCAACGACCAAGGGGACGCGATGAGCGTCCCCTAAGTTTTTTGCGGCGCTTTTCTGCCGGGAAGACGCACTAACCGTAGAGACGGGGCTTGCCCCGTCTCAGACTGCCGATCAACCGCGGTTTTTAGGTTTTTGGCAAGGCACGGCTTCAGCCGTGCCGTCAAAAGCCAATAAAGACGGGGGCTTTAGCCCCTGAGGGTCCCGGCAGTCTATCCCCTGAGTGCATTACGAGATCGCTTCTAGTTCACGCGCGACGCCGATTTCTTCTGCGGACCCGCAACCACTTTCTCCGTCGCCGGACAAAGATTGCGATAGGGACAAAACGCGCAATGATACTGGGGATTCGGCGAAAACTCTCCCTGCGCGATTCCCTCCGCCACTTTCCGCACCCGCAATTTCGCCGCTTCCAACTCGCCGTCATTCCGCGTGGTGCAAACCGCCGTATTGTTTTCGAGGTTATAAAAGATCAAGCGGTCGGCGCGCTTTCCAAACGCCTCCCTCGCCGCCAGCGCATACAACGAAAGTTGCAGGCTCTCATCGGCATCCTCCTGTGACTTCGGCTTGCCCGTCTTGTAGTCCACGATGGCAACCGTCTCCGCCCCCGTGCGGTCGATACGATCCACGCGTCCAGCCAACTTCGCCGATCCCACTTGCAGTTCAAATCTGCGCTCGGTCTCCAGCACCTCGGGCAGCGGAGCATTGCGCGCGCCGTCGAAGAACTGCCGCAACTGCTCCATACCCTGCCGCAGGTACAACTCATACTGATAGCGGTCGGCAATGCCCGCCGAAGCCAAGGCCGACCGGAACTGTTCAAGCAAATCGTCGTCGCCGATTTCCCGTTGATAGCGCAGCGCGTCGTAGAAGGTACGCAACACTCCGTGCATGGCCGCTCCGTAGTGCAGTGAGGCGGAGACGTCGCGGGGCAGGTTCCACTCTCGCTCGAGCTTGAAGCGCAGCGGACACTCTTCATAGATCTCAATCGCCGACGCGCTCAGTCCGGTAACAAAGTTCGCCGAAGGCTCCATGAGCAGCCACCCAGCTACGTTCGATTGCTGCAAGGCGATTCTCTGTTCTTCTTCCGCAAACAAGGTATCCTGCACGGCCGCCGCTGAACGCGTGAACCAGAACTTCCGGTAAGCAGGATGAACCATGAACTCGCGCAAAAATTGCGTGGGCTTCGGATCTTTCTTGCCCCTCCCCTGGTGCGCATAAATCGCCAGCGTGTCCTTGGCGCGCGTCATGGCCACGTAGAAAAGGCGCCGCTCTTCTTCTTCGTGCAGCGTTTTGTCGTCGCGCGCGCGTGTGTCAGAAGGCGTGTCGAAAGAAGAAGCGTTCGACCAGCGCAGCTCCGCCGGAAACGCAACCAGCGGCTCCCGGTAGGCCATTGGGAACCAGGCTGAAGAACCGCGAAAGATGGCGACGTGACGGAACTCAAGCCCCTTGGCGGCATGCGCGGTCAAAAGCTGCACCGCGTCGTCCGCACTGCGCGGCAGCGCGATCGTGCCTTTCGCCTGTACAAAATAATCGAGGTACTCGAGAAATTCGGAAGGGCTCCCAGTTTCGGCGATGGCTTTCTTGTGCCACGCTTCCACAAACTTCAGAAACGCACCGGCCAGCGCCGACCGCTCCAGCCCAAAATGGCGGATCACAAGCTTCACCGCATCGTCCGCGCGAACTCCGTCCTTCCTCACTTCCCCGTGCACCTTCTCGACACTTTCCAGCACCGCCGCGCCCTTCGGCAATCGTCCCAGCACCGTGCGCAGATCGAGTTCCTGACGCCGCACGGCCCTCATCGCCGCCCGCAATTCCACTGGGTCGATGCCGAACTGGGGCAGCGCCGCCACGCGAAACAGGCTGGCAGCATCATTCGGAGACACCGCCGCGGTCAGGCAAGCCACCACGTCGCGGACCTCGGCCGTGTCGAGCACGTCCAGTCCTTCGATGGAGAATGGAATGCCCCGCTCGGCAAGTTCATGAACCAGTTCATCGCGATGGCGGTGCTGGCGATACAGCACGGCAAAATCGCTCCACGCACAGCGCTGGTCTTTATCCTTATCCTTACGCTTCTTCTGGATGCGCCGAGCCAGGTCGGCGGCCTCCACTTCTTTATCTCTCCAAGTAACAATCTCGACCGGCGGCGCGGCCGCGGTCTCGCCTCGCTGCTTCGCCTCCTCGTCGCGCAGCGATTCCAGAGGAGTCCGTTGGTAGGAAATTGAGATCTCCTTGTGCGAGAGCGCTTGCCCGAATACCGGAGGATTGTCGTTCACCATGCCAAAAGCGCATCGCAGAATCGGCAAGAGCGAACGCCGATTCTTCCCCAGCACAACGACTCGCGCCGAGGGAAAATTCCTCGCGAACAGCGTGAACGCCTCGCTCGACGCGCCGCGAAACTGATAGATCGCCTGATCCGGATCGCCCACCGCAAAAACGTTCGCCGCCGAACTGGCAAGTAGCGAGAGAATTTCAACCTGGGCAAAATTCGCGTCCTGAAATTCATCGACCAGCACGAAGCGCGTACGGAGCCGTTCTTCCTCGAGCAACGTGGGATCGTCCTTCAGCAACCGATGGGCCTTGGCGATCATGTGACCGAAGGTGCCCAGGTTTTTCTCCCGAAGCATATTTTCCACGGTAGCGAAAACGCGAGCGATTTCCTGGCAGCGTTCGAGAATCTCGCGTTCTTCCAAATCCGCCTGATTTTTCGACTTGGCAACGCGAGGCAAAGGGATCTCGCCGCGCTCAAGACGCTCGACATAGCGCGCATATTCTTCGGGACCGACCAGTTCGTCCTGGCAACGGCGCATGAAATCGAGCAGGCTGTCGAGGAACTGTCCGACGTTGGCGGCGCGCACAAAGTGCTTCAGGCGCAGATCGCGAATACGCCGGCGCAAAAACACCCGCAGATCTTTATCGTCGAGCACGCCAAAACCAGCGCCGCGACGCTGCAGCAATCCGTAACACCAGGCGTGGAACGTGCAGGCCTGCAAGCCGTCGATGGCGGTGCCCTTCAATTCTCCCTGCACGCGCGCCAGCATCTCCGCGGCCGAATTATCGGTATAGGTGAGGGCAAGAATTTCGTCAGGGCGGGCGTGGCCTTCGCGAATCAGATTGGCCACGCGCTGCGTGAGCACGGTAGTCTTCCCGGTGCCAGCGCCGGCGATCACCAGCATCGGGCCATCCAGATGTTCGATGGCTTGCCG
Source organism: Acidobacteriaceae bacterium (assembly GCA_003132325.1). Classification (GTDB taxonomy): domain Bacteria; phylum Acidobacteriota; class Terriglobia; order Terriglobales; family Acidobacteriaceae; genus Acidiflorens. Next base: position 18,666 of record PKXK01000070.1, read on the forward strand.
CTGCCGCTCATCGGGAATGATCTTCGTCGCAGGTAAAACAGTGGACGCCACTTGAGATCTCTAGCCGGAGAATATCAGAGGTGGTTGTGGAAGGCTGTGCGCAAGCTGGCGAAAAACCCGGCTTCGTCGTCCGGCGCCCGTCGTCCGGCTTCGTCGTCCGGCTTCGTCGTCCGGCTTCGTATCAGGGCATCGCTTTAGCGATGCCGCAATTCTTCGAAATCCGATGCCCCTTTTGGGGCTGGCGGTCAGCCGATTCGGGAATCACCGCAGCGCTTCAAGAGCAATTGCCGTGGCGACAATCGCCGCGGTTTCCGCTCGCAGTATCGTCTCGCCGAGCGACGCCGCTACCCATCCCGATTCGTAAAACCAGCCTAGTTCCCCGTCGGCCCATCCGCCTTCGGGGCCAATGGCAAGGACCACCTCGGTTGGTCTGGATCGCAAGACTGCTCCCAGCCGAGTCTCCTCTTCGGATTCCGCAAGAACGACGCGGGTCAGCAGGTCCTCAGGCAGAGCACCGTCAAGCTCTTTCAACTTGACCGGAGCCGCAATCTCCGGCGGCGCCAACCGTCGCGACTGTTCGGCCGCCTGACGAACGATCCGCTGCCACCGTTCGTGGCGCTTCACGGCGGCGGTGGCGAGATGAACATCCGTCCGGCGAGCGATGACCGGAATGATGCGAGCGACCCCGATCTCCGTGCACTTCTCGATCGCCCACTCCATGCGGTCAAACTTGAAAATGGCAAGCGCCAGCGTAATCTTCGGAGCGCCCGCCGGCTTGGACCTCAGCCGATGGAGCGGCTTCGTGTCGAGCGCGAAATCGACACGGTCGTTCGAGATAAACGTGATCGTCCCGCGCCGAACCTCATCCCCGGTTGCAATGTCGAACTCCTGCCCGACTTCAGCACGAAGCACGCGGGCAAGGTGAGCAGCGTGCTCGCCCACCAAAGCGGCGGTTGTTCCGCTAACCTCGTCGGCGATCCAGCGGCGGCGCGTCATGGATTGGTTACGTAGGGACAGCCGCCCTCGGCTGTCCGGGCGAGCGTAGCTCGCCGGGGTTTCGCCCTTCGTTGCAACTAACACTTGGCGGGGCTGCGCCCGCTGGACAGCCGAGGGCGGCTGTCCCTACGCAAACATATCCTTCACCCGTCCCAACAGCGACCGGTGCTGCGGCTTGTTCTCCACCGGAAATATTTCCCCCAGTTCGCTCAACAATTCACGCTGGCGCTTATTCAGCTTTCCGGGTGTCTGGATTCGCACCTCGACATAAAGATCGCCTTTGCCGCGCCCATTGAGAACCGGCACGCCTTTGTTCCGGATGCGAAACGACGTTCCCGACTGTGTGCCTTCGGGAACCTTCAGCCTGTGTTCTCCCTCCAGCGTGGGAACCACGATCTCAGTGCCCAAAGCAGCTTGGGGGAACGAGATCGGCACCACGCAGTGCAGGTCGTTGCCCTCACGCTCAAAGAAAGCATGTTCCTTGACGTGCAGCACAACATACAAATCGCCCGCCGGCCCGCCGAACGCGCCCGCTTCGCCGAGTCCGCTGAAACGAATTCGCGTGCCGTCCTCCACTCCCGCGGGTACCTTGGCTTCCACCACGCGCTCGCGCAGCAAGCGGCCTTCGCCTTTGCACTTCGGGCAGGGATCGGTGATCACGCTGCCCGCGCCCTGGCAGGTGGGGCAGGTGCGAGCGATGCTGAAGAACCCTTGCTGATACCGCACCTGCCCTCGTCCATTGCACGACCGGCAGGTGACCGGAGCTTTACCGGGCGCTGCGCCGTTTCCGCGGCACGAGTCGCAGGTCTCATGGCGGCGCACGCTGACTTGCTTCTCGGCGCCAAACACGGCTTCGTCGAATTCAAGATGCAAGTCTTCGCGAAGATCGGCTCCGCGCTGGGCGCGGCTGCGACGGCGTCCGCCCTGTCCGAACATGTCGCCGAAGCCAAAGATATCGCCAAAGATGTCGCCGAAATCCTGGAAGATCGCGGGATCGAATCCCGCCGGGCCCCCGGTATTGCCGCCCAAGCCGGCGTGTCCGAACCGGTCATACAACGATCGCTTCTCGCTGTCGGCGAGGATGGCGTACGCCTCCGTGATTTCCTTGAACTTCTCTTCCGCGTCGGGATTATTAGGGTTGCGGTCGGGATGGTAGGTCATCGCGAGCTTGCGGTACGCGCTCTTGATCTCAACGTCGGTGGCCGCACGGGCAACCCCGAGCACTTCGTAAAAATCGCGTTTCGTATTGGCGGCCAGAAACTCCCCCACTCTAATTAAACAAATCGGCTGAGCAAATTGTAGATCGTATTATCCGCGGCTATTGCGGGCGACCCGCACCATCGCGGGACGCAACAGGCGATCCTTGTACTTGTAGCCGCGCTGCAGTTCATCGAAGACATGATGATCCGCGACCTCGGTGGTATCCACCATTTCGACCGCCTCGTGAACCCGCGGATCGAAAGCCTGCCCCACCGCAAGAATCGGCTGCACTCCAATTTTCTGCAGCGCATCCTGAAACTGCCGGTAGATCAGCTCAACGCCGTTGCGGAAGTCGTTGGAATTGGGATTGGCATTGGAGTCGCCGCCGCCGGCCTTCAGCGCCCGCTCAAAACTGTCAAGGATCGGCAGAAAGTTCCTGATGACGTCGGCCGCGGCAAATTCCCGGAATTCCTGCTGTTCGCGCACCGCGCGCTTGCGGGCATTGTCGAATTCCGCCTGCAAACGGGCCAGTCGGTCGAGAAGCGCATCGCGCTCGGCCTTAAGCGGTTCAGTTTCCGATCCCGCGCCGACCTCGGCCGGTTTGGCCCCGACGGCTGCCGACGCAGCTTCTTCTCCGCCCTCTGCGGCCGGGAGTTCGTGCTCCAGATCCTCTTGCGACAGTCCAACGTTCCGCGGATCGGCGTTCCGCAGATCAACGTTCCGCAGATCAACGTTCCCGTCGGTCTTTCCGTTTCTCTTACCCATACTGCCGATTACTCCGATTCGTTCAAAAGTTTGTCGAACAGCCGCGCGATGTACGACACCGCCGACATGGTGTGTTGATAATCCAGCCGCATAGGTCCAATCACGGCCAGCGACCCCATCACTTCGCCGCCGACCCGAGCGGGCGCCCCAATCAAGACAAAATTCTGCAACGATGAAGCAGGCAGCGCCTCGTCCAGCCCAATCACCACCCGCACCGCCTCCTGCCGCGTGTCCAGATAAGCGCTGAGCAGCTTCACAACCTTTTCCTTTTCCTCCAGCGTCCGCAGCATATCCTGCAGCCGCTGCCGATCTTCCTGGCCGGTCGCCTGGTTCGTGACCAGGTTCGTAACCAGGTTCGCCGCCCCTTCCACGAACACCGCCTGCGTGTCGTCCGTCGAAGCCAGCGCCCCCTGCTGATAGAGCTGCTCAATGGACTTCATCAGCCGGTCATACTCGCTGCGTTCTTGTTCCAACCGACGAGCCAGCTCGGCCCGCATATCGCCCATTGTCCAGCCGCGAAAATTTTCATTGATGTAGCGCGCGGCCAAATCAAGATCGGACTGCTGAATATCCAACCGCAGCACGCGATCGCGCACCACCCCCGACCGAGTGACCACAACCGCCAGCACCTTCTGATCGCCCAAGCGAGAAAAATAAACATGCTCCAGCGCATTCCCGGCTGCATTTCGAAGACCGCTGGTAGCGACGGTAACGCCAACGCTATGCGAGATCAAAGAGAGCACATGCGAAGTCCGCTCCATGAACTCCGCCACGTCCGTAACCCCGGTCAAAGTGTCCTGAATAATGCTCTGGTTCTCGTGCGAAAGATGCGCCTCGCCACTAAGCTGCTCAACGTAATACCGATAAGCCTCCGCCGTAGGAACGCGCCCCGCCGAAGCGTGAGGCTGCTCCAGAAATCCAGCATCGGCAAGATCGGCCATCACATTGCGAATCGTAGCCGCACTCAGCCCTTCGCGGCTGGAGCGCGCAAGCGTCCGCGACCCCACCGGCTCTCCGCTGGCAATGAATGTCTCGACAATGGCGGTCAGGATTTCCCGTTCCCGTCCACCCGCTGGCCCTGCTGGCATATCAACCTGAGGGGTGCCCCACTCATCGCGTCCTTTGCGATGAGTGGGAACCGGAACCCATCCTTTAAATTCTTTAGATGCAGTGGCTTAGATTAAGATTCCACTACGCCTAATTGGAATTCTAGGGAGCGCTGGCGAGGGTGTCAAGGATAGGGTTGGGTAGCACTCTTCGAGAAAAATTGTCGCCCCCCTTACCACCGGGTTGGTGTTGGGCCCTGGGCCGGGGCGCGTGCTAGGCTAGCGGGGAGGGAGGGCAGCAATTCTCAGTTAGTGTAATCGGTTACATCAGCAATGACCGAGGTGTCAGAAAGGGTCGTTCGCTACACGCCATGACGGTACCTATCTCATTACACTGGCGACATACAAATCAGAGAGAATCTTGTAAGGGGAATAAACGTAGGACTTGCCGTCGGGCGTAAGGAGAATTGGGTCGATATTTCCCCATAAACCAGCGGCATCGCTTGGGGCCAGGTTGTAAAGGAGTTGCCGGCGGCCGGTGCTGACTTCGATTTGATAAACCTTGGCAGGGATAACATCGTAGTTCGCTACAAACAGATCCTTGCCGTCAGCGCTCCAGCGAATGGTCTCTTCTTCAGGCTCAATGCCGGAAAGCGCTCAGTTAGGCGGCAGGCCGACTCTACGAATGAGACTCGCGAAGCGTTGGTCAGAGCGCAACGGATCGTAAAAAGCAACGACCTTTATTCCCAGGATGTCGGTGGTACGTTCCTCGACTGCTGCGTTTAACTCAGAGAAAGCCATATCTCTGTCTCCAAGTCCGGTATGAATGATCGCGGGATACAGGGGGCTGACATGCTCGCGCTTCGCGCGGACCTGCAGTTCATTCAGAATTTGCCGAGCGCGGGTTTTGTCTCCCGCCAGTGCGTATGCTTCTCCTAGCATGGCCGCGCTGCGCAGACTGTCGTCCAGCTTTGCGGACGTTTCAAGATCGGCGATTGCTTCTTTCCACTTCCCTTGCTGCTCGTACGTAAGGCCACGATAAAGATAGGCGTTGGCATAGTTCGGTTCAATTTCCACAATGCGACTTAATTCGCCCAAGGCGTCGTTGTAGCGCCGTGCCATGTAGGATTCCGCCCCTTCCGCCGTCCGGATCGGCAGTGACATGGGGTCTAACCGCCGGGCAATTGCGATTTCATGAACGCTCTCCTCGAATCTCCCCCTGGCTGCCAAGCCCGCCGAGTACCAATGATGCAAGGTTGGGTTCGCGGGGTCGGCGGCCATGGCCAACTTGAATTCCCGCTCCGATTCCTCCCAGTTCCAGTCGTGGTTCTGTGCAATCACCGCCAGCACGGCGTGCGGTTCTGCCAACCCAGGATCGAGCGCCAGCGCCTTGTTGGCTGCGGCCCGGGCCTGAACGACGGTGGCTTCCGGCGAAATGTCATAGGTGCTCACCATCAAGACATAGCAGTCTGCCAAGCCTGCATCGGCCAGCGCGTAACCCGGATCGGCCTCGAGCGCCGCATGGAAATAACCCAGCGCATTATGGAGTCCCTCTTCGGTTCGACGGTTGAGGCTGTAGCGGCCCCTAAGATAGGCATCGTAAGCCTCCGCATTTGCGGGCTGATGGCGCACCGGATGGCCGCGTGCTTCGATGGCCCAACGCGCCTGGATTTCTTGCGTGACTCCAGCCGCCACATCGTCCTGCAATGCGATGATGTCTTGCAAGCTGCGGTCGTATTCTTGCGCCCAAAGGTGACTCTGGTCTTTCACCTGAATGAGCTGTGCGGTGATGCGCAACCGGTTTCGATCGCGCCGGACGCTGCCCTCAAGAACATATTGCACGTCGAGTTCACGGCCGATTTGGTCCAGTCGCTTGTCGCCGTGCTTGTATCCCATGACCGAGGTTCGCGCGATTATGCCCAGTCGTTCGGGTTGCAGCCCTCCAAGCCGGGCGATGGTCTCTTCGGTGAGGCCGTCCGTCAAATACTCCTGCTCCGGATCGCCGGTGAGATTCTGGAATGGCAGCACCGCCATCATGATCCGGCCGGTCGGTGCGGGCGCCCTGGAATTCCGGCGCCACGCAACATAACTCACCATCGCCATGATCGCGAGTAAACCCGCAGCCACAGCGGATCGCCATCGAAGAACGCCCACAGCCAGGGCAGCGTTTTTACTCTGTTGCGCCGGGGAAGCCGGTGACACCTCTGCCGATCCGGCGCCGTTGCGAGTGACCACAGCCACCAAGCGGTATCCGCGCTTGGGAAAAGTCTCGATAAAGCGCGGTTGTTCCGCGGAATCGTTCAATGATTCGCGGAGGCGGTTGACGGCTTTGTTCAGGCCGAGTTCGAAATCGACAAAAGTGCCAGCGGGCCAGAGTCGCTTGATCAACTCTTCCCGCGCGACCATCTCGCCCGGCCGCTCCAGCAAGGCCGTCAAAATCTGGAAAGGCTTTTCCTGAAGAATGATGTGGTGGCCATGGCTGCGAAGTTCGCCGGTGCGCAGGTCGAGTTCGAACTCGCCAAAGCGGACGATGTGGGTGGATTCCGTTGAATTCGCCATCGGCGACCCTGCGATGGGGAAGAAACGTGCCGGAAGTGTAGCACGGATTCGCCAAGCGAGGGGCCAGAATTCCACCTAAGTGACTGAGAACTCTCTGGTTGTACAAGGGACAAAAATGTCACGCGCAAGTCACACGCAGGCCATTGACGCCGCGACCGAGTAGACGCATAGTTTCGCCGCAAAGCGAACCCGGCACTTCCCGCCAGTCACCAGGCTGAAGCCGACGCTACCCAAAAAATCAAAAGGAGAAGTGCGCATGAAAAGCAGAAGATTTACCCGCATCACCGGAAAACACAAAGGAAAAGGAGACAACATGAAAAATTGCAGCTTCGCAACTTCCATCAGGCTGCGCCGGAATAAGGCGCTGCGAGCGGTATCTCTAGTTGCACTCTTGGGTTTGGGCTCAGTCCTGGCCTACTCCCAGGAGCAAAGCCCGGTGGGGGAAAATGGCTCGGCCCCACTGATTGGGGTGACCAACTCGAACCTGAACCCGCTCCAAATCGCCATCCTGCACTGGTACGACGCTAACCAGACGACCAGCTTTGCCGTAGGAAAGGGTGGGGGCGGTATTGCCTTTGACGGAGCTAACATGTGGGTGGTGAATTCGGGCGACGGTACGGTGACCAAGCTGCGCGTCAACGACGGCGCCAACCTGGGGACGTTCGCCGTTGGAAGTGGAGGTACTGTCGGGGGCGTGGCCTTTGACGGGGCCAACATCTTGGTAGCGAACTTCAGTAACAACAGCATCACCAAGCTCCGGGCCAGCGACGGTGCCAATCTGGGGACATTCACTAGCTCCCGCATAAAGAACCCAATAGCCTTGGCCTTCGATGGGGCCAACCTCTGGGTGGCGAACTTTACCAACAAAACGGTCCTCAAGATGCGGCCCAGCAATGGCTTTAACCTTTTATTACGCGTCGTCGGAAGCTATCCCTTGGCCATCGCCTGTGACGGGATCAACATCTGGGTGGTGAACTATAACGACGGCACTGTGACCAAGTTGAGGGCCAGCGACGGCCTTGTGCTCGGCACTTTTGCCGTGGGGCACAGCCCCTATGCCGTGACGTTTGACGGGGCCAACATTTGGGTAGCGAACTCTCAGGACAGCACTGTGACCAAGTTGCGGGCCAGCGACGGCGCTACTCTGGGGACATTTGCCACTGGAAAAACCCCATGTGGCCTAGCCTTTGATGGAGCCAACGTTTGGGTGACCAATTATTGGGGCACCAACGTGACCAAGTTGAGGGCCAGCGACGGCACCAATCTCGGGACATTTGCCGTTCAAAACAATCCCCGCAGCGTCGCCTTTGACGGGGCCAGCATCTGGGTAGTGAATGACTCGAGCAGCACTGTTTCTAAGCTGTAGCGTCGTGGGTTAAGGCCCGGGCTGTGTAGCCGTTTCCCCGGCCCCAGATCTGGGTACCGAGCTGGGAGAAACGCGATCTGCGGCAACTGCTGTGGCATCGTCACCGGATGGTGCAGGCGCGCACGCGGATCATGAACCAACTACAAGCCGTGGCGCTGAACGAGGGCCTACGCTGAGGGGTTCCGGTTAGGCGGGTGGGCCCCATCTCCGGAGCGAGTATAACCCGCGCTGTCCTCAAATGTTGACAGAGAAAAACCGGGGGTGCCCCAGGTCTCGCGCTTTTCGAGACCTGGGACTCCACAGTCGCGTCAAGCTTGGGATTTCCTTAGAAGGGCGGATGAACAGCTAGGTTCGCCTGCGGCCGGTAGTGGTGCAGTTTGAAATCCACATGGCTGGCAATATGGTCCGGCCTGTGGGAAACTGAGGACATGGCAAAACCAGAATTGACTGACGTGGGGTGGCTTGGACCAAAGTACGAAATGGATAGCGCCAGTCATCTCTTCGGCAAGTGCTCTGAGTGCCATGAGATCGTCTGCGTCGAAAAGGCCGTGACCGATACACAGAATACGAAAACGGAAACCAATGAAATGCTCCATGAAGTGTTTCTCACACACGTTAAACTGAAGCACTGACTTTCTTCTCGCCTAGCCCCGCATTCGTTGGGGCTGGCCCACCCTTTCATCTCTTACAACCCCGAGGGGTGCCCCGTCCTTGTGTCTGCGTTCTTTGCAGACACAGAGCCTGCCCTGAGCGGAGCCGAAGGGGCGGGGATTTTGACCTCTTTTATCATGGTTCGCGGGCGGGCCACTTTCGCGAGAAAGTATAACCCGGGGCCTGGCCCAGCCTTCTCCATGCTCTGTTCTTCTTTTCCCATAACGAAAGGTGGTTGCCCCATCCGTGCGTTTTTTGCAAGAGCCTGCCCTGAGCGTGGTCGAAGGGGGGGCCGCGATGCCGCTGGTAGCATAACGCTTGTCATGCCTCGCGGACTGCATCCAAAAAAAGATCCCTTCTGGTGGCCTCGCTTTTGTCAAGCTTGACTTTTTGATCGGGACGAAATGGGGGTCCAACGCCGGGAGGAAGCAAAAGGCCATCCCGGAGCCCCAACCGGCCGGGTGACCCAGAGCCTGCCCTGAGCTTGTCGAAGGGTCTCGCGCTTTTCGAGACCTGGGATTCCACAGTCGTGTCAATCTTGGGATTTTGTTTGGCCGGCTACTGAGCCTCTGAGATTTTTCATCAAAACCACTCGTGATCGAAATCCATTGACTTAAGAACCGTAGTGCGCAACTATAACGATAGAGATTCTGATTGGGGCAGTTTCGAGGCGCGTCTGTCCACCAAGACGGCCCCTCGAAACTGCCCCAAACCAATTTTCAGCGCTCTTTGACAACTTAAGTCCTTATTCCGGAATATTTTGACTATAGACCCTTTAAACTCAAGGATTTTGAGTGTTTTAGCCTGTAACTCTATGATTCCAATAAGAGGGAGGGAGGGTACCCCCGTCTCCACCGCGAGCCGAGACCTCGCAGTTTGCTCCGTTTAAGAAATAAGAAATAAGGACGGGCGAGTCGCCCGTCCCCACACGAGCTTAGCTGCAACCGCTCGTGCTGCCGCAGCTCATGCACTTGTAGCAACTGCCGTTGCGCACCATGATGGAGCCGCAGACGTGGCAACTGGGAGCGTCTCCCATGTCGATCATGCTGGCCAGCGCGTCGGCGGCATGAATGGCGCCGGAGCCTGAACCAGTCGTTGGTCGTCCGTCGCTGGTCGTTGGGCCAGAACCCATCGATCCGTTCAGATCGCCAACGCCTTCGGCAGCGGGCCAGTTCTTGGGACGCAGGTTGTCGAACAGGAGCTGTTGCTGTCCGGTGAGGAAGCGCAATTGGATCCAGCGGAAAATGTAATCCACGACCGACTTGGCGAAGCCGATATCGGGATTGTTCGACCAACCGCTGGGCTCAAAGCGCGTGTGTGCGAACTTTTCGCAGAGCATGCGAGCGGGAACGCCGTGCTGGAGCGCGACCGAGACGGCCAGCGCGAAGCTATCCATCAGTCCGGAGACGGTCGAGCCTTCCTTCGCCATCTTGATGAAGATCTCGCCCGGTTCGCCATTGGGATAGAGACCGACGGTGATGTAGCCTTCGTGGCCTCCGATGTTGAACTTGTGCGTCACCGACATGCGCTCTTCTTTCAAACGGTGACGCACGGCGCGCGGAGGAGCGTCGAGATTTTCGTCTTCCCTAAGCGCCATGGCCGCCGCGTTTCGCGCCGCGTCGTCCTTGGTGGAGTTCGCCGTCTTCGTTCCCGCAGCCGAAAGCGGCTGCGACTGCTTGCATCCATCGCGATAGACCGCTACCGCCTTCAGGCCTAACTTCCAGGCCTGAATGAACGCCTCGGAAATATCGTCGACGGTGGCTGCATTCGGCAGGTTCACGGTCTTCGAGATCGCTCCCGAAATAAAGGGCTGAGCGGCAGCCATCATCTTCAGGTGTCCCATGTAGTGAATGGAACGCGTACCCTTGGCCGGCTTGAACGAACAATCAAACACGGCCAGATGGTCGTCTTTTACATGCGGCGCGCCCTCGATGGTTCCGGTGGCGTCGATGTAGCTCACGATCGCATCGGTTTGTTCGTGGGTGTAACCGAGTTTGAAGAGCGCGCTGGGGACGGTGTTGTTCACGATCTTGATCATGCCGCCGCCAACCAGTTTCTTGAACTTGATCAGCGCCAGGTCGGGCTCGATGCCCGTCGTATCGCAGTCCATCATGAAGCCTATCGTTCCGGTCGGAGCGAGCACCGTGACTTGGGAGTTTCGATAGCCATGTTTTTCGCCATGGGAAAGGGCTTCGCCCCAGCATTGTTTCGAGGCTTCTATCAGCTCTGGCAACTGGCTGGCTGCCGAGCTTCGCTCGGCTGGACGGCCGGGGGCGGCCGTCGCTACGTTATTTGTGGCAGCGCCTATGTTGTTTACGCTGGCTCTATGCATTCTTATTACGTCTAAGAATGGCTCGCGATTGATGTACCAGCCGGGACAAGCGGATCCGGGCATGTTCTCGGCGGTGGTTACTCCCAGGCGTGTTTGCACTGTGTCGGTGATGGGAGCTAACGGTTGGCATTGTTCGGCTATTCTTGACGACTGGAGATAGGCCTCGCCGCACATGATTGCGGTTACACTGGCGGCGTAGTCTCTGCCGGCATCGCTGTCGTAGGGTAGGCCTGCGGCCATTAACAAGGCGCCTAAGTTGGCATAGCCTAATCCCAGCGGGCGATAGTCGTGCGAATTCTTGCCTATGATTTCGGTGGGGTAGCCGGCGTTGTCTACCAGAATTTCCTGCGCGGTGATTACCACGTCCACGGCGTGGCGGTAGGCTTCCACGTCGAACGAGCCGTTGGGCGCGAACTTCAGCAGGTTCAGGCTGGCTAGATTGCAGGCCGAGTCATCGAGGAACATGTATTCGCTGCAAGGATTCGAGGCGTTGATGCGGGCTGTATTTTTTGACGTGTGCCAGCGGTTGACCGTGGAATCGTACTGCATGCCGGGATCGCCGCAATGCCAGGTGGCCTCGGAAATCTCCTGCAGCAGGTCTTTGGCTTTATAGGTGTTGACTACGCGGCCGCCGACGATCGCGCGGGTGGAAAAATCTGTGTCGCGCATCACGGCTACCATAAAGTCGTCGGTTACTCGGACGGAGTTATTCGCGTTCTGGAAGAAGATGGAGCTGTAGGCGTCGGAGTCGGGATGGGATCCGTCGTATCCCTGGGCTACTAAGGCGTGGGCCTTGGCTTCTTCTTTGCTCTTGCACTCGATGAAGTCGACTATGTCGGGATGGTCGATGTTCAGGATCACCATCTTCGCGGCACGGCGCGTTTTGCCTCCAGACTTAATGACTCCGGCGAAGGCGTCGAAACCTTTCATGAAGCTGAGCGGACCGCTGGCGGTGCCGCCTCCGCTTAGAACTTCGGTGGAGGAGCGCAGCGGCGAGAGATTGGTGCCGGTGCCGGATCCCCACTTGAAGAGCATGCCTTCGGTCTTGGCCAACGTGAGGATGGAATCGAGCGAGTCCTTCACCGAGTTGATGAAGCAGGCGGAGCATTGCGGGCGCGTGTATCCGGTGGCTCCGAACTCGACTTGCTGCGTGGTGAAGTTCCAGTGCCAGTTGGTGGCGTCCGATTTCGGCTCGACGCGTTCGCAGCCTACGTTGAACCAGACGGGCGAGTTGAAGGCCACGTGCTGGCGAATGAGCAGGTGGACTAACTCGTCATGGAAGGTGGCGGCGTCTTCGGAGGAGCGGAAGTAGCCATCTTTCATGCCCCAGTCGCGAATGGTTTCGGCGACGCGGGCTACCAGTTGACGGACTCCGGTTTCGCGCTCATCGGTGCCGATCTGGCCGTGGAGATATTTTGAGGCGACAATGTTGGTCGCGGTCATCGACCAGTCTTTGGGGACTTCGACATTCTTCTGCTCGAAGATCATGCCTCCCTGGGAGTCGGTGATCTGAGCGTTGCGGAGTTCCCACTCGACTTCGGAGTAGGGAGAGACGCCGGGCTTGGTGAAAAAGCGACGGAAGGTGAGGCCGGGGGCCTTCTTCTTAGTTGCGTTGCTGGCGGCGGTTGGAGTCTTTAATTGATCGCTCACTTCGGGCATTTCCTTCTCCTAGTTTAGATGATGGCAAACAGCAGTCGGTCGAAATAACAGGTTCTAAGTTCCTTATCCATTCTTAAGAATGAGCGCAACCAAAAAAGACTGCGGAAGAAATCGGGCGACGATGCCCGGCCCCTGACGGGGCATTCTATTTTCAAGAAGCTTGCGGTATCGCTGAAGCGATACCCCGACACGAACCTTATGGAGCGGGATCACCCTGCGAGCTCTTTCGGTAGTTGTGCTCAGGGAGCTTGGTGGCAAGGGGTGGCTCAGCCGGCGGGACTGCTGCGAGTTCAGAGGCAACTGCCGAACTACGCGGCCGTCTCGACACAAACTGAGAACCGTTGGCTGGGCATTCGATGCCATGGCGGGCAAAAGAGGCAGCAACGAGTTCGATCAAACTTTCCATCGGGGGCTCCTAAGTGGCGCTGAGTCGACGGGGCAGGCCCCATCTTTACACGAGCGGGCTACGGCAGCGCTGAATCCGCTCTGATTCCGTCGATGAATTCCCCCGGGGGGAGTCTGGCAAAGCCAGACCAGGGGAAGCCACCGCTTGGTTCCATTCTGCTTTTCCATCCACTTCGGAGGGATGGTTTCCGTGAAAGGGGAGGACGCGAAGTCACCTCGACTTTGAGTCTCGCCCTTGTGGTTTACGGTCGCAGCCTCCTTTCAAGGAGGTCAGCCAAAAGTTCTCTGGGATGCTTAACGTACTCCCGTATATGGGGTCTGTCAAGAGGGAAACCCAACATATTGTAGCCTGAGTGCTAAGGGTACCGAATTGAGAAAGTTGGCCGATCGCTGACGCCACGTCCCGGGTGGGGAGACGGGGCAAGCCCCGTCGCTACAGAAAAGCACCCTTAGGCGGTGGCACGGGGGCGCTGTTCTGGGGAGGCTCGGGTTACGGGCCGGGCTAGAACGCCTGGGGCTCCGTGGGTATCTGTGAGTGGCACGTAGATGTCTTCGAAGATGGCTTGGGTGGTGATGCGTTTTATACCGTCCGAGGACTCGACGAGGTAGTCGCCCGGGCGGCCGGATTGTTCGCGGCCGAGAGCGTCGGTAAAAACGAGTGGTTGGGTGAGTTGACGAGCACGCACCAGGAAACGGGTGCGATAGACGGTCCACTGGCAATCAAGATTCATGGCACTTTCTTTCACCCTTCGGCAGGGCTGGGCAGATTCTGGCTTTCTGGTTTCTGGCTTTGACTGGGTACGGTCGCTGCTCGAAGCGACGTCCTTGCTTCGAGTGGAGCGAATGTACGCGCACGGAGAGGGCGGGTCAATACCATAAGAATTGTGCAACGGTGGAATTTCGGTTCGCAAATGGCATGGGATGAATCGGGATCAAGCATCGGTCGAGGTGAACCGTGGCGGGCGCACGAGTGGCGGGGTTTGCGGCGCGGGGAGGAAATTACGTTGGACGATTCCGCGCGGAGCGGCCGGAATTTGCACAAGGAGCGCACAGAAAAGAAACAGTTCGCCAGTACTCAGTTGGCCGCTGGCCGGTAAACTTTAGCCGAGGACGCGAAGCGAAGAATCACAAATCACAAAAGGGCAACGACACTTTATGTTCAGGACACGATTCGTGCGCGACATCGTCACGGAATTCTTGCCTCCGGCTCGAGCTGGGAAGAGGCAACGGGCGATTATTTTGTGCGATGGGATGCCTTCGATTCCGCGCAAACAGCCGTTGGCTGAATTTCTTTCCGCCAAGGGATATTGGGTGTTTTATCCGCGATATCGCGGAGCGTGGGAAAGTGGCGGAGAGTTTCTGGCCCGATCACCGCACTTGGACATTCTGGACGTGATTGGCGGGCTGTCAAAAGAGTTTCGGGAGCTTGCATTTGGACGGCGATTTCGCGTCGCGCTGGATGAACTTTTTGTGATCAGGGGGAGTTTTGGCGGTGCGGCAGCCATCTTGTCGTCGCTCGATCCGCGTGTGAAGAAGGTGGTTGCCAATTGTCCCGTGGTGGATTGGGCCATTCTTCCGCGCGAGAAGAAGGAAACCTCAAATCCGAGCTACGCCGCGTATATTCGCTCGGCGTTTGGCAGCGGGTATCGGCTGTCAGACAGGAATTGGAACAAGCTGCGTGCTGGAAAGTTTTATAACCCCTCCTATCACGCGCGTGACGTTACTGCCTCGAAGATCATGATGTTTCATGCGCAGGATGATCCTTACGTTCCTTATCAGTCAGTTAGGAAATTCGCGCGGGTTACGGGAGTTGGCTTGAAGCTGTTCCGGCGTGGTGGTCATCTGAGCACGGACTTGATGATTCGAAAGTATTGGAAGGAGATCAGGGCTTTTTTTGAGAGTTGACTGTCCCCTGTCCCCGGGTTTTAGTTGGATGGCTTCGGTTCGGGGGGTGGCTGCTTTCTGGCTAATGACCGGATGTAGTTGACCAGATCCCAGAGTTGCTCGGGCTTGACGCGATTGCCTTCGGGAGGCATGTCGCCGTGGCCAGTCTTGATGATGTAGAAGAGTTCGCCGTCGGTGCGGTCTTTGAGCCGCGCCGGATCGGTGAGGTCGGGGACTTTCAGATCCTTGGCAACCTCGGCCTTGGCGTCGCCGGTGACGCCGTGGCATGAAGCACAGTCGTAGCTATAGATATTCTTGCCTTGCGCGATGGATTCGGGCGTGGGCTTCACCGGGTTCGGCTCGCGGGCAGCCTTGACGGGAACCGGGTAGTAGCCGCTCTTGGGAGCGGGCTTGGTTTCTTGCGCCGAGGAGAAGAATGGAATCAGGAGGAACAAGGCAAGAGCAAGCATACGCATGGCGACCTCCAACGGAGCGAGACGTCGTACGATCTGCAGCTTATCTTACGCTGGAAGGCAAGGGGGCGCGGACAGGAGTGTCCGCGCCACACGAGCTATTTCTTGATTGACGATTGGTAACGTTTGTTGATTTCTTCCCAGTTCGCTACGTTCCACCATGCCTGCAAATATTCGGGGCGGCGGTTGTTGTATTTGAGATAGTAGGCGTGCTCCCAGACGTCGTTGCCGAAGATGGGATGGAGACCTTGGGAAATTGGGTTGTCCTGGTTCGGGGTGCTGAGGATCTTCACTTCGCCCTTGGAGTCGCCGGCCAGCCAGACCCATCCGCTGCCGAACTGGCCTGCTCCGGCGGCATTGAATTTTTCCTGGAAGGTTTTGAAGTCGCCAAAGGTTTTCTTGATCACGTCGGCGATGGGGCCGATGGGATCGCCGCCGCCGTGGGGCTTCATGATGTTCCAGAACATGGTGTGGTTGACGTGGCCTCCGCCATTGTTGCGGACAGCGCCGCGGATGTCTTCGGGGATGGCGTTCAGGTCGCGGAGGAGATCTTCCGCGGTTTTGTTGTGCAGATCGGGATGCTTGTCGAGCGCCGCATTCAGGTTCTTGACGTAGGCGGCGTGATGCATATCGTGGTGCAGGTGCATCGTCTTTTCGTCGATGGTGGGTTCGAGCGCCGTGTAATGGTACGGCAAGGGGGGTAGTTCATGCGCCATTTTCTCATTTCCTCCAAAGCATTAGAGATGACGGGATGCGGCTGAAAGATTCAGGCGGGGCGGGCTGGTTGTGCCGGCGGCCCCAATATAGTGTATCGGGAAAACCATCGCAGGAAGCCTCTCACGGAACTCACCTATATAATTCATGGTTGTCTTCAACTTCTGTAACGCCGTAACTGTTTGACAAGTCCTACGGTGGAGGGACGGGCGTCTCGCCCGTCCAGCCGGGCGGGGATGCCCGGCGCTCCACCAGCACGTTTCTGGTCCGGGAGGGTCTTTGAAGGTTCTATTGCTGGAGAACATCAGCGGAGTGGCGGCTTCTCAGTTTGAGGAAGCGGGATTCGAGGTGGAAGCGCTCAAGGAGGCGCTGGACGAACGCGAACTGCTTGCGAAGGTGCGCGGAACCTCGATCTTAGGCGTCCGGTCAAGGACGCGGATCACGGCGGCGGTTCTGGATGCGGCTCCGGAACTGGTGTCGGTGGGAGCGTTCTGCATTGGCGTCGACAAGATCGACCGCGCGGCCTCGAGCGATCGGGGGATTGCGGTGTTTAACGATCCGCACTCGAACAGCCGGTCGGTGGCGGAGCTGGCGATCGGGGAGATCATCCTGCTGATGCGGCGGACGTTTGAGGCGAGCACCCGGCTCCACGGCGGGGTATGGAATAAATCGTCGGCGGGATCGCATGAGGTGCGCGGGCTGACATTGGGAATTATAGGGTACGGGAAGATTGGGTCGCAGTTGTCGGAACTCGCCGAGGCGTTGGGCATGCGGGTGGTGTTCCACGATGTGGCGCATGTTTTGGCTCGCGGGAATGCCCGGCCAGTCAGCTTTCGCGAATTGCTGGAGACTTCAGACGTCATCACTTTGCATGTCGATGGGAGGGCGCAGAACCGCGATTTGTTTGGGGAAGACCAGTTCCGCCTTATGAAGGATGGGGCTTGCCTGATCAATCTTAGCCGCGGGTTCGTGGTGGATCACGAGGCTTTGGGCCGACATTTGAAGAGCGGAAAGCTGGCGGGAGCGGCGATCGATGTGTTTCCGCAGGAACCGGAGAGTGGCGGCGCGTTTTCAAGCCCGCTCAAAGGGCTGCCCAATGTAATTTTGACTCCTCATATTGGCGGGAGCACGGAAGAGGCACAGGAGAATATTGGGAACTTTGTTTCGGCGCGGATGATCGATTACTTCAAGACCGGGAATTCGCTGCTGAGCGTGAACCTGCCGAATTGTCATCTGGACATTGACCCGAGCCAGGACACGAACGGTGACCGGGACTCTGTGCCGGGATCGCACCGGCTGACGCATATCCACCGCAATGTGCCGGGAATCTTGCGCGCGATAAACGACATTCTGGCGGATCGCGGGATCAATATCGACCGGCAAGTGCTGGATACTCGTGGGCAGCTGGGATACGCGATTTACGACATCAATCGAGCTTGCAACGAGGAATTGCTGGAGAAGTTGCGGAGCGTGCCGCATACGATTCGGGTGCGGGTGCCGGGAGCGTGCGGGTAAAGTGCGGACGCCCTATTGCCTCCAAGAGGAATGCATGGGTCCTGGGCTTCTCCACCCCGGTTTGCTCCGGATGACAGAGTGTGTTGTGGGGAAATCAGGTGGCGGAGGCAGCGGCGGTGTTGGCGGAAGGTGTGGTTGGGCCGGGCGTGGAGATCGAATCGAGGGACGGGCCCGGGGTGGTTACGGGAGAGGCTGGAATTCCGTTGATGTAGATGGTGGGGGCGACGGTTCCGGCCCGGACGGTTTGGCCCGCGGGCAGCAGACCCACAGCCCGATTTCTTCCCGAACCCTTGGCTTGGTAAAGGGCAAAGTCGGCTAACACGAGTACCTGGTCGTGAGACACGAGTTTAGGATCGCTCTCGGTCCATGGAAAGACCGCCCAACCGAGAGAACAGGTGACGCGCAGGTCCGCTTTGCTGGCTTCCACGCGATAAGGCTTCGATCCGACCGAATCGAGAATGCGATTGGCGAGAATGTGGGCTTCTTTACGGTCGGTATAGCGCGATAAAAGTAGAAATTCTTCGCCGCCCCAGCGGATGACCGCATCGGAAAGGCGGGCGGCAGAGTTGATGCGGCGCGCGACCTCGGCCAGGATCTGATCTCCAATCTTGTGGCCGAACTGGTCATTGACCTTCTTGAAGTGATCGATGTCGATCAGATAGAAAACCAGATCGCGATTGCGAACGTCGGCGGATGAATAGTCGGCAAACGAGCGCAACACATGCTGCACGTCGGCCTCGATCGAACTGGTGAAGAATCTCCGGTTGCGAACACCGGTTAGCAGGTCGGTGAGGGAAGCGTCGAGCAACTCACGATTGGCATTGGCTAGTTCCTTTTCCAGGCGGGCCTGTTTCACGATGCCGACAGAAGCGAACACCACCACCGCGGCCAGCGACAGGAAAACGCGGAATTGCCACACCGGGACTGGGAGACTGCGATCCAGGAACGACCACGCCGCCAGCAGGGGCAGGACGAGGGTGAAGGGGGCGGCCAGACGCGAAGCCCACCACCAGTATCGTTCGCTGTCGGGATCTTCGCGCTCCGACACGGGTTCCAGACGGTACACCATCAGAGCGGCCAGCGTCATGCCGGCGATACCGGCCGCCGTCGCGGCATCGTACCAACTGCCGCTGAAGGAAACGGCAGCGGGGATCGTATCCACGACGTATTCCAAGACGGTGTCGAAGGCGACGATGGCCGAGAGCAGGGCGTAGAAATGCCGCCATCGTCCCGAACTGTGGCGCCAGCCGAGCAC
>PKXK01000070.1:37495-37624 GCA_003132325.1 Acidobacteriaceae bacterium
AAGAGCAGGTCAAACGTTCCCAGGCGCTGATGTTGCGGGGTCGGCTCCACGTGCGGGCGCAGCGCAAAGCCCATAATCACGGCGGTCCAAGCGAGAAAAATGCAGGCGTCCCCCAGACTCATGGCGGGG
>PKXK01000070.1:37670-43175 GCA_003132325.1 Acidobacteriaceae bacterium
TGATCCAGTCGGTGATGGCGGTGAGGCGATAGCATTTTGGGAGGAGCATCGACGCCACCGCCTGCGCGATCACCAGGCAGACAACGGCGATTGCCCAAATCTTCGAGTTCGATCGAAGACGCACTAACCCCCCCATTCGTAGAGCGTGGTTCAAGAATAGCTTTGGGCGCTGAGGAATGGTTCCCCAGGCGGCAAAAGCCATCAAGACGCAGGCCTAGAGCGGCGCGGCCGAAGCCCCGCCCCTTCCAAGCCAATTCATGAACTCGTTGTAGGAATTACAACCTGTTCTCCGGGGGAACCCAAGTGACCGAAGTCACTTCCGAAGTATCTTCCGAGCGAAACGGCGTCCGCATGGTCCAACCCATTAACCACAAGGGGCATAGCGGAAATCCGGCTGAAACGCCGGACGGGGCGCCCGGCGCCCCACCGAGTGCTTCTACTTCTTCTTGTCATCTTTCTTCTCTGGTTCGTCCACTACCAAGTTGTTGGTCACTGAGAATGCGCCGTGGACGCCGTTGGCCTGCATGCCGGCGATTTGCTTATCCATCTGGCGAGCGACTGCGCCTTCGAGTGTGACGTGTCCGTTCTTGACGATGATGTGAATGGGCGGAACGGCACGCAACTGGTATTGACTCAGAACGCTGTTGCCGTAGATGGCGCGGTAGGTAGCGCGGCGGATCTGGTCGTCGTTGCCGGAGGTGGGGAGGACCTCGAGGTTGTTGACGACTTTCTCGACCCCTTCAATGCGCTTGACTGCGTTCTCGGCGTCGGACTTGAGCGTGGGACGCGCGACCTGGCCGAGCAGGGTCACGGTCCCATCCGGGTCGACCTTGTAGGCGAGG
This sequence comes from Acidobacteriaceae bacterium, assembly GCA_003132325.1. GTDB lineage: Bacteria > Acidobacteriota > Terriglobia > Terriglobales > Acidobacteriaceae > Acidiflorens. The sequence continues at coordinate 38,513 of PKXK01000070.1, forward strand.
TTGTCGAACACGCCGTAGTAGGGAAGCATCACGAGTTCATGACGGACTTCCTTGTAGATGCGGTCGATGCTCTTCTGGTTGAGCGCGCCAGCGGGTTGGTTGTCCTGGACGGCGGCACTGGCGAGGGCCGCCATCGAGAAAATCGTCATGGAGAGAATCAATGGGAGAGCAAGAACTGCGAGCAGCGATTTCTTCATCTGTTTGACCTCACGCGAAATTTCTTACGACATGGTGAGAGCCCGTGAACTTCTTTCCACCTTACAGACGCTGGAAAGACCCAAGAGGATGCTTTTCCTTGTGCCGGAGACCGGTACCTGTCCGCTTATCTAAATTCGACTCTTAATTCGAGCGATTGGCAATAAAACACTGGTGAACAAGATCCTGTGAGAAGCGGGTGACGACGTCGGACGGAACATCTTTTTCTTCCAATTCATGGAACCGGAAATCGATGGTGCGGTCGGAATTCACGGTTGCGAGCAGGTATCCGTAGACATTGGTTTTTGCGGCTTTGGCATCGCTGGCGTTGGGCGGAAGAACGTAGCGGACAGCCCCGGCAGTGCCGATGATCCATCCGGGAAGAACGCCGCCGTTGGCGCGCCAGTAGCCGGTGTTGAAGATGCCGTCCATGAAGAAGTGGGAGTGGCTGGCGAGGACGTAGACATTCTTCTTAGCGGCTTGCTGAAGCTTGAGCAGATCGCTATAGGCGCGGCGTCCGCTGGCTTCGGCTTGCGGCGAGTCGCTCATGCTGTGGGCCCGGGAGATGCTGTCGGGAAGCGCTTCATGCATGCCGACGACGAGGGTAGCGATGGAGGAATCTTTCGCGTCCGCGTCGAGCACGCGCTCCAGCCAGGCGAGTTGATCGCTGTCGAACTGTTCTGCGGATGCATTGTCGAGAGTGATGAAGTCGACGCCTCCCCGCTGCCAGTGGTAGTAAGTGCGGAGGCGACGGTCTTTCGGATCGTCCCGGAGGCGCTGCTGCTGGAACTCGGGCGTGTCGAGCCAGTCGGCAAATTGGATGAGATAGTCGGCGCGCGTTTTGGGCGGGATGAGTTCGTGATTGCCAATGGCAAGATAGACGGGAGTGCCGGCGAAAGGCGTGAGTTGGTTTTGGATGAAGTCGTCCCAGGCATTCATTTCGTAATCGACGATGAGCGGGGGCGCGGTGGAAAGCTGTTTGTAGTCCTGGTCGAAGTCGTAGATGGCGCGGAAGTCGCCGAGATGCCAGTAGAAGGCAGCTTGATCGTGGTGCGCGCGGGCGGCGATGGCGGGCATGACTACGTCACCGCAGTTGCGGGAATCGCCGGAGACGGCGAACGTCCAGGGCTGCTGGGCTTGGGCGCCCAAGGCTGCGAAACAAAAAGCTGCGAAGAAAACGAATGCAGCGAAACGGGATGCGGAAAGCATGGGGAATGATACCGCTTGCAGTCGGCGGCTGACGGAGAGAATCGTGGACGGTTGCGTGCGCCGATCGCGAATCCAGAGTTGCCGTGACCACAGGCAACTGCCGAGCTGCGCTCGGCTTGGACGGGCGAGGCGCCCGTCCCCACACTTGCTCAGACGGTTTTGGGTTTGCGGCGTCGCTCTCTAAAACCTTCGATCAAGAGATAGAGCACGGGGATAAAGAATAAGTTGAGGATGGTGCTCATGATCATGCCACCGAAGACGGTGGTGCCTACCGAGTGACGGCCGTTCTCTCCCGCGCCGCTGGCGGTGACCAGGGGGACAACGCCGAGGATGAAGGCAAACGACGTCATGAGAATCGGGCGCAGGCGGATGCGAGCGGCTTCAACGGCCGCGTCGAGAATGGTCATGCCGCGTTCGCGCAGTTGCTCGGCGAACTCCACGATCAGGATGGCGTTCTTGGAGGCCAGGCCGACGAGCATGACGAGGCCGACCTGGCAGTAGACATCGTTCTGCTGGCCGCGAATCCACTGCGCGGAAAGTGCGCCCAGCAACGCCATGGGCACGGCGAGCAGAATAATGAAGGGAAGCACGAAGCTTTCATACTGCGCCGAGAGCGTCAGATAGACGACCAGCGTTCCCAGGCCGAACAGGATGAGCGTGGTCGATCCCGAGGCCAGCTCTTCGAGCGAAATTCCCGACCATTCGTAGGTGTAGCCCTGCGGCAAGAGTTTCGCGGAGAGCTGCTGCATGGCGGCGATCGCCTGTCCGGAACTGAAGCCGGGGGCAGCGGAGCCGTTGATTTCCGTGGAGCGGAAAAGGTTGTAATGGCTGATGACTTGCGGCGCGGCGGTCTGGCTGACGACGACCAAATTTTCGAGCGGGATCATGGCGCCGGAATCGGAGCGGACATAGTACTGGCCGATATCCTGCGGGTGGGAGCGGAATTGTTTGTCGGCCTGCACATACACGCGATAGGAACGGTTATTGAAATCGAAATCGTTGATGTAGGCCGAGCCCATGTAGACGCTGAGGGTGTCGGTAATTTGGCTAAGCGGGATGTGCAGGCTCTTGGCCTTTTCGCGATCGATGGTGATGACATACTGCGGATCGCTGGCGGTGTAGGTGGTAAATAATCCGGCGAGGTCTTTTTCCTTGCGCTCGCCGCCGGCGCGAGTCAGGTCGTGGGTGACTTTGTCGAGATCCTGAAGGGTGTGATTCCCTTGGTCCAGGAGTTCGAATTGGAATCCGCCGAACTGCCCAAGCCCCTGGACGGCGGGTGGTTCGAAGGGGATGACGATGGCGCCGGAGATTCCGAACAATGGACCGCGCAGTCGATTAATGATGGCGGCGGCGGTGTGGTCGCGCCCTTTGCGCTGCGCGTACGGCCGCAGGCTCAGGAAGGCCAGCCCGGCGTTGGGCGCGCTGCCCCCGAAGCTGAAACCGGCGACCGAGAAGGTGCCTTCGATCTCAGGAAAACTCTTGGTGATGTCGGTCACCTGCTGGCCGATTTTCCTGGTGTATTCGAGAGAAGCTCCGGTAGGTGCCTGCATGGCGACGATGAGATATCCCTGATCTTCGTTGGGGACAAAGCCTTGGGGCACGTGCCGAAAAACGAAGTAAGCGAGACCGAGTCCGGTGGCAAACAGGATGAGCGCGACGGCTTCGAAACGCAGGAAAGTTCGGAGCGCGCGAACGTAGCCCTTGGTAACCGCGGCCAGCACACGGTCGACGCGCTGGAAGAACCAATTCTTTTCGCCGTGCTCGCGGCCCAGCAGAAGGGCGGAGAGCGAGGGCGTTAGAGTCAGCGCGTTGAAAGCAGAGATCGTGATCGAGAAGGCGATGGTCAGCGCGAACTGGCGGAACAGAATGCCGGTAGTGCCGGGGAAAAAGGCGACAGGCACGAAGACGGCAACCAGCACTAATGAAGTGGCGATGACGGCGCCGGTGACTTCCTTCATAGCGTCGGACGAGGCTTTCGTCGGATCCGATTCGCCTTCCTGCAGATGGCGTTCGATGTTTTCGATGACCACGATGGCGTCGTCAACTACCAGGCCGGTAGCGAGCGTGATGCCGAACAGCGTCAGCGTGTTAATGGAGAAGCCGAGCAGCTTCACGAAAGCGAACGTGCCAATGAGCGAGACCGGGATCGTGACCGCCGGAATGATCGTAGAGCGCCAGTCTTCGAGGAAAACGAAGATGACAAGAATAACGAGGACGATGGCCTGGCCGAGGGTGGAGACCACGTCGCGAATGGACTCGCTGACCGCGTCGGTGGTATCGAAGGCGAGCTCATACTTCATGCCGGGCGGAAAACGCTTGGAAAGGCGGTTGAGTTCGGCGAGACAGCTGCGGTCCACGTTGAGCGCGTTGGCGGTGGAGAGCTGGGCGACGGCTAAGCCAACGGATTCGCGCCCGTTGTACTCCAGACTAGAGCTGTAGTCTTCGGCGCCGAGCTCGGCGTGACCGACGTCGCGCAGGCGGACGAGAGTGCCATCGGCATTGCTTTTCAGGATGATGTTGTCGAACTGAGTGGGCTCGGAAAGACGGCCGACGGCGCGCACGCTGATCTGAAACTGCTGGCCGGGCAGCGCGGGCTGGGAACCGACTTGTCCGGCGGCGACTTCAACGTTCTGCTCCCCGAGCGCGCTCACCACATCGTCGGCGGTTAGAGCGCGGCTGGCCATGCGCACGGGATCGAGCCACAGCCGCATGGAGTATTTGCGCTCGCCAAAGATGAGGACGTCGGCCACGCCGGGAACGCGCTTCAGGCTGTCGCGGACGTAGACATCGAGGTAGTTGCTCATGAAGAGCGTGGAGTAGCGGCCGTCGGGCGAGTAAACGCCGGCGACGAAGACGAAGTTCTGCGAAGTCTTGGCGACGGTGACTCCGACTTGCTTGACCGCGGCGGGGAGCCGTCCTTGAGCGGTGTTGACGCGGTTCTCGATGTCAACGGCGGCGAGGTCGGGGTCGCGGTTGAGGTCGAAAGTCGCGGTAATGTGACTGACGCCGTTGTTGTCGCTGGAAGAGGTGATGTACTTCATGCCCTCAGAGCCGTTGATCTGCTGCTCGAGGGGCGTGGTAACGGCGGACTCGACGGTTTGGGCGCTGGCTCCGGTATAGACGGCGGTGACGCCGACTTGCGGAGGCGCGAGGTTCGGAAATTGTGCGATGGGCAGCGTGGGAATACAAACCGCGCCGGCGAGAATAATCAGCAGGGCGCAGACGGTGGAGAAGACCGGGCGATGAATAAAAAAGTCGA
>PKXK01000248.1:0-13547 GCA_003132325.1 Acidobacteriaceae bacterium
TAAGAAACAATCGATCCGATCACAGACCTCGCCATGGGTCTGTTCCAGATACAAGATCTCGTTTCCCTCGGCTTCGATGGTGCGATTTCTGGTGTTCCTGCTTTATGGCATGCCGATCCAGAACGATTCCTCCTCTTTCCTGGAGACGAGGTTGATCCCCAATTGTTCAGGACTACTGGCCCGTGATCGAGGACTTTTCACTCGCATGAGGGGCGCTATTCTTCGAAGCAGGGACCACCATCGTGACCACGCTCCTGGTGATCCTTGATTGTGCGACTCAGGCGGGAATACGCGATCTGTAGGGAGCGTCTTTCCTGCTCGGTCAGGTCCGGATTCTCGAGCGCGGTAAGAATGTCATCGAATTCCGCTTCCAGTTCCTCAAGCTCTGCACAGAGCATGTGACCTCCGTTTCCTCCTTAAATCGTCACGGAGCTGACTGCCCAATGGACTCGGCAGGGGCGCTCAGCTGCTCTCAGCAAGACATGATCCGCCGATTGCGCAACGGCTCTCGCCATGAGTTCCTTTCTTCCCAAAACGAGAATGCCGTGTTTTTTCCCTACTCTCTTGAACCCCTCGATGGCGGCGTCCAGATGGTGTTTATCGTGAGCCGCGGACAGTTGCGTGCGAATCCGGGCCTGCCCTTTAGGCACGACCGGGAAAAAGAACCCAATTGCGTACACGCCCTCGTCAAAGAGATCGCGAGCAAAGTCTTGCGCCAGTTTGGCGTCGTAGAGCATGACCGGCACAATCGGGGTATCCCCTTCCTTCAGATCGAAACCAGCCTCTTTGAGCAAGCCGCGCCAGTACCTGGCGTTCCACTCCAGCTTGTCGCAACGATCGGTGGAGGCGCTGATCAGATCCAGTACCTTGAGCGCCCCCGCCACAATCACCGGCGCCACGGCATTCGAAAACAGGTAAGGACATGCTCGCTGCCGGCACATCTCCACCAGTTCGCGGCGCCCGCTGACGCATCCTCCGGACGCACCGCCCAACGCTTTCCCCAGCGTCGTAGTGATGACATCGACCTTGCCGAACACGCCGCAGTGCTCGTGCGTCCCACGTCCGGTTTTGCCCATGAAGCCGGTAGCGTGCGAGTCATCCACGAACACCATGGCGTTGTACTTCTCCGCCAGCGCTACGATGTCGGCCAGCTTGACGGTGTCACCGTCCATCGAGAACACGCCGTCGGTGATCACCATGCGGGACCGCTTGTCCTGGTGCTCCCGCAGCTTTTCCTCCAGATGCCCCATGTCGGAATGCTTGTAGGTGTCTTGCATGGCTTTGCACAGCCGCATTCCATCCACGATGGAGGCGTGGACGAGGCGGTCGGCGATCATCACGTCCTGCTCATTCAGGCAGGCCTCGAAGAATCCGGCATTTGCGTCCATGCAAGAGGGGAACAGCAGGGTATCTTCGGTGCCGAGGAATGCGGTCAGGCGATTCTCCAACTCGCGGTGGATGTCCTGCGTACCACAAATGAAACGCACGGAGGACATGCCGTAGCCGCGTGCGTCCAATCCTGCGTGCGCGGCGGCGATGACCTCGGGATGNNACCTCAATTTCCGAGGACTGCGGCGAGTGGATATACCTCTCCTCTTTGAACAGGCCGGCGGCTTTGATTCCCTCGAGATCGGTCTGATAGTGGTGGCGAACTTTATCGGCAAATGCCATGACGCGCCTCGCGTAATAAGATTTGTTCAGTACGGTGCCCAAGCCGAACTTGGTCCCGAACTAGGTCCGGCAGCGGGCACGCTCTAGCCTTGGATGACTTCAGCCTTCTGGAAACGCCGCACCAGCCCCGCGATGCGTTCGACGGTGTCGAAAGCATCCGGAGTGGCGCATTCGTCGGGAATGTCAATCGAGTACTTTTTCTCCAGAAACCGAAGCAGAGACACCATGGAAAACGAATCCACAATGCCACCTGAAATCAGGGGCGTGGTCTCGGTGATGGTGCGCTCGTCTCCTTCTTCCAGGTATTCCCGCATGATGTAATCGCGAACTGCTTGGGTGATTTCGTCCATAGCTGGCCTCGGTTTAGTGTTCCTTGATGGTGGAAAGGTCCCCCACGGGTTCATGGAATTCCTTGCAGCGCAGAATGCGGCGCACGATCTTGCCGCTGCGCGTCTTGGGCAGCGAGTCCACGAACTCGATTTCCTGGGGCATGGCCAGCGGCGACAGCCGCTTGCGAATATGGTTCATGATTTCCAGTTCAAGGTCATCGGAGGGTTGAAAACCTCGCTTTACGGTCACGTACGCTTTCACAACTTCCATGTTGACGGGGTCAGGTTTCGCGACGGCGGCAGACTCGGCGACCGCGGGGCATCCCAGCAGAGCCGATTCCACTTCGAAGGGGCCGGCCAGGTGCCCGCCGGTGTTGATGACGTCGTCATCGCGCCCCATGAACCAGAAATAGCCATCCGCGTCGATGGAGGCGCGGTCGCCACACAGGTATCATCCATTTTTGAATTTCGCCTGGTATCCGGCGGCATTGTTCCAATAGCCGCGAATCTGCGACGGCCAGCCTGGGCGCAGCGCAATCAGACCTGCCTTGGCCGGTTCGTAGGTCCTCGGATCCAGCACGGTTGCGGTGATTCCGGGAAACGGCTTACCCATCGAACCGGGTTTGATTTCCATCCCGGGAAAGTTCGTAATCACGATGCAGCCAGTTTCGGTCTGCCAGAACGTGTCGTGAAACGGCTTCCCGAAGACTTCTTTCGACCAGATCACGGCCTCGGGGTTCAGCGGTTCGCCCACGCTGGCCAGATGGCGCAGGCTCGATAGATCATGCTTGCGGATGATTTCCGCACCTTCTTTCATCAGCAGGCGGATGGCAGTCGGCGCCGAATACCAGACAGTAACGCGGTACCTCTCGATGAACTCGTACCATTTCTCGGCGTTGAAACCGGAGTCCAGACTGCTTGTGTAATCCCGTTCGCCCAGGGGCCGATGATGCCGTAGGACGTGCCGGTTACCCAACCCGGGTCGGCATTGCACCAATAAATGTCGTCAGGCCGAAAATCGAGGACCCATTTCGCGGTGAGATGCTGCGCGACGATCGAATAGTGGACGTGCTGCGCACCCTTGGGCTGACCCGTGGTACCAGAGGTGTAGTGCAGAACCGAGGGAGATTCGGCCTTCGTGGGGTAGATTAGAAAGTGCTCGACGGGCGGCACTTGTTCCATCGTGAAGGCAGTCTCGCCTTCCTGTAGAGACGCTTGGGGCGCGTCCACCACGATGCAGTGCCGCAAGTTCGGGAGCTGCTCGCGGATCTTGCGGATCTTATGGAGATGTTTCTTCTGCGTGATGATCGCCGACGTCCCAGCGTCTTTGAGCCGCACACAAAGAGATTCGTCTCCAAAAGCCGAAAACAGTGGCTGGGCCACCGCGCCCATTTTCAGAATGCCCAGAAATCCGATGTACAGCTCGGGTACGCGGTCTAGAAAGAGGCATACCCGCTCGCCGGGGAGAATTCCGAGGCTGGCTAGGAAATGGGCGATGGTGTTGGAATAGACACGAAGATCGTTATACGTGAAGCGCTTCTGGTTGCCCTGATAGTCTTCCCAGAGCAGCGCCAGCTTCTGTGCCAGTCCCAGGCGCTGCACATCCAACCGATGTTGATCACATCGCCCGGCCGATAGCCTAGCTCGCGCTCGGCGATCGCCCAGTCGAAATTCGCGTTGAGTTGCTCGTAGGAGGGCAGATCGCTCATGGGCTTGTTCCTCTCCTGGTGTCCGCCCGGCAACGTTCAGGTTCACCACCAAGCCAGCCAGCCGCACACTTGGAAACGGCAGCAACGGAGTAAACAAATCCATTTTGACCGTACTCCTGTCTATGTCGGCCCGCAGTGACACCCGTCAATCACTGTTGTGACGCAGCGTACCTAGTCCTCCGCCTCTACTCTGACTGTTGTAGATGCCATCACGAGGGGGAGCGCACAGATTGAGCTCGGCCCGTGCGGGCCAAAACAAGTGATCTTGGTCACAGAAAGCGGAAGTCGCATAGCGGAACATTGAGAGTGCAGCGTCGGGCGCTCAGAAAGCGCCGAGGGTTTAGTGTGCTCCGCGCCGATCCACTGCGTGGAGATGCAAGGAGTACGAGGTGCGACTTAAGCCGACAAGGTGGCGCTGGCTTTCGCAGATTATTTTCTTCTCCCTGTTCTTGTTCCTTCTGCTACGCACGGAGTCCCGCGGATCGCTGCACGCCGGCGGGAGCGAGATCCGGCTTCCCTATCCGGTGCAGTTGTTTTTCCAGTTTGATCCGCTGGTGACGTTGTCGAATGCGCTCTCCAGCCGCTCCCTGTACCACGGCCTGTTGTGGAGTCTGGTCGTTCTGCTTCCGACGATGTTGCTCGGACGCTTCTTCTGTGGCTGGATTTGCCCTCTGGGCTCAATCCACCACTTCTTCAGCAGCCTGAAATCGGAGCGCAAACGTGGAAAACAACTGATTGAATCGAACCGCTACAAGCGCTGGCAGACCACGAAATACTACCTTTTAGTCGCGGCCTTAATCGCCGCCGTATTGGGCACCGGGTTCGTCGGATGGCTGGATCCTTTCTCGTTGCTGGTGCGCTCACTCAGCCTATCCATTTTGCCCGGAACGAACTATGCCCTGAACGCCGTGCTGCGCGCGCTGGAACACAGCAGATTTGCATCGGTGCAGATGGTGGGCAGCGGGTTGCATTTCATTTTCGGATGGCTGCTGCTCAGTTTCAAACAGCCGTACTTTCGGCAAGGGATTTGGCTCGGCATCATCTTTATATTTTTTCTGGCGCTGAATTTTCACGTGACCCGTTTCTGGTGTCGGGCGCTTTGCCCACTGGGCGCGCTGCTCGGCATCGTATCGCGCTGGTCGATTCTCGGACTCGTCAAGAGCCCGGAGCACTGCGAGGACTGCAATCGGTGCCTGCTGCGCTGCCAGGGCGGCGATGATCCGATCGGCGGAGTTCCGTGGCGTCAACCGGAGTGTCATCTCTGCTTGAACTGTATTGATGACTGTCCGGAACACGGCCTGCAGTTCAAGTTTTTCCCCGCTCAAAAGTCCATCGGTGTGAGCCTGCAGAGACGCAAGGTGCTTACCGGATTGGCGGCAGGAGCAGTCGTGGTTCCCCTGTTGCGCAGCACGCCCGGATTCGCCGTTGAGCACCAGGAGCGGTTGTTGCGTCCTCCGGGCGCGCTCGACGAAGAGTACTTTCTGTCGCGCTGCATACGATGCGGCGAGTGCATGAAGGTCTGCCCCAACAACGCGCTACAGCCCGCGTTAACCGAAGCGGGTTTGGAAGGTCTCTGGACGCCAGTCCTGGTGCCGCGGATTGGTTACTGCGAGAGCAGTTGCGTCCTGTGCTCCCAGGTTTGTCCTACCGGCGCAATCTGGGAGATCACGGCGAAAGAAAAAGGCTGGGAGGCGCGGGTCGCCGGCGACGCCAAGCCCATTAGTCTTGGGACAGCGTTCTTAGATCGCGGGCGATGTTTGCCTTGGGCTATGGCAACACCGTGCATTGTCTGCGAGGAGTGGTGCCCGACATCGCCCAAGGCTATCTATTTGCAGCCAGCCGAAGTCGCGGATGCAGAGGGCCATCTGCAGCAAGTCAAACAACCGTTTATTGATCCTCATCTCTGCGTGGGCTGTGGGGCGTGCGAATACGCTTGCCCGGTTCAGGATCGCCCGGCAGTTTACGTGACCAGCGTCGGCGAGAGCCGATCGCGAACCAACCAGATCCTGTTGAACCATGGCAAGGAGAGGCCGAGATGAAAACCCGCGGAGTGCTGCTGGTCATGCTCTGTGTCGCGCTGCTGCTGGACGCCGGTTGCAAACGTCAATCGGGGAACGGGGGATCATTTTTCCCTGCGTCCAATCAGGTGGCGGGCTGGGCGACGACGGGAGATATACGGACCTTCGAGGCCGCAGACCTGTGGAAGTACATCGACGGCGAGGCGGAACGGTACTTGAAGGCTGGGGTGCAGAGAGTGTCTACGACCGACTACAAGTTCCAGAACAAGATCGACGCGACAGTGGACATCTACACCATGGGAAAGGCGGAGGGCGCCGACACGATCTTCAGATCGGAGCCGGCTGTCGATGTGAAACCGATCCAACTGGGAGACGCCGCGCGCTTGTCCAGCCAGAGCTTGGTCTTCCGCAAGGAGGCTTTCCTGGTGCGAATCGTTGCTTTTGAGGAATCGGCGGAAACACAGCAGGCACTCTTGCAACTGGGGCGCGGTATCGAGCGGCGGCTTGCCAGGTGACGATCGCCAGACGTGCGGTTCGTCACTGAAAAGTCACATGGATTGCGGTATAGGTAGTTTGAGTATCCTCGGAGCTGGTCGTGGGTTCACCGGAGAACCCTTATGAGCACAGCGCGCAGCACCAGTCGGCGGGATTTTCTGAAGAGGTGCCTCACTGGCGCTGCGGGTCTGGGCGCCAGCGACAGGATGGGACTGCTCGCAGCAGCAGAACAGCAACAACAAGAAGCGGCGCTCGCGAAATCCAGGGTTGTAGTCGCGCGCGATGCCACGCTGCGCGGCACGGGCAGCACGGTGGATTCGCACCGGATGCTAAGCCTTCTGGATCGCGCCATGCAGGCTCTTTTCGACCGCGATAATCCGATCGAGACGTGGAAGAAGCTGGCCCGACCCGGCGAGACGGTGGGACTGAAAGTGAATGCACTTGGAGGACGCGGACTCTCCAGCAACGTTCAGCTCGTCGAAGCCATTTGCGAGCGCTTGCAGGAGGCCGGAATCAAAGCGAACGATATCGTGGTCTGGGACCGCGACAGCGACGAAATGGAACACGTTGGATTCCATGTGGCGACGGGCGGAAACCGTGTGCAATGCTTTGGCACCGATCGAGTCGATTACGAACAAGAATTGGTCATGCATGGCAGTGTTGGCAGCCGGTTGTCGAAGATTCTGACGCAACGCTGCAACGTCCTGATCAATGTCCCGGTGCTGAAAGACCATGACGGCGCCGGCGTAACCATGGCCCTGAAAAACATGTATGGCGTCATTCATAACCCGAACAAGTACCACCCCAACGGCTGCAATCCGTACATCGCAGACTTGAACATGCTGCCGGAAATCAGATCGAAGATGCGATTGGCCATCTGCGATGCGACCACGGCCTGCTTTGAAGGCGGGCCGGGATACAAGCCGGAATACAGTTGGAAGAACAATGCCCTGATGGTTTCGCAGGATCCCGTTGCGCTCGACTACACCGGCTGGCAAATCATCGAGCGCAAGCGAGCCGAAAGAGGATTGAAGACGCTGGAAGGCGATAGCAGAGCGCCCCACTACATCGCGACCGCCGCCGATGCACAACATCGACTGGGCACGAATGATCCCAGGAGAATCGCGGTTGTCGAGGTGTAGGCCGCTGCTCGATTGAGGGTTCAACATGGCGCGTGAGCTCGATGGGCAAGAAGGCGAGAGTCTCGCTGTCCGCGGTGAGCAGAGCCCATTCTCGCGCGCGCTTGATCGCCGGGCGTTCTTGCGCCTGCAGTGCGCCCTGGCGTCAGGAGCAGCTCTGGGCGTCGGGGAGTTTGCCCAGCTCTTTGTCGCGACCCCCGCGTGGGCTGGTCCGCAAAAGCAGGATGATTCGCGATTCACGGTCGAAGCGAAGTTTTACCAGAAACTTCCAAACAACCAGAAGATCAAGTGCAAGCTGTGTCCGCGCGAATGCACGGTGGGAGATCGCGAACGCGGCTATTGCGGCGTGCGCGAGAACCGCGGAGGAACCTACTACACGCTGGTGCACTCGCGGGTATGCGCGGCGCACATTGATCCCGTTGAGAAGAAGCCGCTGTTCCACTACCTGCCGGGGACGCTCGCTTTCTCGCTGGCCACGGCCGGCTGCAACGTCAACTGCAAGTTTTGCCAGAACTGGGACATCTCCCAGGTGCGTCCAGAGCAGGTTCCGGCCGAGTACGCTCCCCCAAAATTGGTTGCCGAGCTGGCCAAACAGCGCGACTGCCCGACCATTGCGTACACCTACAGCGAACCGGTGGTCTTCAGCGAGTACCTGATGGATGCAGCCGATGCCGGGCACGAAGCCGGCGTCCGCAGCGTGGTCGTGTCGAATGGCTACATGCAAGAGGAGGCGCTGAAGACGGCGTACGGAAAGATGGACGCGGTCAAGATCGATCTGAAAGCGTTCTCTGAGTCGTACTACAAAGATGTAGTCGTCGGTGAATTGAAGCCGGTGTTGGACTCGTTGGTCACCTTGCGGAAGATGAACAAGTGGACCGAGATCGTGTACCTCGTGGTGCCGACGCTGAACGACAGCGATTCTGAATTTCGCGGCCTGGCACGCTGGATCAAGACCAACCTGGGCGTGGATGTGCCCGTACATTTCACGCAATTTCATCCGCAATACCTGTTGAAGAACCTGCCCATAACGCCGGTGCCCACTCTGGAGCGTGCCAAGGCGATTGCCGACGCCGAGGGGCTGCACTACGTCTACATCGGCAATGTGCCGGGACATCCTGCGCAAAATACCTACTGCCCGAAGTGCCGGCGCATGTTGGTGGAACGCGTAGGATTGACAGCGACGCAGATACTGATCCGCAAGGGCAGTTGCCCGTTCTGCGGGCAGCCGATCCCTGGTATTTGGCACGCATGAAAGCGCGAGAGGAGGTTTCGCGTATGAATATCTCGCATACGAACATAAAGATGCGCTCCAAAGTCTATTGGCTGGTGGCTCTACTCATCGCGACCCTGGCGATTGCGTCACTGCGGCACGTCCGTGCTGCCGATCCTCAGGAAGCAAGGCAAGAGAACGCGAAGCAAGAGAACGTGAGACAAGCGGCTGTCGCCGGCGGCTTCTATCCGGCCGACCCAAAGGCACTATCGGCGATGATGGATGACATGTTGGCGCATGCGTCTCCACCGCCGATCAACGACCCGATCCTGGCTGTGGTGGCACCTCACGCCGGGTATCAGTTCTCCGGCCCTGTCGCTGCCTACACTTACGCGGCGCTGAAAGGGCGCAAATTTTCGCGCGTGGTCGTGATTGCACCGTCGCACTACGAAGCGTTTGACTTCACTTCCGTCTATGAGGGCGACGCTTACGCCACGCCACTGGGGACGGTCCCGGTAGACAAGGCGTTTGCAAAACAGCTGGCTAGTATGAGCCCGACCATCCGACTTTCCAGCCAGGGACATGTTCCCACATCGAAAGGCGCTGAGCATGCGCTCGAGGTGGAGTTGCCGTGGTTGCAGCGGGTGCTGGGTGATTTCGAACTCGTGCCCGTCGTCATGGGAGACCAGAGCTACGAAAACAGCCGTGCGCTGGGTGTGGCTCTGGCGAAGCTAATCCAGGGCAAAGATAAAAATGAAGATACGCTGATCGTGGCCAGTTCCGATTTGTCGCACTATCACCCCTACGACGAAGCGATGAAGATCGACCATAAAACGCTGACTGCACTGCAGGCGTGGGACTACTTCAGCATGTCGCGGAACTTCGAGGCGCGAATCTGGGAAGCCTGTGGCGGCGCACCCATCGTAGCCGCAATGATTGCTGCCGAGCGCATGGGAGCGAACCAAGCCGTGGTGCTCAAGTACGCCAATTCAGGCGACATCACCGGCGATCACTCGCGCGTGGTCGGGTACAGCGCGGACGTCTTTTTGAAAACTCAAGGCGGAAAAACCGTGGAACCGCAATTCTCGCTAACTGGCCACGAGAAAAACGAACTGCTCGCTCTGGCTCGCAAGTCGGTGGAGTACGCGGTGCGGGANNGCGTTCGTGACCCTGCGCAAATCGGGAGAGCTGCGGGGGTGCATCGGCTATACGTCCGCGGCGAAACCTCTCTACATGACCGTGCGGGACACGGCCACGCTGGCCGCCTTGCGCGATACCCGATTCCAGCCGGTATCCGCCTCCGAGTTGCCGCAAATCAATTATGAAGTCTCCGTACTGTCGCCCCTTCGGCGTGTGCTGGACATTCGGCAGATCAAGGTTGGCCAGCACGGTTTGCTGATGAAGAACGGCGCGTATGAGGGAATTTTGCTTCCGCAGGTGCCGGTGGACGAAAGATGGGATCGACAGAGGTTCCTGGAAGAAACCTGCGCTAAAGCGGGCATGCGCTCCGGCTGCTGGAAGGATGAGAACACGGACATCTTCATGTTTACAGCGGTGGTATTCGGCGAGAACAGGCCGCAGGCGCTTACGCCCGAGACCTCTTTGCCTCCAGGCTTACCCGCGCGGCCAGGAGAGCCGGCGCCAGGTTTACCGCCGCACTGAGCCATGCGGTCTTCCAAAACCCAAACACCGGGATGAGGTAACTGCTCAACCAAAGCGCGCCCACGCATCCGCCCAGCAGATCGATGGCATAGAGTGTGCCCACGCTGGATCGACCGCTGCGGGCATCGTTATGGTCATAAAGGTAGATCTCCGTCGCGATAGGAAATTGGTAGCCGCCCAGGATTCCGCAGAGAGCAGCCAACGCAGGGAAGACAGCCTGCGCAGCCAACCAGGTTGTCGCCGTCCCAGAAATCTTCGACAGCAGGCTAACCACAAATATCAGCGCAGGACCAGAAAGGGCGAGTAGGAACTGCGTAGTTGCGATGGTGCGGCAGGGTGGACTACCGCTGGAACGAATGCGGCGGATGCCCAGCCAACTCCCGAAGGCAATGCCTGCCATGCCCATCGCGATGAGGATGGCGAGCTGGTGGTAAACGTAACCATAGACGGACTGGAATGCGAGCAGCAGGAAAATCTGCAGAGCCATCAGCGTAAATCCAGTCGCAGCCATGCAGCACACTGCGGCAGAACGGGCGTGTCTCTCGCGAGCGGGCACAGACGCCAGAAGAACCGCCACAAACAATAAGATAACCAGAACCGCATCGATGACATTGGTGAACGCGATGTGCGCGGCGGCCCGGAACCAGCGGGAATAGCCCAGCTTGAACTGCGTGCTCCATAGCACAACGTCGAAGTAATAGGCGATCGGCTCGAAATCGCGATTGACGGGCGTCGAGGCCAGCGGCCGCAGTTGCTCGCGAACCTGCTCCATGCGATCGGGCATCATGCGGAATGGGATGAAGTATTCGCGAACATACTGTGTCTTCAGATTCCGCTCCTGCAATCTTCTAATCAGCGTTTGGGGATTGTCCGTTAGAATATTGGGTCGCGTAGCGGCGAAGAAGTGGATGGTTTCGCCGGGGACGGCGACCACGTAAGGGAAGACTTCCCGCAGAGTGTGGTGAATGCAGCGCAGGAATTCCGCCAGGTCGGGGCTGATGTAATCCTCCGACGAGCGCAGTTGCAAGGCGAGCAGTCCGCCGGACGCGAGGCGATCGCGAGCGGAACGAAAGAACTCGGCCGTGTAGAACCGGTTCAACTGCGCGGTCTGCGGGTCGGGCACATTGAGAATGATTACGTCGAATGTGCCGCCTGCCGTCTTGAGATAGTGTCGGCCGTCTTCGTAGTGGATGTGCACACGCGGATCCGAGACAGTAGGAGCAGACTGCGCGGGGAAGAACTGCCGCGCCATGTCGATGAGCGCGGGATCCAGCTCAACATAGTCGATCCGCTCGACGGTGGGATGCTTCAGCGCCTGGGCGATGCTGCCGTTCACGCCGCCGCCGATCAGCAGAAGGTGCCTCGGCGCCGGATGCTCCAGCAGCGCGTAGTGCACCGCCTCTTCGGCGGCGCTCTCGTCCGGCGCGCTGGCAAGGATCACGCCGTTGTCATATATGCTGCGGATGTTGCCGATTTCCGTATTGCCGGTTTCGTTGCCAGTTTCGATGACCGCCAGGTTGCCATAAATCGAGTCGCGCGATCCCACCAAGTGGAATCCCTGCCACAGGCGCGCCTGCGCGGACCTGTCCAACGACGGTGCAACATATATAAGGAGAACGATTGTAAGGAGAACGACCGCGAAAAGCGCCGCTGCCGCAGTGACGGCCCCAAGCTGCTTGCGGCCCATCCGGAACAACAAAACTGCTGCCATACATAAGTTCAGGAGAGCGACGACGGTCGCGATCTGGAAGGACTCAAGAAAGCGCAGCAATACAATGCTGGCCAGGATTCCTCCGACGGCGGAACCAGCAGCCTCCAGCAAATAAGCCGAGCTGGTAGCGACGCGAGCAGAGACGGCGCACTCTTGTTGGTACATCCGGGTCGCAACCACGAAGAGCGACCCTGCGACCACGCAAAACAGGCTCAGACATGCCAGGGATGTAAGCAGCATCGGCAGCGGACCAACCAGCTCGCCCGGGACTGTCTGAAAGAAAGATCTGGAGGCGCGCAATGCCCAGATCGTAGGCAGCAGGCTGACGCCGAGCAGGCATTCGAGCGCCGCGACGGCCCGGCGAGCGTCGTTCCCGCCCAGTGCAAAACGGCTGCTCAGGCTGCTGCCGGCGGCGGTCCAGAAGAGCCATGTGGCGAACATGATTCCCAGCGAAATCTCGTTGCCGTTGAAGACGACGATGAGCTCCCGCATGAGAACGATCTGGCCGATAACCGCGCTGAATCCAATCAGCGTCAAAGCTGCCCTTACGGCGGACGTCGGTTGTTTCGCACACGGCATCGTGACGGACTGCATAGCTGCTGCCACCAGAACGAGATTAGAATTTAGTTGTGGTGCAAAAGCAAAGAGGTCAAAACAACATGCCGCCGACCGAAGGCACCATACTCAGCCGCCGTGAAGCGTTAATCAAACTGCTCCGCNNCAGCGAACGGCCCGAGCACGCGCTGGCAATGAATGCAAGGCGCAGTCACACGGTGGCGCTTGATCCGGCTTTGCCCGAGATGGCGGTCATCCAGGGAGATGATCCCGAACAACTGGTGCGGACTGCCCTCGAAGAACTGGGCGGCATCCATCGCTTCGTCTCCCGCGCCGACATCGTGTTGGTGAAGCCGAACATCGGCTGGGACCGCACTCCAGAACAGGCGGCCAACACCAATCCGAAGATCGTCGCAGAGATCGTCCGGCAGTGCTGGAACGCAGGGGCGAAACGGGTGATCGTGACCGACGTGAGCTGTAACGACCCGCGCCGGTGTTTTCAGAGGTCGGGCATTGCCGAGGCATCGCGGCGCGAAGGCGCCGAAGTGATCCTGCCCGATCCCGCCAGATTCAAAGATGTGGACCTGCAGGGAGAGGTTCTGCGGGACTGGCCGGTTTTCGATCCCTTCCTGAATGCCGACAAGATCATCAACGTCCCGATCGCCAAACACCACAGCCTGACCGGCACGACTCTGGGGATGAAGAACTGGTACGGCATCCTGGGTGGACCACGCCATCAGTTGCACCAGAAGATCAACGAAAGCCTGGTGGACCTTGCTGATTTCATTCGTCCGACTCTTACCATCATCGATTGCTATCGCGTGCTTATCCGGAACGGCCCCACTGGAGGCAACCTTGACGACGTCCTGCTCAAAAAGACGCTGGTGGCCGGAACCGATCCGGTGGCGCTCGACGCTTATGTGGCGAAGGCCTACTGGAATTTGGAAGTTGCATCTCTGCCCTATTTGAAAATGGCGTCCCAGCGCGGTTTGGGAACCTATGAGTTCGGGAAGATCCGCACACGCGTGGAAGTATGGAACCACGGAAG
>PKXK01000248.1:13608-36556 GCA_003132325.1 Acidobacteriaceae bacterium
GCACCTTCTCCCGGCGTCCTCTCTCCGTCGAACCCCACCTGCAGTGGTTACGGGTCCCGCCGACGATGAACGTGCCTCTCTTGGCATCTGAGCGGCAGAGTGGGTGGGTTCTAGGGTGTAGGCCGAGGAGAAAATCGGTAAAAAATGAAAGGGGACGCCGGGTGTCCGCCATCACGTGGGTCTGGGTAGCCAGCTCGCGTTTCTTGTCATCTCAATATTCCTCTGGCAGCAGAACCGTGGTCGCACTACGGTCCGCTTCCGTGATGATCCAGATTTTGGTTCCGCTGTTAAGAGTGTAAGCCGAGAGCAGCCGAAACCCGTGAATCAGACTGAGTTCGTTTTCGCGTGGTCGTGCTCGTCCACATCTCCCCAGTCTCCTGCGATGTGTCGGGCGAGATAACCGACCGGAGCCTCACCCGATGCCTCCAACGCTGCGAGAGCACCGGGCGTGGCTACAATCCGACCGGGCTGGAACTTCTCCTCAGCCACGGCTTAGTTCCCCGTGTTCAGAGTCGCAGGAATCTGGTCGAGGACATTCGCCGTTGCCTCAGGAGTCCGCGCCGATTTCTTGGCGGTACGGGCTGGCCGAGCGGCCTTCTTCCTTCCAGCAGCCTTCGAGGGACGGCTCCCACCCTTCTCAGCTAGCGCCGCTTGGAACACCCGCAGCAGCTCTCTGGCCCCACGTCATGAGAGATCCCTTCTCGCCGTAAACGAGACGGAACTGTTCCTTGGTCGGACGGCCCGCGAGTTTGAACAGCCGGAGTCCTCCTGAGCGATTCTGGCTGACAACGCTCTTAGGCAGCGGCTGAGTCGTAGCCGACTTTGGGTTCTTCTGAGCTTTTGCTTTAGGACGAGCCTTAGCAGCCACGCGCACCTTGCGAGTCTTTTTGTTTGCCATGTTCTTCCCTCCTGTTGCACAAATAGTAAACAGCTCGGGTACTCTACCTGCTTCGGGGGAGAAGTAAAGGGAAAACATTGCGAGGCGATCTATTGCGAAAACTGAAGTACCCGAAGGCGAACTTCGGGCTACTTCGGAAACACACCATCAATCTTCCGCATGATCCGCTCCGCCCACCGAACCGCAGCGGCGACCAGCGACTCGGTCCGTGCAGTGGTTACGGGCCCCATGGACGACGAAAATGCCGCTCTCGGCATCTGAGCGGCAGAGCGGGTGGTTCTGGGGGACAAGCCCTACATCCGGCGGACAGCCGATGAACACCGAACGTCCATCATGATGGCCCGTCCAGCGCCCCGTAGCACGTTGGAGCCATTCCTCGTGACCGCGAATGCGATTAGCCTGAGATGGAGCAGTTTTCGGGGGAGGGCTGTTTCGAGAGCGTCCCATGACTCTAAACGGAGTCTGGGGCGCTTTTCGTTTTTTCACCCGCAGTTTGCCTTGGCTGACCGTCTTCGTAACCTGCCTGATCCGCCCGCCTGTCGGCACGCCTGCCGAAATCTCGATGTGGGTTTCGGCTCGATACCCGTATGGCTCCGGAAACGCTTGTCTCTGGTAGTGATGCAGTGCAGAACCTCGCTTTGGCATCAGGTTTGTGTCAAGCTGTGGGTATGGCAAAGAAACGCACCAAAGCCGACAGATTAGAACGGCAGACTGAACAACTGGGAAAAAGGGTAGAACGCCATCCAGACGAGATCGAGAAAAAACCATCAACACTCGCACCGAAGTCGGACGAGCCGATCGTCCTGATCCCGATTGAGCAGCAGATTCAGCAACGCGCCTACGAACTTTACGAGCAGCGCGGAAGGGCTGACGGTCACGATTTGGACGATTGGCTTCAGGCCGAGCGCGAGATAAAGGGCACGCAGGCGAACGCGACAGCGGCATAGCTTCCGGCCGTCGCTGAAAAGCGAACTCGTTGCCGAACACCCCCAAGTGCCGAGTGGTATCCTCGGACGCGATGGATGTGCCCACTGGCAGGGTTACTCCGCGTGTGCCGACATGTCTGTCCGCTTCCCCTGTTTCGTAGGCTGCCACAGCCTTTTTGACCATGCTGGGTTGCGCATGGTGGTGCTGGTGGATCCACTGATTAAGAGTTATGTTTCCCGATGTGGCTGCAGCATAGACAACTGTAGCCGTCACAATAACTTAACGATCAAAAGACCCGCATGGACGGTTTTCAAAAGCGTTGGAAAAGTTGGCGAAATCGAACGGCATCTAATTGCGAAGGACACAAAAAGGACACAGCGGGATCAGCACGGCCGTAGTGAGCACGATGCCGGCAGCTGCCTTGGTTTCGATGGCGTTGCCCGTGTCCCGTGTCCGCGTCCTCTGCCAGAACGACCAATGACTGCCAGAGAGTGAGATTCGAACCCGCCTGGGTGCGAGAGATTAGTGGATCACGACCGCTGGTTGAATTCCCGTGCCCCAACTGTCTGCCGATGGCGTTATCGTGGATGGCAAGGCTCCGCCCTGCGACGAGCCAGCCGAGGCGTTAATAGCGAAGCTTATGTTGGTATTCGCAGCTGCCACTTTCGCGCAAATGCTCGAGCAATTCGTCGTAAAGGCAAGATAGTATCGGCCCGCCCCGAGGCTGGTGGAACCTTGAGTCCACGCCAGACTTCGGAATCCTTGCGACGGTGCGAACATCGTTCCTGGAGTGGGCCCAATATCCACGACGAGAGCCCCCGCGTTAGTGAAGATGCCAATGTCGTAGTCATTGGCAGTATTGTCTGCGATCGTTATGTCGTAAGTTATCTCCGTAGTGGTGACGTTGTACGGCAAGAGGAATCCCCAGAGTTTAGTGACATTTTGGACCGCAGCCTGGGAAGCTCCCGTACGCGCGTTGCCCGTGACAAAGAATGGCAACGTCCCGCCCCCTCCGCCACCCGAGGCAGAGATTGTGACCGACCCTGGGCCGTTGGTGATGCTGACGTTCTGGCCCGCCGTCAGTGTGCTGAGTACCGGCGCGCTGCCCGCCGAGCCAATCAGGATTTGCCCGTTCGTGGGGGCCGGCGTCGAGATCACATTCGCCGGATTCGAGAAGTAGGCGATTCCATTCGTTGTGCCCGACAAATTTGCGGCCAGCGTGACCGTGCCGCCCAATGCCACGGTTCCGCCCCCCGACAAGCCCGATCCAGCCTGCACCGTGATCGAATTGTTGGCCAGCATACTGTTCGTCACCGCGGCGGAAGGAATGCTGATCGTGCCGCTCTTGGTGATCGGTCCCCCCGTCAGACCCGCGCCCGTACCCACGCTGGTCACCGTCCCACTGCCCGTGCCGGGAAAGGTCTGCCCCGAGGCAAAACTAATCAGTCCGTTGTTCGCAATCGACAGCCCCGTCTCTGTTGGCGTGCTTCCGTTCGACCCGAACAGCAGGTTTAATGTGCCCGAGGGAGACGAGGTGTCATTCCCCGTCGGCTCCGCCTGCCAGCGGAAGTCCTCCGTTACCGCTGACGAGGTGTTGCTGCTGAACGATGAGGCTTGCCAATCCTGCGGGTTGGAGTTGTAGCCCTTGCTGGCCGTCGCCGTGCCTGTACTCGGCAACAAGGCCCCGGCGGCTGTCACCGTGCTGCTAAATGTCCCCGTCGTCGCCCCCAGTCCCCCGCTGAAGGTGCCAGTGGCCCCCTTCAGCGCTCCAGTCAGCGTGCCCCCCGTCAGCTGCAAATAACGTCCATCGGTGTAGCTGGTATCCAGACTGAGCGTCCCACTGGTCGTGATCGGTCCTCCCGTCAGCCCCGTTCCGCTCCCTACGCTCGTGACCGTTCCCCCTAGACCAGGAGACGCATTGGTCAGCGTGACCGTGCCGCCCAACGATACCTTTCCGCCCCCCGACAAGCCCGATCCAGCCTGCACCGTGATCGAATTGTTGGCCAGCATACTGTTCGTCACCGCGGCGGAAGGAATGCTGATCGTGCCGCTCTTGGTGATCGGTCCCCCCGTCAGACCCGCGCCCGTACCCACGCTGGTCACCGTCCCACTGCCCGTGCCGGGAAAGGTCTGCCCCGAGGCAAAACTGAGAATCCCGTTCTTGTTGACGGATATTCCAGTTTCGCTTATGGATCCGGTGACACCGTATAGCAGGTTCAGCGTTTCACTTGTACTCGAAGTGTCATTTCCCACCGGCTCAGCCTGCCAGCGGAAGATGTAATTCGCCGCCCTCCCTAAAGTCGTGTTGAACAATGAAGCTTCAATATCTAGGGGGTTTGAAATGTAGGCCTGGGAAGCTGTCGCTGTACCAGTAGGGGTCATAACGGCGCCCCCCAAGGCGGACAGCGAACCCCGAATGAAAGCCGTTCCCGATACGTCCAGTCTGCCGGCAGGGCTGGTATTGCCAATCCCGACGTTTCCACCAGATTCGAAAATGGCCGAATTCTCAATGTTGCAGGCGCTCGTGAACTTGGCAATCTGGTTGCCTGCGGCGGTTCCATCACTGGTGATGGACGAACAAGCGGCTTGCGGCGACACGAGCAACGGCAGTCCCCCCGAACCGGGAACCAGAACCTGTGGGCGGTTCTGCGAACTTCCCGAACCTATCCCGGCTTCGGACGCAGGCTGAGCTGACGAGTTTTGACCGTCTGCGAGGACAAAAGCAGAAGCTGGTTTGCCCCCCAACAGATCAGTGTCCGCTGCCTTCAACGCATAAGCCACGCTCAAGAACAGAATTCGTGGCTGCTCCGATTGTCCTTCAGGGCGGACTCCCAACCAGCGCGCTTGGCCGGCCGAAAAAATCTCCAGTGGCAGACCTGCGTCATTCGTCGCTCCGAGCAGCGCGCTGTAACGCCCCCCAGAGTCCAGTTGTACGTTCTGGTTTTCCTGCCAGACCGCAACCTGATCATTCTCGTCTCCATACAAGCTAAACGTGATCCCAATATTCCCGTTGAGCGGCTTCCCAGTTTCATCGCGCACGGCTCCCCGTATCCGAATCAAGCGAGGCACAGTGGCTGCGGAAGCAGGCGCGGGCGAAAGCGGAACTACCTGAGCCGACCCAAATGAATTGAGAATTAGACACGCCGTCAAGATGCACACTGCAACGCGACTAGAGCGCACACACACCTCCTGCTGGTTCGGGGGAGTTGGATCAACGGCTGCCGGGCGCAAGCGAAGTGTTGCCCCACCCAGTCAACCAAGGCCCCACACCCGAAGCACGCTGCGCTTGCCGAGCCAGCTTGACCCTCTTCGAGCGGTAACAGGGCCGACCGACCATGCTACGTCTGGGGCCGGGCATGGAGTCCTCCTTTGGTTACGTCTTAATGCAGTTCCTTACAATTACCCAATTGGATTAAGCGAGTGAGTTAGGCTTTCAGGTTATGCAACTTTGGATCGCCCGGACCTCCTAGCCAAATGGAGGATACCTAGCCAAATGGAGGATTGACACACCGCTGCCCCTGATTTTAGATGGCGGACGGGAAAGCCGGTGCCTATCCCTTCGTGCCGACTTCCTGACTCCGGTGCTGGCCTTCTCGGCTCCAGCCCGACCATGGAACTGGATATGACGCCTATGAGAAACCTTATCCTTATGATGTGTGTGACGGGGCTCGCATCTTTCGCTCTTTCTCAGGACACCACGCCACGGCGCATAACCGCTGCCGATGCCAAGAATCATATCGGCGAGACCGCAATCGTGTGCGGAAAAGTGGTAGGCACCAGCCTTCCCAAGTATGGAATCGCTGGCCGCGGGAAACCCGTATCCTTCTATCTTGATCAGCCCGAAGCGAATCCAGTGTTCTACTTTATAGCGTTCGGGGCGCAACCGGGCGGACCCGCGGAGGTCATTGCCGCGTACCAGGACAAGCGCGTGTGCGTCACAGGCAAAATCGACACCGTGCCATCCGGCGGACCCCCATTCATCATGGCGGCTGATCGTTCCCAGATTAAGACTGAAGCGGCCGGCAAGTAGCGAAGACTGCCACGTGACAAGTATGAAAACGGTGATCGTTGTGATTTGTATGGCGGGCCTGTTGCCGCTAGCTCTTGCCGGGGACACCACAGCCGCATGGGCCTATACCACTTCTTACGTATACGCGTTAAACGCGCCATCCGGCACTCATCAACCGACGCTAACCGGTGCCAAGCCCGACAGCAACTACTGCATCAGCATGGCCGCCTTTAAGATCGCTCCAGCCGTTGCCGTTCCGCAATGAGGACGGCCACCAAGAGGTTGCTGCTGACTTGGATTAGGGACTTGGCCTACTGAAGCGAACTTGCCACATTAGAGAAGACGTTGTTGGCGTTGGAGCCGATGAGTCGAATTGTTCCGATCACGACTACTAAGATGACAGCCAGCATCACGGCATATTCGGCAATATCCTGCGCCTCTTGTTCAGTCCAAAGTCTGTGTAGTAGCGCTGTCATAAAATGGCTCCTATCAAGTTAGCCACTCATGTACGCCACTCGGAGTTAACGGGCTGAGCAGTCCGATTGGGGGAGGGTCTGGCGACCGCATGTCTCAAGTAGACTGCCCAGCGCCGCTATCGTACCCCGAGAAGCCGCCCCTCCGGCAAACCCTCTGTAGGGGAGACAATTCCGAATTGGGCATTACTTATTTGCTTGCATCTTTCGGGGGCACCAGTGTGACACTCTGCTTCTTTGCCGTGGTCACGGCGCCCAACTCTTGCATCACCGTGTCTCGCAATTTCATGTATCCGATGGCGCCGCTCATGAAATGGCCATTGATGAAGAAGCTCGGTGTGCCCTGTAATCCGAGCCGCTGGCCTTCTTTGGAATCCTTCTTCACCGCGGCCGCCTGTTCTCCGCTGTCGAGGCATTGATCGAAGCGAGCGGTGTCGAGTTTCAGCTTGCGAGCCTGCTCTTTCAAATCGGAGACTTGAAGCCGTTTCGTCTCAAACAAGGAATCATGGAACTCCCAAAACTTGCCTTGCGCGCCGGCACAACGCGCGGCCTCGGCGGCCCGCGCTGCCAGCGGATGCATGGGAAGAGGAAAGTCTTTGTAAGTCACGGACACGCTATTACCAAATTGTTCGCGCAACCGGGTGAGATCCGCATTTACCTGTTGGCAGTAGGGGCACTCATAGTCGGCGAATTCGATGATCTGCACCGGAGCACTTTCGGCACCAAGCCTGGGAGCATCCCCCACCTCGACGTGAGCGCTCGGCTGATTCAGTTCAACCACGACGGCATATTCGCCTCGCAGTTCAGCGACGTATGCGTCCCGCGCTTTCTTCGTACGAAGCTGGTGTACCGTATCGACGATGTGGGGCCGCGCCGCCTCATAAGGCTCGTCCGTTTGTACACCCTCGTAGTAGAAGCGAAGTTGGTCTTCTGTCGGCTCGGGTACATTGGCCGAGATGTGACGCTTGAATAACTCATCAAGAGTCACACCTTCCTTCTTCGCTTGCATTTCCAATAGCTGATCGTCGATATATTGATCGAGGGCGTCCCGCTCGGCGAGGTAGTACTTGTACTTGGCTTGAAGCAGTTTGCCGGCTTCCTTTTCCTCCAGCTCATCTGCACTCACCTTGTGACCGGCGATCTCGGCTACTACGCTGGAGCCATTCTGGCCAACAGCCGGGATCGAAAAGGTGCCTAGAGCGATTCCCAATCCAAACGCGATCGGAGCGTATTTGGTTAACATGCGGAAATTTCCTCTCTCCAAGAAACAACAGGATGTGGTGGCTCAAGAGGGGGAGGAGCCTAGACGCCGAGTCTAAGACCCGGCGTCCGGGACACTTGAAATCGCCTACAGTTGCATCGCGACCAAAGGACTAAAAGTTATAGCCCTCCTGCGTGCAAGAGCAGGGTGTTCCGCTCAGCAGCGAATCATAGTAGCACAGGTTCTGCAACAACGCTTGTTCACCCGCGGACAGGTTCGAGTCGGCTAACCTGGTTTCGGTACCCCAGTAAGCGCTATTCTTCTGCATGTGGGTCGCCCAGCCGCGCAGCCCAGTCGTCGGCTTGAGAACGGTCGGATCGTTACTCGTAGACGAAACGACCTTGATGACGCCAGTTTTGGGCACATGGCTGGTGATCGGGTTGGCTGTGAGATTTTTCTGCACGGACTCCGAGAGCAATCCGTCTGGCGTGATGACGCAGGCGCAGCATTCAGTCAGTTCCTGTTTGTCGTCGAACACGTAGAAGGCTGCCCACAGGTTTCCGCCGGTGTCGCCATCGTTGATGATACGCACCGTCTCATCGGGGGCGGCAGCGACATTATTGGAAAAGTAGGTGACAAAGTAGACACTGTTGTCACCAACGTTTTGAGCCATCGCACTTCCTACCATCAGCGTGATGGCCAGCACGGTACACAGCACTCCAAGCTTTTTCATGGTTTTGATCCTCCGTTTTTGTCACGCCGGACACTGGGGGGAGTTCAGCTCTGTGGCGCTGGCGAGGACTGTAGCCTCTCGTGAACCTTTTACAAGTACCCACGTGGCCTAACCCAGAACATTAGCGTCCGCGAGCTACTACTTATGGAGTAGTTCCAGAACTTGGAACACGCCGCAAGCGCGAATTCCTGCGGAAGCGCGCTCAGTTGCCAGAATCCATTGGGAAAAAGACATGGGCTGGCTCGTTGGTGCCCCGGTTATCGTGCGGCATTTCCGTCATTGCGGTGGATATTGCTGCCGGTTTTTCTCCTGCAGTTCGTGAGCCTTCTCCCTCATCAGCTCCCCGCGAGCCTCCGGCGGTACTGGTTCCTTCGGAGGCGTTAAACTCTCGTCGTACTGCGGGGGCAGAACAAGAACAGACGTGTCTTCCGGAGGGGTCCACAGAACGTCTTTCGGAGGGGTCCACAGAACGGAAGAGGTCGATGCCTGCGGAGGGGCAGGAGCCGGGCTAGGAATGCCGGTATCCGCTCCTTGCAGAGATAGCAAGACCTGCGCCGGATCCTGGGGACGTTGCGGCGAACGGACGATAATGAAATTGAAGCGCGAACCGTTGAGTAGATGTTTCAGTACATCCTTGGCCGGTCCTGGCCCCGCGTGCTCAACCATGGGTTCGAGGCCGCTACCGGGCGGAACATCGATCGTAGCCCCGGTCGCCTCGGCAACCAATTTCAGCACTTCCGCCAGGGTTGAGTTCTGCGCATCAATCGTGAGTTGGCCATCCCGATAAGTGACCACGGGCGCATGTGGCGTAGGGGCAGCCGTTTCCGCTGGCGCTGCACCGGCCTCATCCGGCAACGGTAATAACACGGCGTTGCCAGCAGTGTTCTGTCGTCCAGCCGGAGGTGCAGCAATCTGTTGTCGCTTCCCCGAAGAAGCACTGGGTTGGGCAACTGCAGGCGGCGAGGCCCCGAGTGCTTCCGCTCCAAAGCAGGCCAGCAACCCGGCTGCCACTGCAATGCGAGTGCCGCTTCGAATGCAGGCACGCAAATCGAAAATAGACGCGCTGCGCGAACCATCTATCGCGCGATCGCACTTTGCTGGAGTATCCGTATGCATCACCGACTCACTGTGGCGCGCAGCCATCAACCGGTGTGTCAATTACTCGCGAACGGATGACGTCTGAACAGACTGATCCCTGCAGCCACTGACAATTAACCCATGGAAATCTTCTTGGGGGCAATTCCACGATTGGATTAGCCCATCTGTCTAAAGACGGGAACGGCTTTCGTTCGTTTTGCGGCCAGAACAAACTCGGGTTCCGCGAGCTGCATTGGCTTCGAGAGCGCTCAATGAGGGAAGAGGCGCACCACAACCAGGGCACATTTCTAATGTGGTATGACCAACGAAAGACTTCCTCTTGACAAAACGCGCCTTGCGCTAGATACTGTTCTCGAAGGTTTTTGGGCCCCTGCATTGTTCTGGCTTTCGCGCCATCCCCCCTTGAGAGCCGGAATCCGAGTACGACGTTTTCGCGCAGTTTTGATCGGTCGCGCGGACTGCGCCAAGCACTGAGAACGACTCAAGTCGAGCCACTTTCGAGAGGATCTCCGTGTCAATGGTTCCGAGCGCCAACGGCTTTCTACTGTTGGATACTAGATTGAAACTGGTGGCAGCGAACTATCCCGCCCTTCAAATCCTCTGCTACCCCAGCCCAGCGGACCGGATCAAGCAACCCAGCGTCTTTATCGCGGATCGGGTGCGCACCGCCCTCGTCGACCATCAACATCCGGGCGGAATCGCTTTCGTCAAAGAGGTTAAATCGGGGAAGCGGCACTACATGTGCAAGAGCTTTCAAGTCGACTGCCATGATAACTCTTCCCTGCAACTCGCTTTCGCTCTGCTGCTGGACCGGAATTCAGCGAGTATGGAAGGAGCATCCGCTGAGTATGATCTGACTAAGCGAGAACGCGAAACCGTGGAGTTTCTTCTGCAAGGGTTCACCAGCAAAGAGATCGCAAGCCGCATGAACATCAGTCCTAACACCGTAAAAGCGTTTCTTCGATTGGTAATGGTCAAAATGAAAGTTTCGACACGTTCTGGCATTGCTGGGAAAGTTTCAAGACTTGTTGAGAGTCGCAAATCCTAGCGACGGTTCGGAGCGGAAAGACGCTGGATGCGGCGAAGAGATTATGCCTCCGAGCGCTCGACTACTCTAGTGCAATCGGGCTTAGTTACGAACTAGTCCAATTGAGGAATTTACGGGGTACGTAATTCTGGGCATGATGTGACGCAGTGATGCGTCCCTCGGATCGAGAACGACGCCAGCATGAGCGTTTCCCGCAGGTGTTTGAAGTCCGGGCGCGAAGCTGGTTATCGGGCCAGGCGTCAGATCCCCTGCCGAGGGAATTCCACGGTCGCGTCCATAATCTCAGCAACGGCGGCGCCTGCATCCTCTCTTCGTGTCCTCTCCAGGCTTCCTTGCTCGTGTGTTGCACTTTCCCCGCTCCCGATGCCCCCGTTTCGATTCCCGCACTCATGCAAGTGCGATGGACGGCCAAGCAAGGGAAAAAGACCCCGGGCTACATCAGTGGCCTTCAGTTCGTCGTCTAAGTCGAGCAAAAAGCGGGCTCTTGACTTGCGTGTTTGACCTCTGCCAATGTGCTACTCCCAATGGGTTAGTACCATCTGAGGATTGCGCGGATTAACCCATCCGATATAGTTCCTATTTGTTAGTCCACGCTCTCCCCTCTTTCGTACTGCCACGAGGGCACGACCATGAGACCCCGTTCAGGCGCGCAAACAATTTGTGTTCTTACCCTGCTCCTATGCTTTGGAGCGTTCTTGAACTGCGGCGGAGGCAGCAGCGCCCATGTAGGAGGCGGCAGCGTCACACTCACAACCATCACAATTGCTCCTTCTTCTCCGACTATTTCGAAGGGAACGAGTGTGCAACTCAGCGCTACCGGAAATTACAGTAATGGAACTCAGAAACCCTTAACCGCGTCGGCGGCGTGGCAGACAAGCCAGCCAGCCATTGCCACGGTCAGCAATCAAGGCAATGTAACTGGCGTGAGCGGAGGCGCTGCCCAAGTGTCTGCGTCCTACGAAGGAGTGACCGGGAGCACGTCGGTAACAGTTGGGCCAGCCGCGTTGCTCGGGATCGCGGTGAGTCCGAATCCGTCGTCTTTGCCTGTCGGGGAATCCGAACCACTCACCGCAACCGGGAGCTTTTCCGATGGAACGGTGCAGAATCTGACGCAGTCTGTGACGTG
Source organism: Acidobacteriaceae bacterium (assembly GCA_003132325.1). GTDB lineage: Bacteria > Acidobacteriota > Terriglobia > Terriglobales > Acidobacteriaceae > Acidiflorens. The sequence continues at coordinate 25,122 of PKXK01000248.1, forward strand.
GAGTTCATCAGCGTCAGCGGTCGCCAGTGTGAGTCCCGCCGGTTCGGTTCTTGCCAACGCCGCCGGCACGGCGACGATCGGCGCAACGAGCGGTTTGATGTCCGGCTCCGCGAGCCTGACCGTGACCCCCGCCGTCGCCGTTGCTCTGAATATCGTCCCCACACCACTATCGATAGTCTTGGAGAGTAGTCGTCAGCTTCAAGCAATTGCGACTTGGAGCGATGGAACAACCCAGGACGTGACCAATGTCGCAGCTTGGAGTACGACACCGGAAGGCATTGCCATCGTGAGCAGCGGCGGACTGGCGACTGCCCAGCAAGTGGGCTCGACGACGATCCTCGCCACTGACGGTGGTGTCAGTGCGTCGGCAAATCTCACTGTTGTGCCACTCGTCTTCATAAACTACTACGATCGGGGCGCGGCGAAGACGTCGGGTATGGATGGCACTGTTAATCTCACCAATCCGGGCCTCACAAACGGAAGTCTTTGTGCCATGCTTTACGTGTTCGATCAAAATCAGGAATTGACCGAGTGTTGCGGATGTTCGGTGTCGGACAGTGGACTGCGTACCTTGTCTTTGCTCAACGACCTCACCGCAAATCCTCTAACCGGAACAAAGAGTCCCGCCGGAACCGTCATGGTCATACCCTCCGATATCGGCCAGAATCCGCAGTGCGATCCCGGTTCATTAACTCCGACAGGCGTCATTCTTGGATGGGAAACCAACGATCAAGCTCTTTCGAACGGCACTTTCCAAGTCACGGAAACTAGCTTCGCGTCGGCTCCTCTGAACAGTGGAACTGCGACGAACCTGGCAAATTTGTGCACCTTCATCGAAAACGAAGGCGGCGGCCAAGGCATTTGCACGTGCGGAACCGGCAACTAGCGGCGCTTGCTATTTCGATTTTGCAAAATAAAGCCGGCGAATCCATTTGCGAGTGGAAAACGACACCCACCGCTCTGGCCTTTTAGAACAATCATGGAGAGAACTTTGCATCATCGTGAGGCGGTGTAAGCCGGACGCTTGCGGCGATTCGCCCAACAATTCCCGAGCGCGTAGACACGCTCATCTTCACCATCACCATGCGAACAAAAGCCTTCACTGTATTTGTACTAATTGCCAAACGGTTCGCAATTTCTTTGGTCGTTAATCCTTGTAAAAGGAGTCCAACCGTTTCACGCTCTCGACAAGTAAGATTAAACTGCTTGCAGATTTCCTCCACCGCAAACTCCGCGGTTGCGTGCCGTTGGAGCAACACCGCGGTTGCAGGCCGGGGAAAATACGGCACGTTGAAGTCGATCTGAAATTCCCGGCAGAAGTAGCGGCGGCTGCCCGATCGAAGTTCATTCACCAGACTGGGGCCTTCCGGCGAGTGGTGATCGACCAGAGCCGTGCGTACTCGGTCCGAGAGGAAGATGTTGACCGGTTTGATCCGATCGGGCTTGTTGGTATAGGAAAGAATCTGAACAGCCTCGGCATTTAAATCGATCGGATTGAACGATGGATCCAAGAGCAGAAAGCCACATTTAGCCGGAGCGATAGACATTGTCTTATCCTCCTCGAATCAGTTAAATCCCCTACATCTCGGCAAGATCTTCACTGGGTCCTCTGGCTGCACGTTGGAGTCGTTCTGTGCGCGCAACCGATTGAACAGGAAACCACTGGCTTCCATTGAAGAAAAGCAAACCCGCGATTGGACCCCAGAACTAATGCTTAGTTCATACGAACAACTTCTAGCAAATTAGTCCGGTATTGCGCCGCTCGTCAAGTGGGATAGCCGTTTGTTTGGCTTAACACAAATGGAGTAGAACATTTTCTCTGTCTTAATCAAATCGGCTAGTTCAAGGGTGGAATTGCTCGCAAGTAGCAGGAGTGGTCAACTACGTTTTGTGCGTGGGGAGGGTAGAATGTGCGGCACTGAATATCCGCCCGCTGCCAAGATCTCGTCGCCGTTCCGCACCCACGGCCGAGGGTACGTACTGGCCGCAGTATCCCTAAGGAGTTCGCAGCAAGGGGATCCCTCCACCCAAAGATGCAGCCCCCCTTCCGAAACAGACTTGATCGACCTCAATCTGCGGCCAGTTGAAGAGAAGGAGACTTGGAGTGTCGACTCCGATTGTGCACGAGAACAAGCGGGAAGCGATTTTGCTCAATGTCGTAAGCGGAAATCCAAAATGCGGGTTTCGCAGTGCGAGCGAGGCCCAGTGCGAAACCGCAATCCATGGCTCCCGGCTGCTCCCCAAGAACACGCAGGAGTGGCGGATCGGACACACGAACCTAAGCGGGACTTGAAACGCGTTCGCTGGCCGGATCGTTTCGAGCTTCATTGTTCTGTTCGCCAAAGATTCGTCTAGGCCGCAGTACGGAGATAAAGATGACTCATGACGAGAGTGGGGCTTACGAGGGAGTCGGCTTAAGTCTCTCCCTCACAGAAAGGATTCCCCATGCGTCGTGAAATGCTTTTCGGGTGCCGTTTATTGGCTGTGCTCGCTTCTCTGTTCCTGTTTGCCGTTCCCTCCGCACAACCTGAAAACGTTTGGCCCGTTCTGATTACACAAGATGTGGATGAGAGCAAATTGGTAACACTGGGGGGCAATACGCGGCCCGAGGCGAAAGCAAAATACGATCGCGGGCGCGTGGACGACAACCTTTTGATGGAGCACTTGCTGCTCCTGTTGAAGCGCTCCCCGGAGCAGGAGCGAGAACTGGGAAAGTCTATTGACGACCTTCACGACTTGTCATCGCCCAACTTCCATCGGTGGCTCACGGCCAAGGAATTCGGAGAGAGGTTCGGTGTGGCCGAACAGGACCGCGACACGATTAAGAATTGGCTGCAGTCGCATGGTCTCAAGGTCAATGTGGATTACACGAACGGCCTGCTCATCGACTTTTCCGGGACGGCTGGTCAAGTGCGAGACACCTTCCACACCGAGATTCACAACTTGAAAGTGAAGGGCGTGAAGCACATCGCCAACATGAGCGATCCGCAGATTCCGGCCGCCCTGGCGCCAGCAGTAGCAGGAGTGGTGTCATTGCACGACTTCCCGCCCCATCCCATGCTCAGGCCACGAGCAGATTACACCGTTTCTGAAAGTGGAACGACATATTACCTGGTGGTTCCAGGGGATCTGGCGACGATCTACAACCTGAATCCACTTTTCAGTACGGGCATTTCAGGACAAGGCCAAACGATTGTGGCGGTCGAGGACACAGACGTCTACACCACCGCCGATTGGACGTCGTTCCGTTCCGTATTTGGCCTTTCGTCGTACGCCGATGGCTCAATCACACAGATCCATCCCCCGCCTCCGAGTGGCTCGAATAACTGCTCGGATCCGGGAGTGAACGGTGACGACAGGGAAGCGATCGTTGATGCCGAATATGCCAGCGCGGCCGCACCGAGCGCGGCCATCGTACTGGCTTCGTGCACGGACACGGAAACCTTTGGTGGCCTGATCGCGCTGCAAAACCTTCTGAACGGAAGCGGCACACCGCCGGCGCTCGTGAGCATGAGCTACGGCACGTGTGAAGCCGAAAACGGCGCATCATCCAATGCAGCTTTCAACGCCACCTTCCAACAGGCGGTCGCCGAAGGTGTCTCGGTCTTCGTTTCCTCGGGCGATCATGCGGCGGCGGGCTGCGACGTATACGACCAAGACGCCATTTATGGTATCGGAATCACTGGTTGGGGATCGAGTCCGTATAACGTGTCCGTAGGCGGTACCGATTTCGGCGATACTTTTGCCGGGACCAACAGCACTTACTGGAGCGCCACCAATTCGAAGACGTATGAATCGGCCAAGTCCTATGTCCCCGAGATTCCCTGGAACGACTCCTGCGCCAGTTTGCTGCTCGCGGAGTTCGAAGGTTTTAGCCAGACTTACGGATCGAGCGGGTTCTGCAATAGCAGCAAGGGAGAAGCGGATTTCCTGGATACGATTGGAGGCGCCGGCGGACCCAGCGGCTGCGCGACTGGAACGCCCTCCCAACCCGGCGTAGTCGGCGGAACGTGCGCTGGTTGGCCAAAGCCGTCGTATCAGTCGGTGCTCGGAAATCCGCACGACGGTGTGCGCGATATTCCCGACGTGGCGTTCTTTGCCGGCGGCGGACTTTGGTTGCACTATTATCCCTACTGCTTCTCCGGCCCCGGAGGCGCTCCCTGTACCGGGGCGCCTGTTGACTGGCCAGGAGCAGGAGGCACATCGTTCTCCTCACCGATCATGGCTGGCATTCAAGCTCTGGTGAACCAGAAAACCGGCGCACGCCAGGGCAACCCGAATTTCGTCTATTACAGACTGGCGGCCACCGAGTACGGCGCTAGCGGCGACGCTGCTTGCAATTCAACTCTGGGACATGCCATCGGCGGCTCGTGCATTTTCTATGACGTGAGGCAGGGCGACAATGATGTGGATTGTGTCGACACGCACACCTTCGGCACGAACAACTGCTACCTGCCCTCCGGCGCAAACGGTGTGCTCTCCACTTCCAACAGCGCTTATCAGCCAGCTTACGGTACTACAACCGGCTGGGACTTCCCGACGGGAATCGGGACAGTGAACGCTTACAACCTGGTGAATAACTGGCCGGCAGGTTTCACGCTTACAGCCAATCCGAGCAGCGTGGCCATCGCGCAGGGTAGCCAAGGGACGAGCACGATCAGCATCACCCCGTCGAACGGTTTCAGCGGCAGCGTCACTCTTTCCGCGTCGGGCTTGCCCAGCGGCGTAACGGCGGCGTTCAGTCCGAATCCGGCCACGTCAACCAGTACGCTGACCTTGACGGCGAGCGCGACGGCTGCCACGGGCACGGTGACAGTGACGATCACCGGCACGTCGGGTACGCTGACGAATACCACGGTGCTCAGTCTCTCCGTGAATACTCTGAAGACCTTCAGTCTCTCGGCCTCACCGAACGCAGTCACCATCACGCAGGGTAGCCAAGGGACGAGCACGATCAGCATCACACCGTCGAACGGTTTCAGCGGCAGCGTCACTCTTTCCGCGTCGGGCTTGCCCAGCGGCGTGACGGCGGCGTTCAGTCCCAATCCTGCCACCAGCAGCAGTACGCTGACCCTGACGGCGAGCGTGACGGCTGCCACGGGGACGGCGACGGTGACGATCACAGGCACGTCGGGCAGTTTGACGCAGACCACCACGATCAGCCTGACGGTAACCCCGGCGCCGAGCTTCACACTGTCGGCCAATCCGAGCAGCGTGAGCATCGTGCAAGGCAGCCAAGGAACGAGCACGATCAGCATCACCCCGTCGAACGGTTTCAGCGGCAGTGTCACTCTTTCGGCGTCAGGCTTGCCCGGCGGCGTGACGGCGGCGTTCAGTCCCAATCCTGCCACCAGCAGCAGTACGCTGACCCTGACGGCGAGCGTGACGGCTGCCACGGGGACGGCGACGGTGACAATCACGGGCACGTCGGGCAGTTTGAAGAGGACCACCACGATCAGCCTGTCGGTAACCCCGGCGCTGAGCTACACGCTGTCGGCCAATCCGAGCAGCTTGACCATCACGCAAGGCAGCCAAGGGACGAGCACGATTACCATCACGCCGTCGAACGGTTTCAGCGGCAGCGTCACTCTTTCCGCGTCGGGCTTGCCCAGCGGCGTGACGGCAGCGTTCAGTCCGAATCCGGCAACGTCAACCAGTACGCTGACCTTGACGGCGAGCGTGACGGCTGCCACGGGGACGGCGACGGTGACGATCACAGGCACGTCGGGCAGTTTGACGCAGACCACCACGATCAGCCTGTCGGTAACCCCGGCGCCGAACTTCACACTATCGGCCAATCCGAGCAGCTTGACCATCACGCAAGGCAGCCAAGGGACGAGCACGATCAGCATCACCCCGTCGAACGGTTTCAGCGGCAGTGTCACTCTTTCCGCGTCGGGCTTGCCCAGCGGCGTGACGGCGGCGTTCAGTCCCAATCCTGCCACCAGCAGCAGTACGCTGACCCTGACGGCGAGCGTGACGGCTGCCACGGGGACGGCGACGGTGACGATCACGGGCACGTCGGGCAGTTTGAAGAGGACCACCACGATCAGCCTGTCGGTAACCCCGGCGCTGAGCTACACGCTGTCGGCCAATCCAAGCAGCTTGACCATCACGCAGGGTAGCCAAGGGACGAGCACGATCACCATCACCCCGATTAACGGATTTTCCGGCGATGTAACCCTGGCCGCTTCCGGACTACCGAAAGGCGTAACGGCTTCTTTCAGTCCGAACCCGGCAACTTCAACCAGCACTCTCACCCTGACGGCAAGCGCGACGGCGACGAAAGGGAAGGCAACGGTAACGATTACTGGAACTTCCGGTAGCCTGAGGGTAACCACAACGCTCAAACTAACGGTGAATGCGTTGGGGAACTTCACGCTGACGGCTTCCGCGAGTACCTTGACGGTGGCGCAAGGTAGCAGCGGAACCAGCACGATCACAATCGTGCCCGCGGGTGGCTTCGACCAGGAAGTCACTCTGAGCGCCGGTGGATTGCCGAGCGGCGTAACGGCATCGTTCAGCACCAACCCAACCACTTCCACCAGCACGTTGACGCTGACGGTAAGCGGTTCGACCGCAACCGGCCAGTCGACAATAACCATCACGGGCACGTATGGAAGCCTTTGGAATGACGTGGGTATTTTCTTGAGGGTGGTGCAATCACCTTAATCGCTCGCGCAATAGGCTGACGGCGACATCGGAGCGTCATGCGGTGCACCGCCGTCGAACTGGACACGGAAGTTAAGGCGGCGGCGCGGGACAATGCCACCGTCGAGAAAGCGTACTCGACGATCCTCAAAGTATCGGCGCTATCTCAAGCGTTGGGCCTTGCCCCGCTGGGAGAGGGCCAGCACTCACCGTCGAACCGATCGAGGTTGAGCGTTGGCTAACGCACGATCGACCAGCGGCTGCGTTACAATCTGGGCCGCTGGAATCAGATTCATGTTGATCGCAGTGGCATATTACGGCCACAAGCGCGACTACGAGCTGTCGCCCGAAGAGTCTGAAAGCTTGCGCTGCTGGGTACTCGTGGCCAACGCCAAGGGGCGTTACTCACGCGGGTCCAGCGAGACGATCCTCGATCAGGACATAGCTACACTACGAGACGGCGGGGGGACAAAGGAAATGATCGACCGCCTTCGGCAGCAGGTTGGCCGGCTGGACATTTCCCCGGACGAGCTCGATGGCCGCAATCAACGGAGCGCGCTCTTCAAGACCATGTTCCTCGTGTTCCGGGCGGGGGGAGCACCGGCCGCGAGGCAGACGATATAGCTAATCTGTGCTTCATTGCCGGTAAGACCAACCGACAGATCAGCGACAAGCCACCGAAGCTCTACTTCCCTGAGATGATTGAGAAGTCCGGGCTGGCGGCGTTCGAGGCACAATGCATTCCCACGGAGCCGTCTGTCCTAGGGATATCCGACTACAAGGCCTTTCTCCAACAGCGCCGAGTGTTGGTAGTGCAGCGCCTCAATCAGTTTCTGGGTGTCTTGAAGTGGATGAATGAGCCAATCAGCGGTGAAAAAGACAAATATCGCGGAAGGTAGCAGAGCGCTGCCCTTGCGGGAAGGGCTGATGGAACGAGGTGGGCCCGATCGAGGAGACGCCCAAAAACATCTGTTTTTTGAACCACGCACACTTGTGCAGTCCTGGAGATTGTAGTGCAGGCAGTTAGGCAACGATTCAACCGTTTTTGGGCAGTTGCTTTCCACCCGAACTGGTGAGTGCTCAGAGAAGGAGGCACACTGCCGACACGCTTCGGCTAGCCAAGTGTTGCTGTCTAACAGGTTGCTGAAAAACTCGACCTTGCTCGCGATTTTGGGTGGCGCAGCGCTTCAGCGCTGCGATAACTGCATTGTCTTGAATGCGGCTTTAGCCGCTGAGGGCGCGGCTCTTGCCCAGAAGCGACTTTTTCCGCAGCCTGCTAAGGTGCTTGCATAGGTTTCCAGCTGATCGGCCGTCAGTTGGTCAGGGGCTTTGGGTTTGAATGACATAAGGCCAGTTTCAATGGCACGAGATCATGGTCTGGACTACAGAAGACCCCAAAGGTAAATCGTTGGCGTAGGTCAAAGAGGAAGCGAAAACGCCTAGTCAGCCCTGTTCCTCCATCTCCGCGATAAGGTGGCTCAGAGACGTGCCCAGTGCTTTGGCAATTCTGGTCATGTTCACGAGAGCAACGTTGCGCGTTCCGCGCTCCACATCTCCGATATAAGTTCTATGTATTCCAGCAAGTTCCGCCAGCTTTTCTTGTGAGAAACCCCTAGTCTCGCGCAATCGGCGAACAGCTCGCCCAAATGCCAGTCGAGGGTCACTCTCCCTTGTGCGGGTCACACGCAGACAATAGCCCTCAGATGCCTATGCGTCTACAGACGATGAGTGGATGAACCAAACAAAGTATTCTAGCAGGCTGCGGAAAAAGGGGCGCCGCGACTTAGATTCTCTCCAGTCCCCGTGATTTTGTGATTCGGGAAGGGTTTTTGTCTGCATCCGCTGGTGTCCTGCGGATTCATTTTCGGGCCGGCGAGCACACAGCGACCTCGGCTTACGTTGCTTGAATCGCCAGATTCCTCATGCGGACTAAGTTGTAGGCCGCGGCCGCGAAGGTGAAGACCCATCCTACCCTGAAGACCCCACGATGCCGAACCTTCCGCAACAGCGCGATCGTCTTCAGCCAGCCGAAGCACTCTTCAACGCGTTTCCTTTTCCTCTGACTGATGGCATATCCGGCGTGCTGCGTCGTGCGAGCATCAATCGCACTCCCACCAGGTCGCTCCAGGTTTTGGGCCACGTGCGGCGTGACCTTTAAGTTTCTGCACTCGGCCACAAAATCCGCCGTGTCGTATGCCTTGTCGCCGCCCACGGTCACTTGCTTCTTTCCCGGAATCTGTTCCAGCATCACCAGCGCCGCATCGCGTTCTGCCGTTCCGTTGGCCTCAAACACCTCGGTGTTTACGATCAGTCCGTTGCGGTTCTCCACCAGCAGATTCCCGTTGTAACTCAGCTTCGCTTCTTTGCCCTTGCCTTTGCGTGCCATCTTCGCATCCGGGTCCGTCTTCGATGCGTGCGTCTGGTTCGACCGCTTCTCCCCGTGGAAGTCCACCGTCGCATTGCCAGGATCGTCCGGCGGAANNCCGTGAAGTGTTCGTCTGAGAGTAGACTCCGCTCGCGTGCCTGCTGGAGTACGGCTTGGAAGAAGGCTTCGGCAATGTTGCCATCGAGCAGGCGCTCGCGGTTTTTGGTGAACACGGTCACATCCCAAATGGCGTCGTCCATGTTCAAGCCCACGAACCAGCGGAACAGCAGATTGTAGTCGAGCTGTTCCATCAACAGCCGTTCGCTGCGCACCGAGTACAACGCTTGCAGCAGGAGCGCTCGCAACAACTTCTCCGGCGCGATCGAGGGTCGCCCGGTCTTGGCGTAGAGCTTATTGAATCGTGGTTGCAGTTCCCTTAATGCCTCATCGGTCATGACACGAAGCGGGCGCAAGGGGTGCTCTTGGGGTACTCGCTGCTCCGGGCTAACGTAGCTGAACACATCCAACTGCTGCTCGTCTTGTCCACGCATACCTTCTTCTTATCAGGTTGTGCTGTGGAAACAAGAGAGTTTCGGGGTACTGCGTCCGCTTCAAATCGAGTTTTTCCGCAACCTGCTAGGGCGCCTTCTCCTATTCCTACGAAGGCTCCGAGCCGCCACTTTCCATCCTAGCGGTGCCCGCACGCAATGTGCCTTTTTTGGTGTCGGCGAAGAAGTCACAAACATGGAACTGAAGGAGCACACTTTTGTTGTTGACGACTATGAGTGGTCATGCTATAAGTGTCGTATGGGGAATAGGAACTGTTACCCTAAGCGGCTCCAGAAGCCGGCTCCCGTTACCGATGAGCATCTCAGGTGGGCTGTCGATTCGGTGCCCATGGGCGATCGAGTGCGAATCGTTGGCTACCACCTCCTTGACACCAAGAATGAGCAACCCCCGTATCGTCCAAACCCCCAAGTCCTGAGCGAGGCCGGCAACGAGAAGCCCTTTAATCCGGGTCACTTGTGTAAAGAGCCTGCTTGAATGATGCTCTGTCGGCACGCTCATGAGCTCATGAGGGCCCTAGCAGCCTGTGGTGCAAGTGCGATTTGTATCAGGGTATGCCTTTAGGCATACCGTAAGTGCTGTCTTATGACTGCGCCTTTAGGCGCTGGCTTTGGGCGCTGGAGTTCCACCACAGGCTGCTAGGTGCCGAAAATTCCAGCTTGCCCCCGTTGTTGCGGACCTCCACGGTATAGTCTGGTTCCAGCGGAATTTCGTGCAGGCCGCAAAGGAGTGTTCTTATGAAACTGAAGCTGGCAACGCAAACGAAGGATGGAATTCTCGTGGTGGATTGCAGTGGCCGGATTGTGTTTGGCGAGGAGTCTTCGCTGTTGCGGGATACCGTCAAGAAGGCCGTATCGGAGAACAATCACATCGTGCTCAATCTGGGCGAGGTGAATTACATCGATTCCGGCGGTCTGGGCACGCTTGTGGAGCTGCGCACAACCGCGCAAAACGCGGGCGGCACGATCAAATTGACGAGCTTGACCAAGCGTGTGGGCGATTTGCTGCAGGTCACCAAATTGCTCACGGTCTTCGACGTATACAACTCAGAGGCGGAAGCCGTCGAATCCTTCCGCAAGGCGGCTTAGCCCGGCCCGCGAGTCGGGGCTCATGGACCGCTGCGGACTGCTAGGGCTGGGTACGGTCCCGAAGTCGTGAATGGAATCAGGAGAGCGAGGGATCTATTTGAGCGGTTCCGGGAACACCGAAATGCGATAGCCCACTTTCTCGTGGGAGGCGAACAAGGCCAAGCGCACGTCTATCTTGCTGACGGCTTAATGATCAGAACCTACTCTATGGGCGCTGTAGCGCTCTTGAAATATGCGCATCGGACCTTGCGAGAGCTTCGCATGTTCTACACGGGCGCATCTCGAACCGGTTTTGATGAGAGGTATGGTCTTACCAGTTCCAGAACAAAGAGACCGTTATGTGGTGCGTGAGAACCCCTGTAAGGAAGCAGAAAAATCACACCTGTAAAATCACCTGTAAGAAGCCCGTCTTGGCCGTACTTACACGTGCTGGGGCAGTCCCCCAACGGTCTCTAAGTTGTTGGAAGNNCCAACTGAGCTACGCGCCTACAGTGAACCGTTTCAATAGTTTACCAAACCTTTACCGACGGCCGAAGACGGATCACACCTGTAAAACGTCACCTGTAAACGTCAGTTTACCGCGTTCGACCCGTTCCGCAAAATCGCGCTGAGCTAACTTTCTCAGACCCACGATGACGCTTTACACCTGTAAAACGTCACCTGTAAAGCTCAGTTTACCGCGTTCGAACCGTTCTGCAAAATCGCGCTGAGCTATGTCGGCAAGCAGGAAGTAATCGGTTACTTCCGGTTTGTCCGTCATTCGT
>PKXK01000162.1 GCA_003132325.1 Acidobacteriaceae bacterium
GCTTCAGCTTCCTCGCCCACCGGCTCACCGACTGCCGATGAACCCCCACCCGCCGCGCCACCTCCGCCGGCCCTACCCCTTCCCGCAGCAGCCGCGCGGCTCGAATCCGCCGCTCCTCCAGCGCCGCTAGGTCCCGCCCCCTCGCCGGGGTCCCCAGCGCGCCCGGTTTTGGCGCGGTGGGGTGACTCGCCGCCTCCTCCGTCATCGGACATCCCTCATAAGTCCAGCCTGCCAGCATTCTGCTGAAATGTCACTTAATTATGCAATGATTGCAAAAATAGCCTTTAAGTCATTGATTTAAAAATACTTTACTTGTAAAGTCCTTATTCCTCAAAGACTTGGGAAGTTAATCCCGCTAAGTCTTTGATTCCAAAAGACCGACTAAGGGGGCGTTTCCTGCCGAACCTGCCCCGACGACCAAATCAGCGGTCGACCAGCAAAATCGCTTACAATTCCCCTTCCTGCGTTTTCCTTTCTATGACAGTCGCGGTTCGTTCTTTTGCGAAGATCAATCTCGGGCTCTACATCGGTGCCGCGCGCGCGGACGGATTTCACGATCTGCGCACGGTCTACCAGACCATCGCGCTGCATGACGTGATCCGCGTGAGCGTTGGCCGCGGCAGTGGAATTGAAATCCTGTGCAGGAACAAAGATCCGCGGGTTCCGCTGGATTCGTCGAACACCTGCTATCGCATGGCAGAGCGAGTGATGGACGAACTCGGCGCGAAGGGCAGAGTCAGCATCGAGATCGTGAAGCGCCTTCCGATACAGGGAGGATTGGGCGCGGCATCTTCGAATGCGGTGGCAACCATGGTCGCGCTGGAGCGCGCAGTGAAACGGAAGTTGTCTGCCGCGACGCGACTGCGAATCGCCGCTGAAATCGGCTCGGACCTGCCGCTGTTTCTGGTGGGCGGAACGACGCTTGGAGTCGGCCGCGGCGAGGAAGTTTATCCCCTCCCCGATCTGCCTTCGTTGCCAATGGTGGTGGTGACGCCGGAGGTTGGAGTTTCTACGCCTAAGGCCTTTGCCGATTGGGACGCGCGTGTGCAGCGGGAAAGAGCTGCCGAGCTTCGCTCGGCTGGACAGCCGAGGGCGGCTGTCCCTACGCAAGCTTGGACGGGCGAGGACGCCCGTCCCTCTACAACTAGGGAACAATTGACGCGGGCAGGAGCGTCCGATAGACTATTTAAGGTTGGCTGCGTGCTTTCGGCGTGGCTGAGTGGTTTACCCAACACCGGTGCTTCCGCGAAAGGCGGGAGCCGGGCCGGGAGCTTGCTTCTCGACCTTGTCCGTACCGGGATTGAAAACGACTTCGAGAAAGTCGTCTTTCCTCAATATCCCGAATTGCGAGACATAAAAGGTGCGCTGGAGCGCGCGGGGTCGAGTTACGCTTCGCTCTCCGGATCGGGGTCCACCCTTTACGGGCTGTTCCGGTCGCCGGCCGACGCCGCGAAAGCGGCAAACCGTCTGCGAAAGCAGGGGCTTAAGGCCGTGGCGACCCGTACGTTGACGCGCCCGCAGTATGGGAAAAGAATTCTGGATGGTTGATTTTCGATTGTTGCAAGGCTGCTGTTGAAAGGCGGTTGTCAAACGTCTGTTGTTAAACGACAGTGGTTGAACGACAATTGACGTGCAAACAGCAAATTGTTTCACTGGGCCGTCGACTAATGGTAGGTCAAGTGCCTTTGGAGCACTTTGTCTAGGTTCGAATCCTAGCGGCCCAGCCAGAAAACCAGGTCTTAGTTGTCAGGTGTTAGGTCTCAGGAAAACCTAACCCCTAAGACCTGAGACCTAAGACCTGAGACCTGAACTATGGCTACATTGGCGACCACGACTGCTGAAAAAACCACCGCGGAAAAGACGGCCGCGGAGAAAAAGCCGGTCATGGACGAGAAGCCGCAAACGAAGCCGCAGCGCGCCCGGGTCGACGACCGATGCAAGGTCTTCTGTGGAACCGCCAACGAGGCGCTGTGCGATGACGTGTGTAACTTTCTTGGCCTGACGCGCGGCCAGGCTCTGGTCACACGCTTCAAGGACAGCGAAGCGTATGTGCAGATCCAAGAGAACGTGCGCGGGGCCGACGTGTTCGTGATGCAGCCCACCTGCAAGCCGGTGGACATGCACCTGATGGAACTGCTGTTGATGATGGACGCGCTCAAGCGGGCTTCGGCGCGGCGCATCACGGCCGTGGTTCCGTACTACGGCTACGCGCGCCAGGATCGCAAAGACAAGCCGCGGGTGCCGATTTCGTCGAAGCTGGTCGCCGACCTGCTGACCACGGCGGGGGCGGATCGGGCGCTGGTGGTCGACTTGCACGCGCCGCAGTTGCAGGGATTTTTTAATATTCCGGTGGACCATCTGTTCGCTTCGCCGGTGCTGGTGGACTACTTCAAGAAGCTGGCCTTGCCCAACTTGACGGTGGTTTCGCCGGACGCGGGGGGCGTGGAACGCGCGCGTTTTTTCGCGAAGAAAGTGGATGCGGCGCTGGCCATCGTGGACAAACGCCGCGTCGAGATGAACGTGGCGGAAGTGATGAACGTGATTGGCGACGTCAATGGCCGTACTTGTCTCATCATTGACGACCTCATCGACACGGCGGGAACGCTGGTGAAGGTGGCGGAGGCTCTGATTCAAAGCGGCGCTACCAGTGTGTACGCCTGCTGCACGCACGCGGTTCTTTCCGGGGCGGCGGTGGAGAATCTCGTGAACTCACCGATCACCGAGGTGGTCGTAACCGATACTATCCCGCTGACCGAATTGGCTCGGAATACGCCGAAGATCAAGGTGAAATCGATCGCGGGGCTGATTGGGCGGGCGATTCAGTCGATTCACGAAGAATCTTCGGTGAGCAGACTTTTTGTTTAGAACCAGTCGCTGGTCGCTGGTCGTTCGCTATTCGCCGGAGAGGCGAGAAGTTTGCGGACCGCGAACGACCAACGACTAGCGACCAACGACGATTTTAGAGAAGGACGGAAACGGAATTATGGCGACGGCAACGGATATCAGCATACTGGAAGCGCAGAAGCGCGAACCCGGCACCAAGAACGCCGCGCGACGCGTGCGCGTCGGCGGAAAGATTCCCGCAGTGGTGTACGGCGCGGGCAAAGAATCGGCTTCGGTCGCGGTCGATCCGCGGCAGGTTCTGCGCATCCTGAAATCGGAGAGCGGGCACAACACGATTTTTGACCTGGCGCTCGACAGCGATCGCGTGAAGGCCATGATCGTGGACTGGCAGTTCGAACCGATCAAGGGAACTCTGCTGCACGTGGATCTGCAGCGCATCGCCATGGACCAGGAACTGACGGTCACGGTTCCGGTCGTGCTTAAAGGCGAGGCCGAGGGCGTCAAGACGGAGGGCGGCATCCTCGAGCAGTTGCTGCGTGAAATCGAGATTGAGTGCCTTCCGGCGGATATTCCGAAGTCCATCGAAGTGGACATCAGCCACCTGGTGTTCGGTATCGAAGTGCGCGTGAAGGACCTTCCGCACAATGAGAAGCTGAAATTCCTGACCGAAGAGAATCAGATGATCGCGCACATCACCACGGTGAAGGAAGAAGTGGTGGCGGCTCCGGAAGTGGTGGCGGAAGCGGCGGCGACTCCGGCTGAGCCCGAAGTCATCAAGAAGGGCAAGCAGGAGGCCGAGGGTGAAGGCGAGGCTGAGGGTGATGCCAAGGGCGATGCCAAGGCCAAGGCCAAACCCGAGAAGTCCGAGAAGAAAGAGAAGAAATAGCTGCTGGCTGCTGGCTTCTAGCTGCTAGCTAAGAGCCAACAGCTAAGAGCCAAGAGCGAATTGCGTGAAACTGATTGTCGGTTTGGGCAACCCCGGAATCGAGTACCAGTTCACGCCGCACAATCTCGGGTTTTTGACGATCGATCGGATCGCCAACGGGCTTGGGATTGAAATCAGGAATCGCCAATGCCGCGCGCTGACGGCGCGGGCAACGATTGCGGGTACGCCGGTGATTCTGGCAAAACCGGAAACCTACATGAACCTGAGTGGGCTTTCGGTGCGGGAACTGGTGGTGGAACATCAGGTGGATGTGCAGCGGGACCTGATTGTGATTTACGACGAGCTCGACCTGCCGCTGGGCGCGATTCGCATCCGGCAGCGGGGCAGTTCGGCAGGGCATAACGGGGTGGAATCGATCCTGGGCGCTCTGAACACGGACGAGTTTTTGCGCATTCGGCTGGGAAGTGCGCCCGATCGCAAAATTTTGGACAGCGTGAAATATGTGTTGACGCCGTTCCGCCGTGCGCAGGAAAAGGTTGTGGTCGAGGTTCTCGACACGGCAGCGCAGGCGGTTGAGGTGATTTTGAAAGAAGGACCGGCGGCGGCGATGAACCGGTTCAATCGCAAGAATGAAGGCGCGGAGTAAGTGTCAGTCGTTGGTCGATTGTCGTTTGTTGCTGGTGAGCGCTCACGGGTTACGATAAAGCGCCGAACGACTAACGACGATCGACTAACGACTGTTCGCAGAGTTTGGAGATAACGAATGAATCGTAGCTATGAATTGATGTTTATCGTCCGGCCCGACATGGTGGATGAGGACCTGAACAAGCTGATTTCCACGCTCGAGTCTTCGGTGACCTCGGCGGGAGGAACGGCCAAGAGCGAGGTTTGGGGCAAGCGCCGTCTCGCGTACAGGGTAGGCAAGTTCAACGATGGCATCTTTGTGCTGATGCTGATTGACGCCACTGGCGCCATAGTGCACGAAGTCGAACGCCGCCTGCGCGTGACTGAGCCGGTGATCAAGTTCCTTACTGTGCGTACGGATGAAGAGTTGAAGCGGCTCGACAAGATCAAGAAACTCCGCGACGCTAAGAAGAAAGTCAGCGCCCAACCCGCCGCGACGGCCGCGCCGGTAACACCAGCGGCGCCACCAACTCCGGCAACGCCGGAAGCGGTGAGCGGAGCTCCGGCCTCCGCGCCAGTTTAGATGGAAGTTAGGTTCGCAGACGCCGAGGCGGCCAGCCTCAGGGGCTAAAGCCCGCATTTTTTGGTGCTGTAGGGCACNNAACCGAGTTGTTAGGAAACGAGTTCTTAGAAAGCAGGAGCACTATGGCAGAAGAAACAAAAGCACCCGCCGCGCATGCGGGATCAAGCGGCGGCGATAGCCGTCCCGAGCGTAGTGGCGGCGATCGTCCCGAGCGCAGTGGGCCGCCNNTGCAAGTTCTGCGTCGAGAAGATCGAAGCGGTCAATTACAAAGATGTGCGTCTGCTGGCGGGGTTCGTGGCGGAAAGCGGCAAGATCACTCCGCGACGCCTGACCGGCGTGTGCACGCCGCACCAACGCCGTCTGTCGCGGGCCATCAAGCAGGCGCGTAACATAGCACTGCTGCCGTTCGCCGGGCGCGCGCAGTAAATTCAAGATCGTCGTTGGTCGTTAGTCGCTAGTCGTTCGCAGTCAACGGCATTGGGAAAGTTTGCTGACGGTTCGAGAATTTGCAAACGACCAGCGACAATCGACTAACGACCAGGTTCCTTACGAAACGGAGTCATGCATGGAAGTCATCCTGAAAGAAGACGTGCCCAAGCTGGGCAACCGCGGTGAAGTGGTGAAAGTCGCCGAGGGATACGGGCGGAATTTTCTGCTGCCCAAGAAGCTGGCGATTCAGGCCACCGCCGCCAACAAGACCGTCATCGAGCAGATGAAGGCCGCCGCAGTGCGCCGTTCGGCCAATGAAAAGACGGAAGCCGAAGCGCTGGCCAAGCAGTTTGACGGGCTCGAAGTGAAGTTTCTGCGCAAGTCGGGCGAAGGCGATCAGTTGTTCGGATCGGTCACGGCTGGCGATATTGCCGAAGCGCTCGAGAAGAAGAGCTTCAACATCGATCGCCGTAAGATCCAGCTGCACGAGCCGCTCAAGACGATCGGCGAGTTCACCGTCCCCATCAAGCTGCACAAGGACGTGACCACGCACCTGAAGGTCGTTGTCGACAAAGAAGCGCCGGCGGCAGAATAGTTTTGCTCGTCGTGCTCGTGTGGGGACGGGCGACTCGCCCGTCCTGCCGGGCGAGGGCGCCCGGCGCTCCATCAAACATCGTCCGACATTCTCCCGAAGAACTCCTCTACCTTCTTTAAGTCTGTCGTCCTGCTGTAAGGTGGCAAACTCTCTACAAACACGCGCCCGTACTGCTTCTTCAAAATGCGGTTATCGAGCAGCGCCAGCAGGCCATGATCGTGCAGCGATCGAATCAGTCTTCCAAACCCTTGCTTCAGAGTAATTACGGCGCTCGGCACCTGGTATTCGAAGAAAGCGTTGCCGCCGCCCGCGTCGATGGCCTTTACTCGTGCCGCCACCACCGGATCGCTGGGCACGGCAAACGGCAAGCGATCGATAATCACGCAGCTTAACTGTTCGCCTTGCACGTCCACACCCTGCCAGAACGAAGACGTCCCAAACAGCACGGCGTTGGGGGTAAGCCGGAACTCCTCGAGCAGCGCCGATTTCGGAGCGTCGCCCTGCTTGAGCATCGGATACTCCAGCAAGCCCAGCAGCCGCTCGTAGATTTCGTTCATCTGCTTGTAGCTGGTGAAGAGCACGAATGCTCGCCCGCGCGTAATCTGGAGCAGCCGCCGCACCAGCCCCGCAGCCTCGGCGGCAAACTCCGGCGTGCGCGGATCGGGCAGATCGGGCGGGACGTAAAGAATCGCCTGGCTTTCGTAATCGAAGTGCGATGCGACGACGAGTTCACGCACGTGGTCGAGCCCGAGGCGCTGCCGTATGTAGTCGAAACCACCGCCGACGGCCAGCGTTGCCGAGGTCAGCACCGACGTCTCCAGCTTCGACCACAAGCACTCGCGCAAAATCTGGCCGACTTCGATTGGCGTCGCTTGCAGAAAAACATTCGTGCGGCCGCCTGCATGTCTTTCATCGGACGACTTCCGCCGGGCGGGGGCGCCCGGCGCTCCACGAAAAGCACGCCGCTCGATCCAATAGACCGTGTTCGGATCTTCGCTTTCCATCACGAAGCGAAGCTGCACCTGCAATTCCCGTGCCCGGCGAGCCAGAGTGAAAACCTCTTCCGGCTTTTGCGGAAGTTGCTCCAGTTCCGCACCCAGCCGGTGGAGCGACTGATTGAGCGCCAGAAATTCCTCGCCGTTTTCTTCGAGAAATTCGCGGCGAGAGTCGAAGGCAAACCGCCCATCGTGCGCGGGCAAAAGCGAAAAGAAAAGCTGGGAACGCTCCCGTACCGACTGAATCGCTCCCGACATCTGGGGTGTGTAGAGTTTCTCGCGCTGCAGCAGGTGTTCGACATCGCGCGTCAGCTCATCCATGCGCAGGTTGCCGACTGAAATCCCAAAGTAGTTGCCGGCGATATCTTCCAGTTCGTGCGCTTCGTCGAAGATCACCGCTGCGCATTCGGGAAGCACTCCCGCATCGGGCGCGTCTTCGGCTTGGAGCTTGATCGATAGGTCGGCGAAAAACAGATGATGATTGACGATGATGATGTCGCTCTCGGCCGCCCGCCGCCGCATCTCGGTAATNNGCGTCGAGCTTGTGCCAAACCGCGCTCGCCTCGGGCAGTTCCGCGAGTTCCGCGCGATCCCCGGTCCGCGTGGTTTTCTCCCATGCGGCGATGGCGCGGTAGTGCTCGATTTCATCCAGTCCGCTGAGCACCGGCTGGCCGGTCAGGTCGTAGAGTTTCTTGCGGCACAAATAATTGTTGCGCCCCTTCATGTAGCAGACGCTGAGCTTTCGATTGCCCTCGGGAAACAGCGCCCGCTCCAACGCCGGGACGTCTTTGAAGAAGAGCTGCTCCTGCAGGTTCTTCGTTCCGGTCGAGATGATGACGCGCTTGCCCGAGCGGATCACCGGCAGGAGATATGCCAGCGTTTTTCCGGTCCCGGTACCGGCCTCGACAATCAAGTGACGCTTCTCTTCGAGCGCCTCTTCCACGGCCTGCGCCATCTGCAACTGCCCGCGGCGAAACTCGTAGGCGGGGTGCGTTTTCGAGAGCAAGCCGCCCGGCGCGAAGAACTGGTAGAGCGAGAATCCCGCAGGCCGAGCGTCTGGAGGGGACACGGGATGGGATGAGGAAGGCACAGAGTCTCTATAATAGCTAACAGTTCTCGGTTCTCAGTTCTCAGTTCTCAGTAGAACCTTCATCGAGTCGGGATAAGACACATTTTGAGCAAAAAGAAGCCAGCACCACTCGTGGCCATCGTCGGACGCCCGAACGTCGGCAAATCGACGCTGTTCAATCATCTGACCGGATCGCGGCGCGCCATCGTCGGCGACGAGCCCGGCATCACCCGCGACCGCCTCTATGGCGANNTCGCGTTCGAAGAAGCGGCGGCCATTGTGATGGTCGTCGATGCCCGCACCGAGATCGCGGGGCCCGATCGCGAATTGGCTCGACTGCTGGCGCGCACCGGCAAGCCGCTCTTTCTTGCCGTCAACAAGATGGATAGCGACAAGCAGGATTCGTTGCTGAGTGAATTTCATTCGCTTGGAATGCGGAATATTTTCCCGGTCTCGGCCGAGCATGGACGCGGTGTCGACGATCTGCTGGACGCCGTGCTTCTCGTGCTACCCCCAAAACCAAAGGCAACCACAGAGGGCACTGAGGTCACGGAGGAAAGCACAGGGGAAGGCACACCAACTCCCGAAGCGCCGCATGAAATCAGGGTGGCCATCATTGGGCATCCGAATGTCGGCAAGTCCACGCTGCTGAATCAACTTACGGGAACCGATCGCGCCATCGTTTCACCCGTTGCCGGCACTACGCGGGATTCCATCGACGAAGTCATCCAGTACAAAGGCCGCAAGATTCGGTTCATCGATACGGCCGGCATTCGCCGTAAGGGCAAGACGCGTCTGATGGCCGAGAAACTTTCGGTGGTCATGGCGCGCAAGAACATCGAAGACGCCGACATCGTGCTCTTCATGGTCGACGCCACCGAAGGCGCCAGCGGCCTCGACGCCAACATCGCAGGCTATGCCCACGAGAGCGGACGCTCGGTGATCATTCTGGTCAATAAATGGGATCTGGTGGCGAGCGGCGAGAAGCGCGCCGTCAGCCAGTCGAAGACGGCGCGCATCCAGGATGCGAAGCGTCCACAAGACCGCGCGCTCTACGAAGAGCGCCTGCGCTACGGGCTCAAATTCCTGGCCTACGCTCCGGTGCTTCTTCTCTCCGCGCACACCGGCAAGGGAACGGAAAAGATTCTACCGCTGATCGAGAAGGTGGCCGCCGAGCGCCGCAAGCGCGTCACCACCGGCGAAATGAACCGTTTTCTGAGGACGGTTGACTTNNGCCGTGAAGCTGCACTTTTCCTATCAGCGGTTTCTGGAAAACCAGATTCGCGCGGCGTTTGGATTCATCGGCTCGCCCATTTGGATAAAGAACCGGGCGCGGGACTAGTGTATTGACTAAGAAATTCGCCGATTAGATCGAGGTAAAATGGTCCCAATGTTTATGCGCCGGTTAGGACTGATCGCACTTCTCATCATCGCGAGCATCGGCACTTCACGTGCCGGTGACGCGTGGGTAGTCCGTGAGGACGGTGTCGGTCCCGTGAAGGTTGGTATGAGACTGTCTCAGCTGAATACGGTTCTCCACGAGAAGTTTTCGATGCCGGACAACAAGGAAGATCAAGGATGCTTCTATGTGAATCCTGCCAAACACGCGCACATCGCGTTCATGATTGAGAATGGTCGGTTGGTGAGGATCGACGTAGATGGTGCCGGTGTCGCTACGGGGGAAGGGATTCAGGTTGGCGATTCGGAAAAGCGCGCTCGGCAAGTGTATGGTGCTAGGCTGAAAATCGAGCCGCACGCCTACACAGGCCCAGAGGGACACTATTTGACGATACGGTCCGGCAGTGGTCGATACGGAATCAGATTTGAACGGATAAGGGCAAGATCGAGACGTTCTACGCTGGCCGCTTTGATGCGATCCAGTATATAGAAGGCTGCCAGTAGACCTCGGCGTCCGCAGTGACTGCGAGATAGCCCCTAGCCCGTCATCGGAACATGCTTCCCGTCCTCGGTCAGCAGCCCCACGCGGTCGACGCCGGCGATCCGGGCAATTGCAATCACGTCCGCCACGTCCTGAAAATCAATATCGTAATCGGCTTCGATGTAGGCGATGCGCTCGACGCGAATGGCGAAAATATCCCGCAGCCGTTCGCGGAGGCGATCCCATTCCACCGACTCTTCATTCACCAACACTTGCGGATGCTCCGTTCCTGGCTTCGCATGATGAATCTGAATCACGATCGTCCGCTGCGGCGGCGGGATCGGATCACCGGTCGGACTAGGTTGCTGCGGAATCTCTGCCTGCAAACCGGTTGACCGTTGCTCGATTACGACCACCATGAAAACGATGATGAGCACCAGCAGAACGTCAATCAGGGGAGTGACGTTCATTTTTGGGCCTGTCGAAGACGAACCGCCGCCTGCCGTGGAGAATGCCATTTGGATTTCCTCTCTCAGGCACGCGCATGTCCTGAAACATTGGACACCTGCACGATCAAGAGAGTTCCATGGCGTTGAATTTCCGTTGTGCGCCACAATCCAGCACACAAGTTTTCGCGATGACGCATAGTGCGGACCTCAGCGGCTAAAGCCGAATCCAATACAATTGCGTTACCGCAGCGCTGAAGCGCTGCGCCACCCAAATCAAATGCGGTCGACTTTCCGCAATCTGTGATCAAGGAACATGGTGAAATACACCCATTGCTTAGTGTTTGGAAGCGTCCTCCTCACGACTACTCTTTCCGTGCTGAGTCCGCCTGCTCAAGCTCAGGACAACTACGAAATCCAGGTTTACTCCTCGGAAGCGACGCCGAAGAACGTCACCATGGTCGAAATCCATTCCAACTTCACCGTGGACGGCTCGAAGCAGGTGATCAACGGCGTGCTGCCTACGAATCACGCCATGCACGAAACGCTGGAGATTACACAGGGGTGGACCGACTGGTTTGAAACCGGCTTCTACGTGTTCTCGAGCATTCAGCCTGGCGGTTCAGGCGGCGGAGGATGGAACTGGGTGGGCGACCACATTCGCCCGCGCTTTACGGCTCCGGAGTCGTGGCACTTGCCGGTTGGACTGAGCCTCGCGCAAGAAATTGGGTATCAGCGGCGGAAGTTTGCTGAGGATAGCTGGAATTATGAGCTTCGTCCCATCATCGATAAGAAACTGGGGCGCTGGTACTTCGCCTTTAATCCGGCGTTTGACCGGGCCCTGCATGGATTGAACACGGGCAGGGGTTGGGAATTTTCTCCTAATGTGAAAGTTGGTTTTGATTTCACTAAGAAGATCACCGGCGGCTTCGAATACTACGGGGCGCTCGGGCCGGTCTCAAACTTCGATCCCATTTCCCAGCAGTCGCAACAGATTTTTCCTAGGATTGACCTTAATCTTTCGCCGAACTGGGAATTTAATTTCGGCGCGGGCGTCGATGTTTCCAACTCTGCCGATCATCTGATCATCAAGTGCATCATCGGACGGCGCTTTAGCTGGGGGCGCAAGAGTGGCGCCGCGCAAAAGTAGTGCGACGGGCATCCTTGCCCGGCCTTCGGCAGCCAGGCGGCCGGGCGAGGGCGCCCGGCTCTCCATCGACGAGATCAGCCGATCGGCTCCGCCGACGGCGGCAGCGGAGGCGCTTCGAACGGCGGCGATTCCGGGACTGGAGGCATTTCCGGAGCGGGAGGCGCGGGGGCCGGCGCGGGATGCAGCAGCGCGTCGAGAGCCGGATATCGAGCGGCAAGAAAATACATCGCGTACGCGGGGAAGAACACGGTGGCCGGCACGCACACCAGCGCTACCAGATAAATCAGCAGAAAGAAGAGCAGGCTTCCGAAGATAATCGCCAAGCTGATCGTGGTTACGTTCCATCCCATCCCCGCCGCGCTGCCGGCAACCACGGCAATCACAGCCGGGACCACGACGAACAGGATGGGGACGATCGCAAGGATGCTGAACAGGATCGCCGCCGCAAGCGAGAGCACGAGCTTGAGGAGCAGGTAAACCGCATAGCGGCCCTTCTCTCGCCCGATTATCCCCAGCAGACGGTGCCAGCCGTCGGCGAAGTCGAGGCCCTCAAGAGCCATCAGCGGCACCAGGAAATCCTTGGCCAGCACCTGAACGACAGCGGCGGCCAGCGCGAACACTACGAACAGGCCCACGAGAAGAATCCCCCCGATCACCAACCGTCCTATGTGTTGCCGGAAATCCGTCACCCAGCCCGCGGCAAACGCCAGCGCCAACGGCACGCCAACCAGAAGCGCCAGAAACAGCCAGACGGCAATCTGGAACACAATCTGCCACAGAAAGAATCGGCCGCCGGCGCGACGCCATTTGCTCCATCCGCCGCCAATGGAACATTCCCGCCGCAGCACCGAGTCGAACAGGATGAACCGGAAGACGCTGTTGATGTAGAGGAACACAACCGACAAAACGATTAGGGCGAAGATTGCCACCACGATCAATCCGACGAACTGCCCGAGGTGCTCGGGAATGTGCGCGGGATTGAAGCGCGGAAAACCGGGCGGCAGGCTCGACCGCATGAGCCCGCTGTGACTTCTTGGCGGCTGCTGGAGAAGCTGTCCGAAGTTTCCAAAGTTGCATCCGCCAACATGCAATTCCGCCGCCAGGATCCCAACCAGCGCCAGGCGAGACCATTGCCCCCAGCGGAAACGAGTAAAGAGTTGTTCCCGGACGTGCTGCAGGGCGGGCTGCACACAATCAACGGCGGAAGCTGGCAATGGATCACCTCGTGCCACGCCGCCAAGGTATCGCGGGGAGAGTTGCGGCGTCAATGACGAAGAAGAGCGCTACGGCTTCGAGCTACGAGCGAACAGGTTGGTCGCGGCTCATAATTCACGCAGAGTCAAGGAAGGGCACGGCTTCCGCCGCTGCGGGCACCGGCAGCGCGGCCGGCAGCGCGCTTCGCCGCAGCCACTCCTCGAACTCCCGCAGGGCGAGCTCGCATTGCAGTCGATGGCGTTCTTTGCGGTCGCGGACCTTTCGGTCGAGCGCGGGCAGAAGGTCAAAGGTTATATTGGCGGGCTGAAAGTTCTTGGTCTCCGCCTGCGTGATGTAGTGGACGAGCGAGCCAAAAGCTGTCGCGCGCGGTGGAGGCACAGGCTCGCCGCCGGCGGCCAGCGCGGACGCATTCAGTCCCGCCATCAGGCCGGTCGCTATCGATTCGACGTAGCCTTCGACGCCGCAGATCTGTCCCGCGAACAGCACCTGCGGATGCGCCTTCATTTGCAACGTCGGGTACAGCAGCGCCGGCGAGTTGATATAGGTGTTGCGGTGAATCTGTCCGAAGCGCAAAAAACGCGCGTATTCCAGTCCGGGGATCAAACTCAGCACGCGCGCCTGCTCGCCAAACTTCAGGTGATTCTGGAATCCGACTAGATTGTAAGAATCGGCGCGCAGATTTTCCTGGCGCAATTGCACCGCGGCATACGGGATTCTGCCCGTGCGCGGGTCCTTGAGCCCGACCGGCTTCATCGGCCCGAAACGCAGCGTGTCGCGTCCGCGGCGGGCGATCTCTTCGATGGGCAGACAGCTTTCGAAGTAGTTCAGGTTCTCCCAGTCCTTCTGCTCCACCGATTGCGCCGCGAGCAGCGCATCGTAAAAGCGGTCGTACTCCGCTTTCGACATTGGACAATTGATGTAGTCGGGCGACCCTTTGTCGTAGCGGGCGGCCAGGTACACCTTGCTCATATCGATGGAATCGGCCTCGACGATGGGGCTGATGGAATCGTAAAAATACAGGTTGTTGTGTGGCGCGGGCGCTTCCGCCCGCGAAGGGTCCAGACTCAACCGCACAATTTCCTGTGAGAGCGCATTCGACGTCAGCGGACCGGTTGCGATAACAGTTAGTTGGCCGGCCGCGACCTGCGTGACTTCTTCGCGGCGAATCGTGATGAGCGGCTCGTGCGAAATCGCCTCTGTCACCTTCCGCGAAAACTCGGCCCGGTCCACAGCCAGAGCGTGTCCGGCAGGCACGGCTGTGCCCCGCGCGATCTCGAGCAGAAGAGATCCCGCGCGCCGCATCTCTTCTTTCAATAGCCAGGGCGCGGTGTTCTCGCTCTCGGACTTCAGAGAATTCGAGCAGACCAGTTCGGCGAAGTGGTCCGTCTGGTGGGCGGGAGTCGTGCGCGCCGGCCGCATTTCGAACAGTTCGACAGCAATGCCCCGGCGCGCACACTGCCACGCCGCTTCCGATCCCGCCAGACCTGCGCCGATGAGGAGAACTTTCTTCATAACTTTCTTCAGAACTTTTTTCGGAATCCGATTTCACGCGACTCCAGCGCATCTCGCCGAATCTGTTTATTATATGGGGCGCGACTCAGGAGGAGATTCCATGGCCCGGATTAGTCTGATTGAACCTGCGCAAGCCAGTTCTGAAGTTAAGGAAATTTATGAGGGCAAGCTGAAAGGCAAGCCCGGCAGCATCCAGAAAGCGCTGGCGCACCGTCCCGCCATGCTCGGCAATTTTCTGGGATTCTATGCCAGTGTAGGACGTTCGCTCGACCGCAAGCTGTACGAAGCGGTGTATCTGCGAGTCTCGCTGATCAACGGATGCCATTACTGTTCGCAGCACCACATCCAGGGCGTCAAACGCGCCGGACTTACGCCTGACCATATGAAGGGTCTGAAGGACGGAAACTATGCTGGATTTGGTGCGCCCGAGCAAACCGCGCTCCGCTATGCCGAAAAACTGACGCGCACGCCCGACGGCGCCAGCGACACCGATTTCACCGAACTCAAGAAAGATTTTTCCGACGAACAGGTGGTTGACCTGCACATGCTGATTGGATTGGCGAATTTGACCAACCGCGTCACCGGTCCGCTGGCGTTGGAAGTCGGATTTCCGGAAGAAAAGATCTAGTTGGTGTGGTGACGGGGCTCTGCCCCGTCCGAATGCAGCCCGGCGAAGCCAAACTGCTCTCGGCTTGGACGGGGCACAGCCCCGTCACCACACAATCACAGAATCTCCCGCGCGTCTCCCACTCGCCGTGTTACCCGCTCGCGATCCAGATATTCGAGCAGGGGAATCGCATACTTGCGGCTGACTCCAGTCATATCTTTGAAGTGGGCGACGTCAATTCTCGGCGTTGTGCTTTTGAGCGCGGCGATCTTGCGGCGAAGATCCATGAGCGCGCTCTGGTGGAAGACTAGCTCTTCTGAAATTTTGATCAGAACTTTGTCGCGCAAGAGCAAAGTGACGATTTTCTGCGCGCGGATTTTATCCACCTTTAGACCCGCCAACACTTCTTTCAGCGACGGAACTTTCAAGCCCGCGGAAGCAAACGCCTGCTCGATGATCTTCTTGGACTCGGCTTCCTCGTCTTTCATGACCACGCCGCGGCCGGGCAAGTGGACGAGTTCGCCCGCGACTTCGAGTTTCTTTTCTTCCGCTAATTTTCCGAGCACGCTATAGAACACTTCGGGGCCCAGGTTGACCCGATCACGCAGCTCCTCTTTGCCCATCCCTGCCACAAGAGGATTCGCGTCGTGAAATTTCCTGAGAGACTGAAGTGCATCCGCTTTCGCTTCCGCGTATGCGGCCGGCGCAACCAGCACGGGATTGCACCACACCAATCCTGCCGGTGGGGCCAGTTTCATCGCTTCTTCGCGCCGGATATTCATTTCTCCGGGAACGTCATCCAGACGCAGGCCCGTAGCTCCCCGCCGTGCGACGCGCGCCGCCAGCACTTGTGCCGGAGAACCATCGCGCATGATTTTGAGAAATGCAATCGCATCTTCCACGCGTTGCCTGCGCGCCGCAGGCGATCCGTCGAGCACAACGCCTCCGCCGATGGTCACTACCGGCGAAAACTGCCGCACGATGAAGCGATCTCCTGGCAGAAGCAGTATGGGTTCCGCGAATCGTAGTTGTGCATAGGCTTCGTCTCCCGGCTTCAACTGTTTCGTTCCATACAGGCGCGCTTCCGCGATCGATTCCGTCGTGTACGCGTGAAAGTGCACACGCGCGCCGTCCTTGAACGGCTTGGCTGAGGGGAGAAGGGAGAGGAGTGCATCGACTCGCGATGTGGAATGAAAAGTATCCGCGGCCGCCAGCGTCATGCCGCGCGCCAGTTCTTCGGTGGTGACGGCAGCGAGATTCAGCGCCGTGCGTTGCCCCGCAACGGCGGCTTCCGCAGGCGAGCCATGCACCTGCACTCCACGAACTCGCACGCGCTTGCCTGCGGGAAACACTTCGAGTTCTTCTTCTTTGCGGATCGTCCCGGCGACAAGAGTGCCGGTGACGACCGTGCCGAAACCTTTCATGGTGAAAACGCGGTCGATGGGAAGGCGAGCCAGCGCCGCCGAATTTTTCGCTGCAACTTCGGAGGCGACCCGGGCAAGCGCGGATTTCAACTCGTCCAGCCCGGCGCCCGTCAACGAACTCACGGCGACCAAGGGCGACTGCTCCACATCGAGAGTCGTATCGAGAAAAGAGCCGCGCACGTAATCTTCCACTTCCAGCCGTACGACTTCGAGCGTTTCCGCATCCACCGCATCGGATTTTGTGAGCACGGTGATGCCGCGGCGGATCGCCAGCAGGCGGCAGATATCGAAGTGTTCGCGGGTTTGCGGCTTGATGCCTTCATCGGCGGCGATGACCAGCAGCACCAGGTCAATGCCGCCGACGGCTGCCAGCATGTTGCGCACAAAGCGCTCGTGGCCGGGGACGTCGACGAAACCTATGCGAATCCGGCTGCCGTCGGCGGCGGGGAGTTCGAAGTGAGCGAAACCGATATCGATCGTAATGCCGCGCCGCTTTTCTTCTTCCAGGCGGTCGGCATCGATGCCGGTCAGCGCTCTTACGAGCGCGGTTTTTCCGTGATCGATATGTCCGGCGGTGCCTACGATGACGGACTTCATCTGCGACAGTATAGACGGGAGGGTGTGTGGTGACGCCCTAGTTAGGAGGTTGTAAAAGAACGGCAAATTCAGCGGCTACCCGCGGCCGCAGACGTTGCAAATGGTTCTTTGCGGCGAGAGGGAGCCTGGCGGGTGTTGTCGTCATGGAAATTGGAAGCCAGCNNTTCAATGCAATCCTCCGCGTCGTCACAGGGAAGTACGGCGCGGAGGATTTCTGTTTTTCAGAATCACGGGTCCAGGATTATATGGATTTGAGACTCCGAGGCTCTGCCCAACTGTCGGCAGCCGGGTCAGTGACCCGGCACCGCCCTTGGCAGGGAGCTCGTTCCAACCATCCTAAACAGTGCAGCTATAGCCACTTAATCCATAGCGAGCATGTGGCAGGCCATGTGCAATGCTCCCCATGTGGAGCATTGCCGTCCCTCCCCGGCCAACGATTCCACCTGCCCGGTCTGTCCGACCCAGGAGATTGCTAATGGGTGTTCCGCGGCGCTTCGCGATTCCGAACGACTGTTTAAGCTGCACCCTGAGGCGGACTTGTGACTTCTGCAATCTGCCTGAGGCTCTGATGATTGCGTTCAACACGATAGGGCACCTGACCCTGTATCCCAGCAATGCCACGTTGCTGGCGGAGGGCCAAATTCCGCGCGGCGTCTACATCGCGTGTTCTGGACGGTCCAAGCTCTCGGTCGAGTCCCGCGATGGCAAGACCATCATCCTGAAAATTGCCGGCGACCGTCAGCTGCTGGGACTGAGCGCGGTGGTCTGCGGGGGGCCTTCGCCGATTACGGTCACCACCATTGAGCTTTGCCAGATCAAGTTTGTGGAACGCGACAGCTTTCTGCGTTTGATTGAGAGCGACAGCTACGCCGCGCTCGCATGCGCTACCCTGCTGGCCCGCGACATTGCAACCTCGTTCGACGATGTCCACGAGCTGCTGCTCGCCCGCAGTTCGACGGAGAAGCTGGCACGCCTGCTGCTTTCCTGGGTCTCGGGCGAACCGCGCAACCGGGAACTCCGCGTACCCACGGAGTTTACGCACGAGGAAATCGCCCAAATGATTGGATCGTCGCGAGAAACGGTAACCCGTTTGTTGAGTGTTATGAAGCGGAAAGATTTGATTCGGCTTGAGGGCGAAACGCTGGTGATTCCCAATCGGATCGCGTTGCAAGCCGTTGCGGCCTAAGAGATCCCTCCCCGGGGCGGACGAAGAATCGTTTGCGTCCGCCCCTTTTTTCTGCCTGCAAACCAACCAGCCCCGGAAGACAATTTTGTAATTTGGCAATCGGGTAATTTGGTAATTAAGGACAGAGCAGGGCGGGGTTGAAATTTACAAAATTACCCAATTACACAATTGCCAATTGCCTTACAGGTTGAACAGTTCCCGCAGGCGGCGGGTCTGGGCGCGGCTCACCGGAATCTCCGTCTGTTTCTTGTCGTCCATGCGCAGCTGGTAGGAGCTTTTGAACCAAGGCACAACTTCGCGGATGTGGTGGATATTGACCAGAAAGGACCGGTGCGCCCGCCAGAATGAATTCGGATCGAGACTGTCGAAGAGTTCTTCCAGTGTGCGGCAGTTCGACTGGCCTTCCATGCCGGCATGGCCGCTGGTGGCCACCGTGATCACGCCATCTTCGATGGTGGCGTAGCAGATATCCTTGGCGTCGGTCAGGAATAATCTGCCCGCGGCTTTGATCAGAATCTTTGCCGTCTGCGGCTTCTGCGACTCCAGCATCCGCACCAGGGTTTCGAATTTGTCTTCCGGCCCGGCGCCCGCTTCAATCTTTGCGCGTGCTTTTTCGACGGCCTGGGCCACCCGCTTCTTATCGAATGGCTTCAGGATGTAATCGACCGCGTTCACCTCGAACGCCTTCACCGCGTATTGATCGAAGGCGGTTGCGAAGACAATCTTGGGAAGGGGAACTTTACGGTCGAGCAGCTTCTTGATGACGCCGAAACCGTCCAGGCCCGGCATCTGAACGTCGAGAAACACCAGATCCGGATTGTGTTCCTTGATCAGGTTGACGGCTTCCAGGCCGTTCTTACCCTGTGCGACCACGTTCACGTCGCCGGCGTTCTTGAGCAGGTAAGCGAGCTCGTCGCGCGCCAGTTGTTCGTCATCGACCAGGATCGCGGAAAGAGGCATAGGGCTCCGAGCCGAACTGGTGACACCGGCCGATGCGGTGGCGATTGCCATATCCTTACTGGTGAGTATAACGCGCTGCCCGGCCTATCTGCTGCTTTGGAGGTCGTCCGAACAGCCTGTGAAACTCCAGTGCCCAAGACGAACGCCTAAAGAGGCTGCGGAAAAACTCAATATTGGACGCGCAGCCCCTAAAGGGGCGATTGATTTCCAGGACTTGCGGTATCGCTAGAGCGATGCCCTGATACGAACCGTGCTTGTACCACGGACTGCCGGGGCCCTTGCCCCAGCCGCCTGCCTCTCCTCCACCCCATCGCGCCAAAACCGGGCGCGATGGGGACCCCGGCTGCTAACATCGCTTACGATGCTGGCCCCGTCTACTCCCGTGCAGTATGTGAAAGGCATCGGCCCGCGCCTGGCCGAGGTGCTTGCCGCCAAGGGCCTTCGGACCGTCGACGACCTGCTGCACTACCTGCCGTTCCGTTACGAAGACCGGCTGAACCCGCGGTCGGTGGCCGAACTGCGCGCGGGAGAGATGGCGACGGTGATTGCCGAAGTCCGCAACTCGGGACTGTTTCGCACCCGCCGCATGCCCATTTTCCAACTCACGGTTGGACAGGGCCGCAGCCGTCTGAAGTGTATATGGTTTCACGCCGCGTATCTTCAGGACCGTTTTCAGGCCGGGCAGATGCTTGCGCTTTACGGCAAGGTCGAAGAGGACCGCGACGGCGGACTGCAGATCGTGCAGCCGCAATTCGAGGTTCTCGGCGACATCTACGAAGCGGGCGGCGCCGACGAGGCTGAAAAAAAGGCGGCCGCCTCGCTGGAGATCGGACGGATTGTCCCGATCTACGAATCGACCGGGCAGGGCAAACTTACGCCGCGGTGGTTCCGGCGCATTATCCGATTCGCGCTGGAAAACTTGAGTCCCGATCTTTCCGATCCTATCCCGGCGGCAGTGCGCGGACATTTGAGCCTGGCGTCTCCTCGGGAAGCGTTGTTTAAAATTCATTGGCCCGATGCGGGCGAGAGTTTTGCCGATCTGCAATCGTCGCGCACGGCGGCGCATATCCGGCTGATTTTCGATGAACTGTTTTTCATCGAACTGGGGCTCGAACTCAAACGGCGCGAGCAGAAGGCGCAGACCGGAGTGGCCTTTCAGATTAACGATGGCGTGCGCGCGGCGATTAAGAAAATACTGCCGTTTCATCCGACGGCGGCGCAGAAGCGGGTGCTGAAGGAAATAGCCACCGACATGCAGACGGCTTCTCCCATGCGGCGGCTGCTGCAGGGAGACGTGGGGTCGGGCAAAACGATTGTGGCGTTTCAGGCCGCGATCATCGCCATTGAAAATGGCTATCAGGTCGCGTTGATGGCGCCGACGGAAATTCTGGCGCAGCAACATTATTTTTCCGCGCGCCAGATTCTGGAACGTGCCGGATACCGCATCGTGCTGCTGACGGGCTCGCTGGAAGAGGACCGCAAACGTGACGTGCGGCGGCACATCGCGCAAGGGAACGCGCAACTGGTCATTGGGACGCACGCGCTGATTCAGGATCGCGTTGAATTTGAAAAGCTTGGGCTGGTCGTCGTCGACGAGCAGCACCGGTTCGGCGTGATGCAACGGCTGAAGCTGATGAAGAAAACGGAGGATGCTCGTGTGGTGACGGGGCTCCGCCCCGTCCAA
>PKXK01000149.1 GCA_003132325.1 Acidobacteriaceae bacterium
TCGTGGGCTTCGTCTATTTTCTGTGGCGGCTGCGCGGCCGCAAAACCTGCAACCCCAACCTCCCTCCGCGCTGGGGATTGCTCTTCGCCTATGGCTGCCTCGCCGGCCTCAGCCACATTCTCCTCGACTTCACCACCAGCTACGGAGTTCGTCCCTTCTGGCCGTTTTCCGAACACTGGATTTCCTGGGACATCGTTTCCATCGTTGAGCCCGTGCTTTTAGTCGTGCTGATTCTGGGCCTGATTCTGCCCGCATTGTTTTCGCTCATCAACGAAGAGATCGGCGCGCGCGACAAACGTCCACACGCCAAGCCACAGGGAAGACTAGCCGCGATTCTCGCTCTGCTCGCCGTCTTCGCGTACTGGGGGCTGTGTGACTACGAGCACCGCCGCGCCGTAGCCGCGCTTCAGTCGCGCAATTACCAGGGAGCCGATGCGATTCGCGTTTCCGCGTATTCCTACATGACGAATCCGTTCCGCTGGCATGGGGTAGTAGAAACGCCGGCCTTCTTCGCCACCATGGACGTCGATTCGCTCGCGCCCGAAGTCGATCCCGAAGCGCAAATGCAGATTCGCTACAAGCCGGAAGAAACGGCCGTCACATTGGCCGCCAAGAGAACCTACCTCGGACGCGTCTATCTGAGCTGGGCTCAGTATCCCGTAATCGAAACCGAACAGCTACAGGACGATTCGGTGGGCAATCCAGTCGAGAGCGCCCGCGCCGCTTACGCAGTTCGCTTCCGCGATCTCCGCTACGGGTATCCCGGACGTAGCGGCCGCACCCCACTCGGCGCCAGGGTTTTCCTGACCCGCGACCTGCAGGTCGTCGAGGAACGGTTCGGAATCAGCGGCAGCGGTACGAAAACGCGGCAACCGCAGTAGATCCTGCGACCGGGATCAACTGCAAAAAGCGGGTTCACCAGACTGGATTCTCAAGACTAGAAGAGGGCGACCAGCAACCGGCTGATCACCCTCTAGGAACTTGCAGCGCAAACGCCTTAGAACGTCAAATGCAGCGCCATCTGGACAAAGCGCGGGCTGCCGATGGTGTGCTGCAGCGTACCCAGGTTGCCCGAGGGTGGACAAACGTAAGCCCCGGTACTGACAACGCACGGCGTAAACCATGGGGTGCCATAGCTCGCTCCGTACTGCGGTGGGTTCGCGTAGTAAGGATTGAACGAAACATCGTTGCTTGGAATGTCAAAGCTCGGATGATTGAAGATGTTGAAAGCAATCACCTCGTACTTCAATGCCATCCGTTCGCTGATGGCGAAATTTTTCGACAATCCAAAATCAAATCGGTTCTGGAAGGGTCCACGGAAAATGTTGCGGCCTCCCGAGGTATATGGAGTTTCGTAGTTATCGCACAGGCCGCTCACGGGGTCGCATGGTGGCACACCGCTTGCGCCCGGCGCGATCGGGGCCGGAATTCCAAAGGCCTTCGCGTCCAGCACCGGTTTCGCGCCGTTGATTCCAGTGGTTCCCTGCAGAACTGGATTCGTTGCCGTTGCGCCAACGCCACCGACGGGAACAATCGGATTGGTCACTGCGTCCTGGCCGCCGCCCCAGTAGAGGCTGGCCGCTCCACCGGTGAAATCAATCACGCTGTACGGCTGGCCGCTTTGCAGCACGGTCACTCCGTTGAAGGCCCAGCCGTTGACCAGTTGCTTTGCCCAGCCGTGCGCCGTGGCCCGCGACGGGAGTTCGTAATGGTAGACCACGGTCCAAACATGGGTGCGGTCAAAGTCCGAGTTACCATACGCCGACCTCGGACTATTCGGGTCGTTCCCGTTAAAGAAAAGACCCAGCGCGCTCTGCTCGTCCAGGGTGTGCGAATACGTGTAGGAACCGGAAATCTGCAGTCCGTGGCTTAATCTCTTGGTCACGTTGAACTGCAGAGCAGCATAGTTCGACATCCCCACTGCTCGATAAAGGGTCGAGTTCGGATCGTAACCAATGTAAGGAGCGCGCAGCGACGCGTTGCCCGTCGGATAACCGTCGGTCAGCGCCTGGTTGTTTTCCGCCGCCACTCCCGGCACGCTATACCCATACGAGTAGTTCTGCTGGTAGGGGCCGCCCGCCAGCAACGGATTCTGCGGCGTGGCAATCTGCGCCTGATTGAACGGCAATGGAATCGTTTCGTGCACACCGCGGTTGCCCACGTAACCGAGCGTGAACACCAGATCGTTCCTCGGCTGCCATTGCAGATCGAGCGTCCAGTTCTCCGAGTACGGCAGTTTGTTCCTGGGATCGTACCCGGCAAAAAGGAACGGACCGCATCCCGACTCTCCAATCGATGCACAGTAGTTGGTGTTCTGGCTAAGCAGCAGGTTCGCATTCGGCAACAAAGTCTGCACCTGCGACAGGTTGCCGGGAGGCGGCGGTGGTGCCGACGAACCAAAGGGCTGCCCGAATGACCCACCTGAAACCGCGTAGAAAGGAACCACAAACGGTTCTGCCACCGTTACTCCAAAAGGCCCGCTCACGCCGCCACCGGCGCCGGGTGAAAATTCAGTGAAATACTCTCCCCGGTCAAGATACATACCGTATCCGGCGCGAACCACGACGTTGTGCAGAAACGATGGGCTGTACGCCAGCCCGATGCGCGGGGCGAATCCCCATTGCCGCCCCGTAAGCGTCGAATTGCTCACGCCTTTGGTGCCGAAAGTTTTGTTGTTTCCGGCAACCACCAGTCCAATGTTCTGGATCGTGTCACTCGCTACGTCGTACGAATAATTCTGCGGATAGAAGTTGGTGAGATTCCCGTTTTTCTCATACAGAGGTCCATCCCAGTCCCACCGCAACCCAATGTCCATCGTCAGGTTCGGCCTCACTCGAACGTTGTCCTGGACATAAGCGCCCATCTGCTTTGAGCGGTAGTAGCGGCTGGTCGCGCCGCTCAGAACCTGCGACGGATCCTGTCCCGAGCAACTAGCCGTGTTCGGACCGCAAACCTGACCCGTCAGGAACCCGGGAAAATCCTCGAACGTGACGCGGGCCACAGAATTGTTCTTGTTGATTACATTCAGCTGGGCATACGTAAAGTTCATTCCCGAGGAAATCGAATGGCGTCCGCGCACCCACCTCACATCGGTCGAGAACTGAGCACTGTTCTGAAAGAAACCGGCGTTCGCAAAATTGTTGAGCGGGCCGATCCCGAGCGGATTGTTGTTGAAGTCGTAGTTTGGAGCCTGCTGGAGCGGAACGGAAGTGTCCTCATTCTTGATATTGATCCCGGGAAACAGATTGGTGCCGGGGATGCTCATCTGCACCGAAGACGGCGTCACAAACTGGCTGGTCGAGGCGTAGTCCTTCATGCGCAGGAACCCGAAGCGTTGTTCCCAGGTGAAATTCGGCGTGAGGGCGGTCGTATTATCAAGCGAAAACGTCTGGCTTCCCGCCGCCAGCTTCTGCGGGAAGCCAAGGAGTGTGCTCTGCGCGAACGGCGTCGAGTTCGGATCGTTCTGGAAGTAGTACTTCGCTGCCAGCCGGTCTTTGTTACTGAAAATGTAATCGATGTTTCCGTTCACCTGGTCAGCAGTGAAATGAGACTTCGGACCGAAAACGATCGCATCTCCACCCAGCGATCGCAGGTTTTTCAGAGCATTTAGGTCAGTGACTGCGTTCGGAACCCACCAGGTCCCGTCCGGAGCCTTCTGGGTCATAATCGCCAAGGCTTGGGCGGTCACCTGGCTGGCTTGAACATTCACGGTGCACGGAGGGTTCGTCCCTGTGCCGCAGCCCGGAGTGTTGAAGTTGTAGTTGGCAAGGTCCGCCAGTCCCTGGGCCGTGCGGTTGCTGTCGGTCAGCCCCGGCGGCACGGCCGCGGTCGAACTTGCCAGCAACTGGTCACTGACGCGTTGCGCCTGGTAGGACGCGAAGAAGAACAGCTTATCTTTCTTGATCGGACCGCCGATGTAGCCACCGTCTACATTGCGGTGCATCTGGGGCCGCGGCAATTGGTTAAAGTTGAAGAACCATTCATTCGCATTCCAGCCTGTCTGCTGGTGATAGGCGTACACCCCACCGTGCTGTTGGTTTGTTCCAGCCTTCGTGACGGTAACGATCTGCGCGCCACTGTTGGCGCCCTGCGAGGCATCGTACATCGCCGAGTTCACGTGCATTTCCTGGATTGTCTCCGGCGGTGGCGAAGGCAAAGCCTGGCCGATCGCACCGTAAACCGTAGTACTGGTCGCAATTTCTCCGCTCGGGTTATTACCGTTTCCGTTTTGTCCGATGTTGACCGCCACCCGGCTCGATGTCACCTGACTGGTGGATTTGCCACTGAACAAGTTGTTCGCATTCACGCCGTTAATCATGAAGCTATTGCTGGTATCGCGCTGGCCGTTCGACCAGATCGCCTGATTGCCGAGTCCGGCGTTAGTGCCGGCGGTATTCAGCAGATCGGCGCTCACACCGGGGCTCAGGATCGCCAACTGGGTAAAGCTTCCAGTCCCGAGCGGCATCTCCGTGATCTGCAATTCATCCAACGTGTATCCGGTGGTCGTATCGGTTTCGTTCAGCAGCGGGGTTGCTTCCACGGTCACGGATGCCGAAACCAAACCTGGCTTGAGTTTGGCGTTGATCGTCGCGGTACGATTCCCTTGTACGATGATCTGCGGGTGTACGTCGGTTTCAAAGCCATCCTTGATGAACCTGACCTCGTAAGTCCCAATGGGCAGGTCGGCGATGCTGAACGAGCCATCGGACTTGCTGGTGGCGGCGATTTCGAGGTTGGTGGCCAGGGCGCGGGCTTTAACGGCCGCTCCCTGAATCACGGCGCCGGTGCTGTCGCTGACGGTGCCATTCATCGAGCCTAGAGTCTGCTGGGAAACCGCGATCGACGACCCGAGCGGGAGCAGGATGATCGCGAAGACCAAGTGAAAACAGCAGGGGAGAGAAGCAGCGACACGACCACGTAGAGTAATCACAGGGACGCCTCCTGGGTTGAGCCACCGTTATAGCAAACGTGGCCCCGGGGTTCAAGGATCGATCACGGAATAACGGTGAATTATTTGTGAATTGTTTTTGAGATTGCCTGCTGCCTGAATCGCAGATGCCACGAGATTTGATGTCGCCGCAGCGTTTCGCATCAGAACCGGCGCTTTTCTCCCTTGGCTGGATTTACCCCGCGCTTGACCGGCGGCATCCGCTCGCGCAACAATCTTAACTGGCTCTTGACGAGGTGATCATGCTGGCTTACGTATTTGTGCTCTTCGCAGTCGCGGTGCGGTTCCTGCCGCATCCGCTGGCGTTTACTCCGGTAGCGGCGGCGCTGCTCTACTTTGGCGCGCGCGGTTCGCGACGCCAACTGTGGGTGCCCTTTGCCCTGCTGGCCGCTTCCGACGTCATCCTCACCCGGTTCGTGTATTCCTATCAATTTTCCTGGGACCATTTCGTGACCTGGGCGTGGTATGCGGCGATTCTGTGGCTGGGCACAGGTCTGCGCGAGAACACCGGCTGGCTGCGGGTTGGCGGAGCCGCGCTGGCCAGTTCCATTTCTTTCTTCGTGGTTAGTAATTTCGCCGTGTGGGCGTGCTGGGCCATGTATCCCAAGACCCTGGCGGGACTGATGACGTGCTACGCCGCCGGCCTGCCGTTCTTCCGCCGTGGAATCGCTGGCGACATGCTCTTCACCGCGGTCATGTTCGGATTGCCGGTAGTCGCCGCCGTGGTCGCCCGTTCCATGCATAAGCCGCAGGGGACTGCGGCCGCTTAGCTGGTTGGCTGGCCCGTCAGCTGGTCAATCGAGTTTCTTCCGAGCGCAGCGTGGAATCTTTTCCCGCTGCGTTCTTATTTTCTGGACTGTTCTCCGCAGTCTGCCGCTTCGCCCGCCGCCAAACGAGCCATCCCGCCGCCAGCGCTGCCACCGCCAGCAGAACCCACACAAAGCGGTGGGCGAAAAGGCTCCCAGCCAGCGTCACAATCTCCGGACCGAACCAGAGCGTCAGCAGCGCTTCGATCAGAAAGCGCACAAAGCGTCCGGCAAAGATGGCCAGCAGAAAATGCGCGAAGTTCATCTCAAACGCCGCCGCTGCCAGCACCACAATCTTGAAAGGCGCGGGCGGGGGCAACATGGCCGGAAACATCAGCGCCCAGAATTCATGACGATCGAAGGATGTGTGAATCTTCTGGAAGCGCTCCGCCGAAAGCCGCTTGCGCAACAGCACCTCGCCGCCCGTGTACCCGATCACATAAAGAACGATGCTTCCGAGCGCCGATCCCAGCGAGCCGAGCAGTACATAGAGCAGGAAGCGCGAGCGGTCGGTATACACGTAGTACACGAAAATCGCATCCAGCGGCATGCCCATGAACGAGCCATCCACCGCCGCCAAGGCAAGCATCCCCCATGGCCCCAAGGGCACCAGAACGTGCCTGATCCATTCGCTGTAGGCGTGGACAAAATGTTTGAGCTTGTTCAATTAGGTAAGACCAGTTTACGCGAGAAGGTGGAGCCGAGCGTCCTGGCCCGGTTGGACGGGCGAGGCACCCGTCTCTCCACCGCATTTAGTGCTCCGTCCTGCCCGCAATCAACTCCAGCGCATGGGGCAGCAAATCGATTACCGACTCCAGCGACTCGACCGCTCCCGCCGGACTGCCCGGAAGATTCAAGATCAGGCTCGTTCCCCGGACGCCGCACACCGCACGGCTCAGCGCCGCGAAGCGCGTCTTACGCGCTCCCTGCATTCGCATCTGCTCCGCGATACCTCCCACCAGTCGGTCGCACACCGCGCTGGTCGCTTCTGGCGTCACGTCGCGCGGAGCGATTCCCGTCCCGCCCGTGGTCACCACCAGCCGAGCCGACTGGCACAACTCAATCAGTTTTTCCTGGATCGCGGCGCGCTCATCGGCCACTACCCCGCGCGCCACTACTTGAAAATTGCGCCGCTCGAGCGCTTCCGCCACGGCGGGACCGGAGAGGTCCGCCTTTTCACCGCGCGAGCACGAATCGCTGACTGTTAGTACCGCCGCGGATGTCCCATGCAACGCCGCTTCAGGTGTCGAGGAGGACATCTTCACCCTCAGCCGCCGCGTCCCGCTGCGACTCGTCGAGCAGGCGCAATCCTTCCATCAGCAGGCCTTGCGTATTCAGAGTCGTAGTTTCCTGCGAAGACTTGCCGTTGAAATCAATCTGAAAATTTCCCTCTGTCCAGCGCAGCACCTTGAAAACCGCTTCGTCTCCCGTAATCGGGCCATACGCGGCGTGCTTGATCTGACCCTGCGAGAAATAGATCTCGCATTTCTCATTGCCATTGCCCTTGGTCATGGTGAGCAGGCAACTCTTGCGCCCCATCTCCAGCGATTGCACCAGGTCGATCACGTTCATCTGCGACAGGCTGCCGCGCAATATGCCATCGGTCGACGCTGCCTTGCTCAGTTTCTCCAGCGCGATCCGGTCCACCACGCGTTTGATTTTGTGCGTGGCATCTTTCAGGAAGAAAGGTTTTTCCAGATAGTCTTCAATCGCATCCTGCATCGACAAGCGTTCGCTGATGTCGGCCTTCGAGGCCATCAGGATCACCGCGATCCCCGCCGTTGCCGGCCTCGCCTTCAGTTTCTCCAGCAACTGCCGCCCATCCATGCCTGGCATGCGGTAGTCGCTGATCAGCACATCCGGCAGGTCATCGACCGCTTTCAACAACGCGTCGGCGGCGTCGGTTGCGACCGTGACCTCGCCCAACGCCGATAGCGCCTGTTGCAGCATCCCCAGCACCATCGGGTTGTCGTCCACCAGCAGGATTTTGACGTTGCTCGCCATAGATCAGTGATCAATTGCTGGAAAACTATTTCCGCTTGCCCCGTCTCCGGTAGTCTCCGCTCTTGCCNNGCGACCAGCGCTTCCATCTCCACGCCTGTCTCTGCCGTCGTCTTCACTTTGGTGGCTATAGAAACGCCATTCTCGCACACGCGTAGGGTCACAGCAATGTGCGACAGAGCTACGGGATGGCACATCGGAATCAACTCCGCGGTCCGCTTCGCCGCCATGATTCCCGCCGTCCGCGCCACCTCGAGCGGATCGCCCTTGGGATTTTCCGGCAGCGCCCGCAAGACCTCGGGCCTCATCGCGACGAAGGCGCTTGCCTCGGCTTCTCGCGCGGTTCGCGCTTTCCGCGACACGTCCACCATGCGNNCCGGAGCCGCGGAGAGGAGGCCTCTTCATCGCATCAATAATAACGACACCCATTCTCCCGCGTCGATGCGCTCGCGGTCCGGAGGAATCACAACATAGCAGTTCGCGCGCGCCAGCGTCGCGATGTCGCCCGACCCCTGCCACTTCGCCAGTTCCACCTCCGCATTCTCAAATTCTCCCGAGAGCAGTGCCGGAAGAAACCGCTTTAAGCCTGTCTTGGTCCGGATCTCCGACTTGAGCCGCGCGCGAAGAAAGATCAACCGCTGCGGCGTCATCCCCGCCAGCGCTTCGATCATCGGGCGCGCGAACAGTTCGAAAGTGACCATGGTCGATACCGGATTCCCAGGCAGCCCAAAGAAATATTTCTTGTGTGGCGCGGACACTCCCTTCGACTCGCTTCGCTCGCTCAGGGCAAGCTCTGTTCGCGTGTTGGCAGCAGATCCGCCGTCAGCGCGGACAGGAGTGTCCGCGCCACACGAACCGAACACGATCGGCCGCCCGGGCTGAATCTCCGCTCCGGTAAAGTAAAACTCCGCCTTCAACTCCGCGAGAACCTGCTCCACCAGATCGTATTTCCCCATGGAGACGCCGCCCGTCAGCAGCAAAAGATCGCACCCCAGTCCCTCCTCAATCAAAGCCCGCAGCGGCTCCCGCTCATCCGGAGCGATCCTGAGGCGCACAGCCTCCCCGCCCGCATTCTGAACTTGCGCCGCCAGCGAATACGAATTCGAATTCCGTATCTCGGCGGGCCCCGGCGCCGCGTCAATCTCCACCACTTCGTCGCCGGTCGAAAGCACGGCCACGCGCGGCTTGCGGAAAACCTGCATGCGGCTCTTGCCGGGCGACGCGGCAATCGCAATGCCCGCGTGGTCCAGTCGCCGTCCGCGATCGAGCAACCGTTGTCCCGCGCGCGCTTCCGCTCCGCGCGGAACAAAGTTCTCACCGGGCTGCACACTGCGTTGAATCTCGACCGACTTCCCCGCCGCAACCGTGTATTCCACCATCACCACCGCGTCCGCTCCCGCCGGCAGCGGAGCCCCGGTCATGATTCCAACCGCCTGCCCGCGCCCGACCGAGCACACTCCCGGCTCCGGCCAGTCGCCCGCTTTCACCTCGCCCACCACTTCCAGCCGCGCCGGAACCTCGGCCAAGTCCGCCGCCCGCACCGCATATCCATCGCGAGTCGCCCGCGCAAAAGGAGGAAAGTCGCGGTCGGCCACGATCTCCTCCGCCAGCACCCGCCCGAAGCCGGACAGCAGATCCACCGTCTCCGCGTCTCGCGGGCCCATGCCGGCTGCATGCTGCTCAACCAGGTGGCGAGCCTCTTCAAAGCTAACCACGCGAGCCGCAGGCGCTACGGAAGAAAGGTTGGAAGAAGACATGCAGGAATCATACCGCGTTGAATCACCGCGAATGAAGAGAGCAACAATGGTTGTTTCTGAGAACTGAGAACCGGGAACTGAGAACTACTTCAACGCGCCAACTCCTGCCCCAGGACGGTCGCATTGCTGGCGAAGCAAAGGCCGGTTTCCAGGTCGACCAGGCCGGAGCGAACCAGTTTTGCGATCTCGCCATCGAAGTGCTGCATGCCCTCGTTTTCGCTGGCTTTGATCGCATCCAGCAGCGTGCGGCCCGGGCGCTCGCCCTGCTCCACGCAATCGCGAGTGCGCGAGTTGGATTTCAAGATTTCGACTACGGCGAGACGGTCACCGCCATCGGTGCGTGGGATCAGCCTCTGCGCAATGATGTAGCGGAAGGTTTTGGCGAGGCGCTCTCGAACGGATTGCTGTTCGGCGGCCGTGAACGTACCCACGATGCGTTCCACCGTCTTCGAGGTATCGACAGTGTTCATGCTGGAAAGAACGATGTGGCCGTTTTCGGCAGCCTCGAGAACAATCTCCAGCGTCTCCCGGTCGCGAATTTCGCCCACCATAATCACCCGCGGGGCCTGGCGCAGCGCCGCCCGCAGCGCCATCGTGAAATTCGGCGCATCGCTGTGCAACTCGCGCTGGTGCACCGTCGATTTCTTGTGATTGTGCAGGAACTCAATCGGATCTTCCACGGTCAGAACGTGATAGCAATATTCGCTGTTGATGCGGTCAATCAAGGCGGCCAGCGTCGAAGACTTGCCCGATCCGGTCCCGCCCGTCACCAGGATGATCCCGTTGCGAACCTTCGCCGCCTCTTCCAATTGCGCGGGCAGATGAAGCGAACTGAACGTCGGAATGACGGTCGGGATGACGCGCATCACAATCGCGCAACTTCCGCGCTGGATGAAGACGTTGACGCGGAAGCGGGCCATTCCCGGCAATCCGTAGGAAACGTCGCAGGAGCCTTGCTCGCGAAGCGTATTGACGGCCTGCTTATTGTTGCCGATCAGATCGGCCGCGAGGCGGCGCGTGTCATCCGCTGAAAGCGTGCTGCTGCCGGTGATTTCGACCGCCGTAAGCTGTCCGTGAATCTCCACCTGGGGCGGCCGTCCCGGCGAAAAAACGAGGTCGCTGACTTTCTCGGATGCGCGCAACATGCCGGCCAGCAGCACCGGCGTGGGGATCGAACCCGTTCCACTGACGCCCTCGAAAGCAATCGCAATCGGGGAATTCCCCGGAGCAGCCATTCCACACACTCCCAGTTATCAGCATTGGCGCCACAGGGGGAGAAACGTCGCAAAGCTGGAGAAACCTATACCTTGAATGTAACGCGGATGTGCGGAACCGCGAAGGACAAGTAGGTCATAGACCTCGGTAACTGGAGGGCAGTTCTCAGTTCCCAGTTCTCAGTTCTCAGAAACACCAAGCGGCGTGTTAGCTGAGAACTGGGAACTGAGAACTGAGAACTGGTTTTGCGCTATTTTTTTACCGGTTTCTTCTTCGTTGTTCCGAAGCCGGTTTCCACGGGCGCGCCGATGCTGGCCAGCATCGCCTTGGCCCCCTCAGCGAACGGACCAGTAGGGTCGAGTTCCAGATACTTCTGAAAGGCCTCAGCGGTGCCTGGGGGCGCGACTGCCTTGCCGTCCGGTCCGATGGTTTCCTTGCCGATCAGGTTCACGCCCTTCTGATAGTAGGCTGCGGCTTTGGTCGGATCGGCGGCGATCACTTTGTCCCATACCGCAATGGCATCATCCGCCCTGCCCGCATTGGTAAGAACAGCACCCTCGTTAAACAGGTACGTAGCCGAGTGCGCCGGATCCAGTTGGGCCGCCTTGGTATAGTTGGCGATGGACTCATCAATCTTGTGGGCCTTCGAATAGGCCTCGGCAAGGTTGTTATAGTAGGCGGCCATTTTTACATTGTTATCGGGGTCTTTCTGCGCCGCGTCCGAGGCGCCGCGCAGCTGGATCGCCTTCTCGTAATCGGTCGCGGCCATCTCGTAACGCTTCTGTTTTTCGGCGGGATCGGTCTGCTTGGGCGCCGCCAAGCGGTAGGCGTCTCCGAGTTTGAACCAGATCAGATCGCGGGTGCTGTCGATCTGGTTGGCTTCGGTAAGGGTGGCGATGGCGGTCTCGAAATCGCCGGCGTCGGAAGCTGCTTTGGCGGCGTTGAGTTTCTCGTTGAGCGTGCCGACGGTTTTCCTTTCGCTCTCCGCTTTGGCGAGAGCCTCCTTTGCCTTCGCCGCTTGCTCAGCGGACAGTCCCTGGCCTTGGATTGCGGCCGACTGTTCTTTCTTCAGGTCGAGGTCTAGCGGCGTTTCGTCAAGGCCCACCGTGACGTTGTTGACGTGCCAGAGTTCTTTTCCGTCTTTGCTGAGCTTGACGTTGTACTTGCCGGGAACGACACCGAGCGAGAAGTACTCGCCCTTGTTGTTGGTTTTAAGTTTGTAGACGTGGCCGGACTCGGTCCCGGTCCAATCCACTTCGCCCTGTGCGATCGGTTTCCCTTCGATGTCCTTGCAAGTCCCCTTCACGGTGCCCGTGGTTTGTGCGAACGCCAGCGGAGCGGAAATGCCCACGGCGAGCAAGAGCAGCAGGGGAAGGATGAAATATTTCTTCATGTTTTAGCCTCCCGGCAATGAATCTGAATTTTAAGACCGTTATGAAACCAGTTCTACCTTAATCGGACGGCGGCTTCCGCATACGGAATGGGATCTTCCGCGCCCGCTTCGCGAAACGCGCGCAAGCGGAGCACACAACTGTCGCAGACCCCGCAGGCGCGATCTTCACGCTGATAGCATGACCACGTTAAATCGAAGGGGGCCTTCAATTCAAGGCCCAGCGTCACAATCTCGTGTTTATGCATCGCGATCAGCGGCGTCACCACGC
This sequence comes from Acidobacteriaceae bacterium, assembly GCA_003132325.1. Taxonomy (GTDB): domain Bacteria; phylum Acidobacteriota; class Terriglobia; order Terriglobales; family Acidobacteriaceae; genus Acidiflorens. Next base: position 12,389 of record PKXK01000149.1, read on the forward strand.
GGATCGATCCATCTTTCGTGCCCGCTCTCACCACTTCATTGAACGCTCGATAATACTCCGGCCGGCAATCGGGATAGCCGGAACTNNTTGCGGAAAGGGACGTAGGTCACCGGAATGCCGACGGGCGTGCTGACGCCGACGCCGTGCGCTTCGGGAACGGCAATGTTCGGATCGGTGAGGGCGGATCCGCCGATCGCGCGCAGAGCTTCATTGCGCACCAGCAGCCGGTCGCGAATTCCGAGCCGGTCACAGATGCTTTCGAAGGACCGCCGTTCGCGCTGTTCAGTGCGCTGTCCGTAGCTGACGTGGACAGCAGCGGCCTGGTGGTCGCGTGCTGCGAGCGCTGCGCACACGCAGGAATCCATGCCACCGCTCAGCAGGACTACGGCGCGGTTCCCGTCGCTGGTTGCGTTCGATACCATGACCGTTAGCGAAGCATCGCGATCGCTTCCTCCTGATTTTATGACAGTTGAGGACGTTTCACTCCGGTTTAACCTCGAGCGACGACACGAAGGGCGATCAAGGAGCGTATTTTTGGTGCTCACTCCTGCCTAAACCAAGCCTTCTTTCCCACTTGTTACCGATTTGATTCTTAACCATGCAGGGGCATCCCGCCGGCTGTACCTACGTGGTTAATGGCCCGCTATTCGTAGCGCAAACTTTCGACGGGGTCGAGTTGGGAGGCGCGGATGGCGGGGAGGGTGCCGAACAGGATTCCGACGAGCGAAGAGACGACGATGGCAATGATGGCGGAGAGGCCGGAGATGGGGATGCGGTATTCCGTAAAGAAGCGGACGGAGAATGGGATGGCGAGTCCGACGACGATGCCGATGATGCCGCCGATGAGGGAGATGAGGATGGCCTCGGAGAGGAACTGGAAGCGAATCTCGCGGTTGGTGGCGCCCATGGCTTTGCGGATGCCGATCTCGCGAATGCGGGCGCTGACCGTGGCGAGCATGATGTTCATGATGCCGATGCCGCTAACCAGAAGAACGACCAGCGAGACGGCGAGCAGGACGACGGTCATGGCGGTAGCGATGCGGTCCATCATGGCCAGCACCGCAGCGAGATTTTGCACGTTGTAAACGGATTCGGCGCGGTGGCGCGACTGGATAACGCGTTTAATTTGCGCGGTGGCTGCGATCACCATGGAGGAATCTGCCATGGAGAAGTAGGCCAGACTGACGGAGGGAGTCTCCATGAAATAGCGGCTGACCGAGTACGGGATCAACATCGTGTTGTCTTCTATCTCCGTCTGGCCGAAAGTTTCGACACGCTCCTTGAAAGTTCCAATCACGGTAAAGGGCAGTCCGGTCAGCTTGATGACCTGGCCAACCGCTCCTGCCGCAGAGCCGTAGATTTGGATCGCCATCTTTTCCGTGATCAGGGTGACTTTGTTATGAGCCAGGGAATCGTCGTTGTCGAAGAAGCGGCCGGAGGGGATGACCAGGTTGCGCACGCGCAGATACTCGGGAGCGACCCCGAGAATGGTGACGTCTTTTTCCTTGCCGTTGCCGGCGGGGATTCGATCCGACAGTCGGACGATCGGCGAGGACGCAACGATGCCGGGCACCCCCTGTTGCACGGCCGCCAGGTCCTCAATGGTCAGCGGGTCCGGGGTGGAACCGCTGATGTGTTGCGCGCCACCCTGATACTCGGCCCAGATCTCGTTCGTGCCGATGGCCTGAATCTGGTTGAGCGCGTACTGGCGTCCGGTCATGCCGATGGTGACCACCAGGATGAGCGAGGCGGTCCCAATGACCATGCCGAGCGCGGTCAGCGCGAAACGGACCTTGTTGCTGATGAAGGTTTCATAGGCGAAGCTAAAAATCTCGCCCAGCGCCAAATGGGCACGCTCGTGCCGGGTTGTTGCCGAATCCATGTGCAAACCTAAATGCTACGGGCTGCCAAGCCGACTTGCAAACCTATCTGTCCGTGCGCAACCCGTTGACGCCGGCATTCTTCGGCGGGTATGCTCTCTGTTCCTCAACTCCAGTAGATCCACGGCATTCAGCGGAGGAGAGTCATCAACGCCCCCGAGGCTCAATCCCACACTCTATTCCGCCGACTGGCGCCAATGGTTCTAGTGGCGCTGGCGCTTCGCCTTATCGCAGTGGGATTCCTTTATTCCGAGCGGCTCAATCCCGATCGCGATCACGCTGCTTTCGCCGGAGAGATCGGCCGGATAGCGCACTCTCTGGTTGAGGGCAAGGGATTCAGCAGCCCGATGGTGACGGTCGCCGACACCGGGCCGACCGCGTGGATGTGCCCGATTTATCCTTCGCTTGTCGCCCTGTCGTTTCGCCTCTTCGGCGAGTATTCGCGGGGAGCGGCGCTTTTCATGCTGTCGCTGAACAGCATATTTTCGGCTCTGGCCTGTCTTCCGGTATTTTTCATGGCCCGCAGGACTTTCGGGGAGACGACCGCCATACGGGCGGGCTGGGCCTGGGCATTTTTCCCCTACGGGATCTATTTCTGCTCCACCATTTACACTACGAGCCTGTCGATGTTATTGCTGCCACTTGCATTTGCCGCCGGGTTGACACTGGAAGACTCACCTCGGCTTGGAACCTGGATCGGATTCGGCCTGATCAGCGGAATCGCGGCCATGAACGATCCCATCGTGGTATCGGTTCTTCCCCTGCTGGGATTGTGGATGTGGTATCGAAAGTGGCGGCGTGGCGGCAGATGGTTCCTTCCCGGAGCCGCGGCGGCGCTGGCGTTCATGATCGTGGTGTCGCCCTGGTTCGTACGCAACTACCGCACATTCCACAAAGTTATCCCATTCCGCAGTAACTTCGGACTCGAACTCTACACAGGAAACACCGGCGATACTTCGCAGTGGAACGCGGGATATCTCCACCCTACCCACAATGATCGGGAATGGCAGGAATATGTGAGACTGGGCGAAGTACGATACATGCAGCGCAAGCAGGATCAAGCAATGGAGTTCATCTCCCATCACAAAGGCCTTTTTGTGTGGGTGACCTTCCGCCGCGCCATCTACATGTGGACGAATTATTGGAGTTTCAGCCCGGCCTATCTTAAAGAGGAGCCGTTCGACATTCCCGCCGTCTTTCTGTGTACAACTCTGACCGTGCTGGCGCTGTGGGGCCTGTGGATCGGCTGGCGCAACCTTGGCACGGCCGTGATTCCCTACGCGATCGCGCTGTTTTTCTTTCCCGTGGTCTATTACGTGACCCATCCGGAAGACTATTTTCGGCGTCCCATGGATCCGCTCTTCGTCGTGCTGGCGGTATACGCGATCACCGCTTTTCTCGAGCGTCGAAAGAGACGGGGCGGCGTCGCAGGGACAGGGGATTGATGCTCCGAGTTTTCAATTGTTACACTCAAGCATCTTCGCAAGGGAGCTGACGATCTGATCCGCGACTGGCTGGACCGCAATAAGCCCTCACCCTGGCTGACGGCACTTTGGGTTGCCGCCTTGGCCTCGGTAGTGGGGATGTTTATTTTTTTGCCCAACTCCTTTGATCTGCGGCCTTACAGCGAGGCGATGCACTACCTGCGGATGGGAGTGGACCCCTACGCGGCGATCCTCGCACGCCAGAAGGCAGAGGATGCGCCCGAACATGACAAGGCGGAGGCCGCGCTCGGACATGACAAAGGGGAGGCTGCTTTCGGACATCGCGTGTTCGGCTACTTGTATCCGCCCATATCGATCGAGTTCTTAAAGGTGCTGAATATGGTTCCCGCGTGGCTGCGGGGGGCGATGTTCTGGATCGCTTATGCGGTGGGATTTGGGCTGCAGTTATGGGCCGGTTCGCGATTTGCGCTGGAGGCCGAACGACGCATGCTGCGCTTCATTTTCCCGTTGGTGATGTTCTTCCCCGCTTTCGTGCCGAGCGATACTCTGCTGAGCGGCAACATCGCCATTCCCATGTACGGTGCGGTGCTGGCGGCTGCGGCACGAGGATGGCACACACAACGCTGGGGAGCGTTCTTCGGGGTGGTATTGGCGAGTTCCTTATTAAAACCGCCAATCCTGGTATGGCTGGTCGTTCCGCTGCTACTTGGTTGGGCGCAGGCGGCTGCGTCGGTCGGGACGGCGCTGTGCGGCGTGGGGCTGTTCGCTGTTCAGAAGTTCCTCTGGCCCCAGCGTTTCGCCGAGTTCATGTCCTCGATCCGTTACACCCTTCCCTTGGAGATCAACTACAGCCTCATGGCGATGTTTGGGAAGTTGCTGGAACTCATAGGGCACCCCTCAGACCGTGCCGCGGCGGCGTTCTACCTTGCTGTTTCTCTGGCAGTGTTCGGAATGCTGGTGTATTTTGCTCGCGAATTGAGGCGGAAGAACGTAGCGGGGCAGAACTTCGCGGCGGTGGTGCTGGTGTCAACAGCGCTGTTCGCGCTACGGCTAAAGGAATACGACCTGCTGCCGCTGACCATCCCGATGGCGCTGATCCTGCTTCGTGGGGTGCGGAACCCAGGGGCGCGGATCATACTCATCCTCGGGGCGGTAGCGGTTGGCGTCGCGCTGGTCACGAACCGGCTAACGGCCGTGGACACCATCTCGGTGGCGACGGTGTTCCTGGTGGGAGTGTACGGGCTGAACACTGAAGCGCGGGCCTCCCGGGCGCTCCGCCAGCACGAAGAAGTCGCCATTGTGTAGAGACGGGGCTTGCCCGTTCTCGCCGCAGCAGATTGGCAGCTGCCAGTCGTTGCTTCATTCCAGGCGGCAAACGGCCAGCTCCGAGTTCTGATACGGGCAGATCAAGCCGTCGCGCTGCCGAGTGCCAACCACGACCCAACTCACCCCGAAGTCCCGGCGCAGCCGCTGAAAGTCAGCCGCCTGAAAAGACGTCCAGCCATGAAGAGCCTGAACCTGCCGCCACCATTCCTCGGCCAGCCTGGGAGCAATGGTCACAGCCCCCGGATCTTTGACCCAATCGGCCATCCGGCTGCGTTCAGCGATCGCGCGAAAGCCATGTTCGTCTTCCCCCGGCAATTCCATATAGCGCGGGTCGAGCGCGAACCAGGCATCCCGGGGCGTGTTTTCCCGAATCCACAGGAAGCTCTCGACCCACGGGTTTCTGGTCGCCGCGCCGGGCCATTCCACGTGAGGAGTTGACGGAAACAACGCCCGCTGTGCATAGAACATTCCCGCACTCAGGGGCAGGAAGAGCAGCAGTAATAACCACCGTTTCGCGCCGTGCTGGAGCACAAACTCGGCCAGCAGACCTCCGCCAAACAAAATCAGGAGAATGTAAACCAGATGCAGGCTGCGCAGGGGCTGAAACTCGGCCAGGAAAAATAGGCGGGGCACGAGCGAGACTAGAAATCCTGCCAAGAAAAACAGTGCGCCGAAGATCGTCGCTGCCTGGCTCAAACGCGCAAGGACCTCGAGTTTCCTCCGGCGCGCGACCCAGGAGAACCATCCGAGCAGTATCAGCGGCCCGATTGCGCCGAGCCATTCGTACCACTCCCAGCGCGTGAGAAAAAGATAAGACCGCGTGCCCGCCGCCTCGCGATACGCGTTAGAAGTTACGGGCAAGACCAGGGCTGCGAAGGCGGAACCTGCCGTCCCCCGGCGCCAGCCGATGAAGACATTCTGGGCGAGGAGCACGGCAAGATAGCACACGCCGAAGGCCGCCATCAGCGGGTGAAATACGAAAGCGAACGCCAGCCAGATCGCGGACCGCGCGGGCTTTCTTTCCAGCCAACCGGCCAGCGCCCAGAGGACCGCGAACGTCGCCAGCGCCCGCGGCGTCAAGTATTCATCGACGATGTAAAGGGCGGTTCCCGCCACCGGCAGGGTAAGAAGGCAGGCCAGCAAAATGACGCCACACCAGGATGCGAATTCCCTCGAAAAGCACAGGCGGCTGATCCGCCACGCGCCCAGCAGCAAGAGATAGATGGACCCAGTGTGCACAAGCAGAAGCACCCAGTCCAGCGAAAGGTGCGATAAACGGACTAAGGCCGCGATGACGACAGGAAACGCGGAAAACCGTGTTTGTCCTGTAAACAAATGGGCATCGTGCGGGTAGAGGGCGGGATCGAGGGCGTGCTTGATCGCCGGAACGTAGATTTCAGCGTCTTCCACGTAGGGGTGGTAACTATGGAGTAATACGGCGGCCAGGGTGAGGAGCAGAAGGAAAAAGTAGCTTCGAATAGGAGTCGCAACCAGCTCTGGAGAAGGTGCGTCGCCCATCACTTTTCCTCGTGGTACTCCATTTCCGTATTCACCTCCCAGATCGAGGACTTATCTTTTACTCCGGCGACGATGTTATCCACCGCCACCATGGCCGTGAGCATGGAATGGTCCTGGTTGTTGTACTTGTGCATCCCGTTCCTGCCAACCAGGAAGAGATTCTCGAAGCCATCCAGGTATTTCCGCACTTCCTCGAAGCGGTCGTAGGTGCCGAAATATGCGGGATAGGTCTTGGGCATGTGGATGACGGTGGAGTCGAGTACATCGCTGCGATCGATAATGCCGATGTGGTCCAACTCCTGCTGCGCGAGCGCGGCCATTTCGTCGTCGCCCTTCTTCCAGAGGTCGTCGGTTTCGTAGCAGAAATACTCGACCCCGAGCCAAACCTGCTCCGGATCGGCCACCATGTAGTTGCTCCAGTTGTTGAAGATCTGCAGACGGCCAGCCCGGACGTCGGGCTCCTGGATGTAGATCCAGTTGTCATCGATGAGCTGGCGGGAGCCATCGTGCTGATCGTTGTGCTCAACGTTGTGCGGAACGGCCTTCTGGCCGATTTTCAGCCGTTTCACCAGCAGGCCGACAGTGATGAAATCACGATAGAGCAAGCCGTCGCTGACTTCGCGTACATTGGCCGGAACCGTCGTATCCAGCGCCCGGATGAGCTCCTGAATGGGCATGGTCGAGAAAAAATAATCCCCTTCGAACTTCCGCTCGCGGCCCTGATCATCCATTCCTGAGACGGCCCGGATGCGCTCATTTTCGCAGTGAATCGCGGTGACGTTGAAGCTGGTCACAATCTCCCCGCCCATTTGGATGACTTTCCGGGCAACTGTTTCCCACATCTGCCCGGGCCCGAACTTCGGGTACAGGAATTGCTCGATCAGGGAAGTCTCGGTTCCCTTCTGAGCGACATCCGTACTCTTCTTCGCCGGCAGCTTCAGGAAATGGAGAATCGCCTTGGTAATGGAGAGGCCCTTGATCCTTTGCTCGCCCCATTCGGCACTGATCTGGTTGCAGGGCACACCCCACACTTTTTCGGTGTAGTCCTTGAAGAACGTCAGATACAGTTCTCGCCCAAATCGGTTGATGAAAAACTGTTCGAGATTGACGACGTCCTTTTGTGGAAACAACATGCTTCGTAAGTAGCTGAAGCCGATGCGCAACGTGCGCAGCAAGCCGAGCTGCACCAGGGTGTTCCAGGTCAGCTGAATGGGGTATTCGAAGAACTGGCGCAGGTAGTAGATGCGAGACCGGCGCTTGCGCAGAAGCATGACCTCATCGGTGTTCTGAGGATCGGGCCCAGCGCCGGTGCCCGCAATTTCGCGGCTCTGCCGCTGGTAGGTAATGTTCCCGGAACCGGCCGCTCTCGTTTCGAGCGGCAAGTGCTGCAACCACCAGTTCATGACACGGTCGCTTTTGGAGAAAAAGCGATGGCCGCCGAGGTCGATGCGATTCCCCTTGTAGTTGACGGTTCGCGAAATGCCTCCCATGTAAGAGCTCTTTTCCAGGATTACGGGGATGACATCGGAACGGCAGAGCAATTCGTAGGCGGCGGTCAGGCCGGCGGGGCCGGCCCCGATGATGATGGCTCTTTTCTTCACGCGAGAGAGATTACGGTCATGGTCGATTGAACATGGCAAGTCAACGGCCAGATTGCTGAGATAACCCACTATAGTAAGTCGGTACGCTGACTTCCAACTTCTTTCCGGAGTCACTGAAGATCCGGGAGTTTGAGAGATGGGCCCGCTGGAGCGCAAACTGAAGCGTGGTACCGAGCACCCCCAGTCCGTATTGCACGCTGCGCCGGAAATTGATGGAGGAGGCTTCCTCGAAATACTTGGTGGGGCAGGAAACTTCGCCGATGCGGAACCCGAAGTAAACGCATTGGGCGAGCATCTGGTTGTCAAAAACGAAATCGTCGCTATTTTCCCGGAGGGGCAGGCGGGTCAGCACCTCGCGGCTGAAAGCGCGATAGCCGGTGTGATACTCCGACAACTTGACCCGCAGGAACAGGTTCTCAAAAGCGGTGAGCAGCCGGTTGGAAACGTACTTGTAAAGGGGCATGCCTCCGCGCAGGGCGGTACCGCCAATGATGCGGGAACCGAGAACGACGTCATAGACGCCGTAGGCAATCATGCTCGCCATCGCCGTTGTCAAAAGCGGCGTGTACTGATAGTCGGGATGGACCATGATGACGACGTCGGCGCCGGCGGCCAGTGCTTCGCGGTAGCAGGTCTGCTGATTGCGGCCATAGCCGTAGTTGCGGTCGTGGACAAAAGACTGCAAACCGATCCGGTGCGCGACTTCGAGAGTGCGATCGGAACTGTGGTCGTCGACCAGAATGCGGATATCGACCAGGTCGGGCAAGTCCCGAACCGTCGCTTCCAGCGTCTTTTCCGCGTTGTAAGCGGGTAACACGACGGCAATGCGTTTGCCGTTGATCATGCAGAGTTTTCCTCGATGGACTGAGTGAATCATAACCGGAAACGCTCAATTCTGCTGGAGCGACTCGCGGGTGTGGGGACGGGCTGCGCTCGCCCGTCCAAGGTTGGGTAGGGACGGCCGCCCCCGGCTGTCCAAGCCGAGCGCAGCTCAGCAGTTGCCTGGGGTCACAATAGAATTGGAATCGCCAAAAGTGCGAGGGAAAAAAACGACGCCGGCGACGATTTTGAGACGGCTGCGTTGGTAAACTATTGAAGAGACTCCGCTGCGAGAGACAGAGCAAGCGCCGTCTCGACTGGGAACGATGAGAGAAACTGGAAATATGCCTCCGCGTACGCTGTTTGAAAAAGTTTGGGATGCGCACCTGGTCGCTGCTCCCGAAGGGCAGTCGGCGCTGCTCTATATCGATTTGCACCTGGTGCACGAAGTGACTTCGCCGCAGGCCTTCGACGGCTTGCGCGCCAATGGACGTCGTCTTCGCCAGCCTCTGCGCACGGTGGCAACCGTCGACCACAACATCCCGACCACTCCGCGGGGCCTTCCCATCGCCGATCCGATTGCGGCGAAGCAGATTGAGGCGCTGCAGAAGAATTGCCGCGAGTTTGGCGTCCCATTCTTTGATATGGACTCGGCCGAGCAAGGCATTGTCCACGTCATCGGCCCCGAACTCGGCATCACATTGCCGGGGATGACGATTGTCTGCGGTGACAGCCATACCTCGACGCACGGCGCGTTCGGATCGCTGGCATTCGGCATTGGAACCTCAGAAGTGGAACACGTGCTGGCCACGCAATGCCTGCCGCAGAAGAAACCGAAGACGATGCAGATCCAGGTGCGCGGGAAGCTGGCGGAAGGCGTGTCGGCAAAGGACCTGGCGCTCGGAATCATTGGACGCATCGGCACCGACGGCGCCACCGGACATGTGATCGAGTACGCCGGGGAAGCGGTGCGTGCATTGTCGATGGAAGGCCGCATGACGCTGTGCAATATGAGCATCGAGGCGGGAGCGCGAGCGGGACTGATCGCGCCCGACGAGACGACTTTCGCGTATGTCGGCGGCCGCCGCTTTGCCCCGAAAGGCGAAGATTGGAAGGGTGCGATTGCATACTGGCGAACTTTAGCCAGCGATCCTGGAGCGAAATTTGATCGGGTAATCGAGGTTGACGCTGCATCGCTCGCACCGTTCGTGACCTGGGGGACGAACCCCGGAATGGTCGTACCCGTAACCGCGCGCGTCCCCGAGTTGAACAGCTTTGCGCAGGAGGCCGACCGCCGCGCGGCGGAACAGGCCCTCGCCTACATGGGCCTGGAACCGGGAACGCCGATCGAAGCCATCGCCGTCGATCGTGTGTTCATCGGATCGTGTACCAACTCACGCATCGAAGATCTGCGGGCTGCAGCACGCGTGGCGAAAGGGCAGCATGTGAACCCGAAGGTTCGGGCGATGGTGGTGCCGGGTTCGCAGGCCATCAAGCGTGCCGCGGAACAGGAAGGATTGCACCGCATTTTTCTGGATGCTGGGTTTGAATGGCGCGAGTCGGGGTGCTCGATGTGCCTGGGCATGAATCCCGACATCTTGCAGCCGGGAGAACGCTGCGCTTCAACCAGCAACCGGAATTTCGAAGGACGGCAAGGCCGCGGAGGACGCACGCATCTCGTCAGTCCGATGATGGCGGCGGCAGCGGCGATTACCGGCCATTTCACCGATATTCGGAAGTGGCAATGGAGTAGTCGCGACGAACCCGCGCACCATGATTGAGCTAAGATAACCTGCTCACATCTTTGCATTTCAGCTGTCGAAGGCTCATATGAATAGAAATGTCTCCTGCTTCCTGGTGGTATGTTCGCTCCTGTTTTCTTATGCCGCGATTGCTCAGAGTTCATCCTCGTCGGAGCCAGTGCTGCCCTATTCCCCGAGCCTCGATTTGACTTCGATGGACAAGTCCATCGATCCTTGCGCCGACTTCTATCACTACTCCTGTGGTGGATGGCAGAAAAAGAATCCCATCCCGCCCGACCAGACTTCCTGGTCGGTCTACGGCAAGCTGTATGAGGACAACCTGAACTTTCTGCGGGGCATGCTGGAACGGGCGGCCAAGCCGGGCTCACAACGCTCCGCCGTCGAACAAAAGACGGGCGACTTCTACGCGGCCTGTGTGAATGAAGCCGCGGTCGAGAAGCAGGGCCTTTCCCCGGTACAGCCCGAACTCGACCTCATCGCGAAGGTCAAGTCGGTGAAGGATCTCACGCCCTTGGTGGCGCACCTGCAGTTTGCCTACTTTCGATACTCTTACACCAGCCCGATGCTTTTTGCGGGGGCCTCGACGCAAGACCCCGACAACTCCGAGCAGGTGATCGCCGATGTCGATCAGGGCGGCCTCGGGCTGCCCGACCGCGACTACTACACCAGGACAGACGCCAAGTCGAAAGAAACCCGCGACCGCTACCTGCAGCACGTGCAGAAGGTTCTGGAACTAGCCGGCGACAGCCCGGACCTTGCAAAGAAAAATGCGGACACAATTCTCCGCATCGAAACTGTTCTGGCCCAGGCCTCCCTCACCCTTGTGGAGCGCCGCGACCCCCACAAGCTTGTCCACAAGATGAAAGTCGCCGACCTCATGCAGTTGGCCCCGAATTTTGACTGGCCAGCCTATTATCGTGTCCTGGAGTACCCGCAGTTTGACGTTCTTAACGTGGACGCACCCGAGTTCATCAAGCAAGTGAATGCGCTCCTCTCCGCTAAACCCGTGGAAAACTGGAAAACCTATTTCCGTTTCCACGTGGTCGACACCTCGTCTCCGTATCTTTCTTCGAAATTCGCCGAGGAAAGTTTCGACTTTTATCGCAAGTATCTGCGCGGAGCCAAGGAAATGCAGCCCCGCTGGAAGCGCTGCGTGCAGTACACCGACCACAGCCTGGGCGAAGCGCTCGGGCAGGTGTATGTGGAAAAAGTTTTTTCGCCCGAGCTCAAACAGAGCATGCTCGACATGGTGCAGCGCATCGAAGCCGCCATGGGCGAGCGCATCCGCGCGCTCGATTGGATGAGCCCGGAAACCAAGCGCCAGGCTTTGACCAAACTGGCCGGCATCCGTAACAAGATTGGCTATCCTGACAAGTGGCGCGATTACAGCTCCGTGAAGATTTCGCCCGACGATTTCGCTGGAAACGTGCAACGCGCCCACCAGTTCGAGAGTCGACGAGATATCAACAAGATTGGCAAACCGGTCGATCACGGCGAATGGGACATTTCTGCTCCGACCGTAGACGCCTATTACAACCCCCAGATGAACGACATCAACTTTCCTGCGGGGGTTTTGCAGCCGCCGCTCTACGACGCCAAGATGGACGACGCCCCCAACTATGGCGACACGGGTGGCACCATCGGACACGAACTCACCCACGGTTTCGACGATGAAGGCAGCCAGTTCGACGCCCGCGGCAATCTGAAAAATTGGTGGACCAAGGAAGACCGCGAAAAATTTGACGCGCGCACCAAGTGCGTGGACGACCAGTACTCGGCTTATTTCGCGGTGGACGATGTCCATGTCAATGGCAAGCTCACGCTGGGCGAGAACGTAGCCGATCTCGGCGGCGAAATCCTGGCTTACATCGCCTGGCAAGACATGACGAAAGACATGCACTTGCAGCCGGTCGATGGACTGACTCCGGAGCAACGCTTCTTTATCGGCTTTGCACAGTGGGATTGCGCCAACGAACGTCCTGAAGACCTGCGTATGCGCGCGATGACCGATCCGCATTCACCGGCGCAGAACCGCATCAACGGTGTAGTGGTGAACATGCCGGAGTTTCAGCAGGCATTCCAATGCAAAGCCGGACAGCCCATGGTGGCGGCCGCCGATAAGGTCTGCAAGGTGTGGTAGCGCAGCGGTTCCGCAGAATACATGGACAAATGACGAAATTGTCATTCCGACCGCGAACCCTAATCTCGGAGCAAGGACAGCAAAGGAGCGACTTATGCAACCATTTCGCAAACATACCGGTATCGTCGCCCCGCTCGATCGCGTCAACGTGGATACCGATCAAATCATCCCCAAGCAGTTTCTGAAGCGCATCGAACGCACGGGTTTTGGCGAATTCCTGTTTTACGATTGGCGCTTTTCGGGCGACGGAAAGAAGATCCCCGATTTCGTGCTGCATGCGCCGCGCTACGCCAAGGCCTCGATCCTTGTCGCCGGGAAGAACTTCGGCTGTGGGTCGTCGCGCGAGCACGCCGTGTGGGCGCTGGCGGATTATGGATTCCATGTAGTGATCGCGTCGTCATTTGCCGACATCTTCGCCAACAACAGCCTGAAGAACGGACTGCTCACGGTGCGGCTCAGCGAAGAGCAGGTCGCGGAAATCATGCGACGTTCGAAAGAAATCGAAAACTACAAACTGACGGTCGATCTCGAAACCTTGCGAGTGGAAGACAAACGAGGATTCGCGGCAACCTTCGCAATGGACGAATTTTCGCGCCACTGTCTGCTGAATGGGTTGGATGATATTGGTTTGACGCTGCAGCATGAAGCGGAGATCGCGGCGTATGAGGCGAAGCATCCGGTGCGAGCAGAGATGACTGACGGTTTGCGCGCCCGTTAATCCTCGTCTTCCGCGGCGAGCTTTTTCTGCGGCGAGCTTTGCTCAGCGCTGATTAATACCAGTCGCCCGACCCTTTGTATTCCTGCGTCGAATTCCCGCCGTCCACGACAATCGTCTGCCCGCTGATATACGAAGCTTCCTCGGAACAGAGAAAAACGATTGCCGCCGCCACCTCCTCCGGCGTTCCTGGTCGACCCGGGGGCGAATTGCGTCCCGCTTCAGTCTCGCGCTCGCTGGACGAGGCGGTTTTGATCCATCCCGGCGCCACGGCGTTAGCGGTGATTCCGGTCCGGGCTCCTTCCAGCGCCAGAGAGCGCGTCAGGCCGGTCATGCCTGCCTTGGCGGCGCTGTAGGCGGACATGCCGGGATTGCTTGCGACCGGGCCGGTCACCGACGAAACGTTGACGATCCGGCCGTATTTCGCCTTGATCAGGTGCGGAACCACAGCCCGCGTCACGTTGAAGCAGGTTTTCAGGTTCAGCTCGATTTCGCTGTCCCACTGTTCTTCGGTCAAGGTGTCGAAACCCGCCAGCAATTCCTTCGAGCCCGACTGCACCATGCCGGCGTTGTTCACCAGGATGTCGATCTTGCCAAAACGTCCAAGGATTTGTCCGATCAGCTTTGCCGCATTCTCGAAGCTGCGCAGATCGCACACGGAGGCGAAAATGCGGTCTCCGCCAAGCTCGGCTGCTCGGGCATGAATGCGGTCCGTAGTGGAGGTGATGGCAACATTCGCTCCCTGGTCAAGCAGCAGGCGAGCCGTGGCGAACCCGATCCCCTGCGCGCTGCCAGCTCCCGTGACCAGGGCGACTCTTCCTTTCAGATCCGCCAGCATGATGGCGACGAGCTTAGGCTTCCAATCCTGCACCCGTCAACCTGACGTGAACTCCCTCCAGGTTGTACACTTTTGACTTTCACTGCTAGCGCGGTGCTGGGCGACACCTTGTACTGAATCGGAGTGCGTTCGTGAACAGATTTCTTTTCATTTTCACCGTCAACCTGCTGGTTTTATTGTCCGCCGGGCACGCTCAGACCGCCGCGCCGAAGCAACTCACGATTGAACAGATCTTCGCCGAGGCCGGAGTCACAGGACGCGCTCCGGAGACGATCAAATGGAGTCCGGACGGCACCAAAGTCACTTTCGTGCAGCGCGATGAAGCCGGCGAGCATGGCGAACTCTGGTATGACACGGCCACGGGCGAGAAGAAGGTTCTGGTGAGCGAGGGGAAGCTTTCGCAACTTGCGCCGCCCGCCAGCCACATCAAGGACGAGCGCGAGAAAGAGCGTGTGACGCGCTATCACGTCGGCGCGTACACGTGGTCGCCCGATTCCAAGCACTTGCTCTTCGATTCCCAAGGACAGCTCTGGTATTACAGCCTGGACACCGGAACGGCGGTACAGCTTACGTCGTCTCCGGACCCGAGCGGAGACCCGAAGTTTTCGCCGGACGGCAAGCGGCTCGCCTACGTGCGCAAGCACAATCTGTATGTGCATCCGGTATCGGGAGAGGAAGGCGAACGTCCGCTCACGCGCGACGAAAAAGAGAAAGGGGGAGATCGAGACAAGGACAAAGAAGACAACATCCTGAATGGCGAAGTGGACTGGGTTTACGCCGAAGAGCTGGACGTGCGCAGCAACTTCTTCTGGTCGCCGGAAGGAAAGGAAATCATTTTTCTGCAGATGGATGAGACGCGCGTCCCGACTTATCCCATCACTGACTGGTTGCCGACGCATCCCCGGGTCGAGCAGGAAAAATATCCTAAGGCGGGAGATCCGAATCCCACCGTGCGCCTGGGAGTAGTAGGCAGCAACGGCGGCAAGGTGCGCTGGATCAAACTTACCGACGACGATGACACCTATGTGCCGCGTTTCGGTTGGATTCGCGAAGGCTGGGCGTGGGCCGAGGTCCTGAATCGCAAGCAGGATGTGCTGGACCTTTATTTTATCGACGCGAAGTCGGGCCGGTCGCGCAAAGTGCTGACCGAATCGGTTCCCGATGCCTGGGTGAACGTCAACGACGACTTTCGCATCCTGAAATCGGGCGACCGCTTTCTGTGGACCAGTTGGCGCGACGGCCACACTCACATCTATCTCTACAGCTTCAACGCGCAAGACCCGTTGGCGGCCGATGCCAAACTTGAACGCCAACTCGAAAGCGGAGACTATGAGGTGCTCGCGATCAGCGGCGTGGATGAAACATCAAGCAATCAATCGTCCACGGTTTTCTTTACTGCCAACAAGGGCGATCCGCGGCAGGAGAAGCTTTTTTCCGTAAAGCTGGACGGCTCGGCGATGCAAGCCCTCTCAGCGGAAGAGGGCAGCTATTTTGCCCATTTCGCCGATGACGGCAAGCATTTTGTGGAGACGCATTCTGCGACGCTGGCACCGTCGCGGATTTCGGTGTGCGCCCCAGGCGGCGCGTGCCAGAAAATCTGGGAAGGGCGCAGCGTGGCGGATTACGACCCGATTGCGCCATTGCCCCTGGAACTGAAGGCCAATGACGGCACCGTGTTATATGGCTATTTGATTCTGCCGCGCCATGCGAATGCAAGCCAGAAAATTCCGCTCATCGTGCACATCTATGGCGGGCCGGGGGCACAGACGGTGCAGGATGCGTGGGGTGGAACGAACGCGCTGTTCCACCAGATGCTGGCGAACGAAGGCTTCGCGATTTTCTCGGTCGACAATCGCGGGACTCCGAATCGCGGCAAGAAATTTGCCGCCACGATCCGCCTGCAGCAGGGAGGAGTCGAACTGAAAGACCAGCTCACGGCGCTCGACCAGTTGTTTAAGCAGTTTCCGCAGCTCGACCGCGCACGCACCGGAATCTGGGGATGGTCGGGAGGCGGCTCGATGACGCTGTATGCGCTGACGCACTCCGACCGCTTCAAGGCGGGAATCGCGGTCGCCCCGGTGACCAGCTGGCGCAACTACGATTCAATTTACACCGAGCGCTACATGGGTCTGCCGAAGGACAATGCCAGGGCCTACGACGATTCCATCGTCAATGCCGCCAGCAGTCTGCACGGATCGTTGCTGCTCGTGCATGGGACGAGCGATGACAATGTGCACTTCCAGAATACGATCCAGATGACCGACGCGCTGATCAAGGCGGGGAAGCAATTCCGGCTGATGGTGTATCCGGACAAGACGCATGGAATTTCCGGGCCGGGCACGAGGGTGCAGTTGTTCCACATGATGGAAGAGTTTTGGAATAAGGAATTGAAATAGCTGTCAGCTATCAGCCGTCAGCTATCAGTTTTCGGCTCTCGGCTGACCTGAGATTTTACTGACAGCTGAGAGCTGACGGCTGAAAGCTGGTTCTTGATGCATCGCACAACTCTTGGCGATTTCGAACTCACGATTGTCTCCGATGGAACTTACTTCCTCGACGGCGGAGCTTTTTTCGGCGTCGTGCCCAAGACGATGTGGTCGAAGAAGGTCACGCCGGACGAGCAGAACCGCCTCGACGCGGGACTCAATTCCTTGCTCGTGCGTACCGGCAAGAAGAACATCCTGATCGAGACTGGCATCGGCAACAAACTGTCCGACAAGATGGCGCACATCTACAAACAGCCCGCCAAGCTGCTCGAGAACCTGCAAGCCGCCGGCGTCGCGCCCGAAGATGTCGACATCGTCATCAATACTCACCTGCATTTCGATCACTGCGGATGGAATACGGTGCGCGGCGGCGATCGCGTGGTAGCGACGTTTCCCAACGCAACGTACTACGCGCCCGAAGGCGAATGGCAATACGCTCGCCATCCCAGCGAACGCGATGCCATCAGTTTCATCTCCGAGAACTACGACCCGCTGGTCGAAAGCGGCCAGATGAAGTTGCTCAGCGGAGGCGAGGAACTCGTCCCCGGCATTTCGGTGAAAACCTTCCCCGGACACACCGCCCACATGCAAGCCGTAATCGTGAGAAGTGGCGGCGGCAACGGAAACAAGACCGCGTGCTACATCTCCGACCTGATTCCCACCAGCGCGCACATCAATCTCACCTGGGGAATGGCATTCGACCTCTATCCTCTCGAAACCATCGAGAGCCGCAAAAAGTATTACACGCAGGCGATCCCGGAGAGATGGCTGACGGTGTTTACACACGACGACCAGACACCGTGGGGATACGTGGAACGCGACGAGCGAGGAAGGCTGGGAGTGCGGGGGGTTGGAGCGATCCATGACCGCTGAGCCGACAACTCTAACCCCTATGCGAAACCAGAAAATGCGTCAGAATTTCTCGCTTTATGCAATCTACAGGGTTGCTGGCGTTGGCGGCGCTGATGATGAGGAGTTCACGAACCCACTACCTTTTGACATTGCTCAGGACGTAGGTATTGAGGACGTATCGAGCCTGTTACGGGCGGACACATTCGATTTGTTTAAAGAGAGAATGGGCGTGGATTCGGCAAAGCGGCTACAAGCAGTGAGGTGTGCGCTAGTACACCGCTACGAGCCTAAAGCTTTCTTCGATGAATACAAAAATTGGGTCGGAGAGGAGGTATTCGACCAGAAATCGTCTGAGCTGATATACAACCTGGCAGCCTGTCTCAGATTGGTCCGCCCTATGCGCCAATCGGCATTGCTTATGCAGGGCGGGGTCCGAGATGACGGAACCTTTGACGTCCAAAGGTTTGACCATCCACTGGACTTTCATGAGGTCCCGGAAGTACAGAAATTCTTTGCCCTCCGAAATCGCGATGCGGAGGAACTCAGAAACGTAGCACCTGAGTTTCTTCGAGCCATGCAGGGGGGATTTTGGAAATTTCGCATGGCCGTCCAGTTCCATGAACTGGGCCATTTTCAATCGTTGCAACCTAAGGCCCGCTATATCTTATGGGCCTCGGCGATTGAATCAATCTATACAACCCACAATAGAGAACACAAGGGAAGCTTGGTGGCGAAAGAACGCATCAAGTGGTTTTTGGGCGAGCAAACATCGATCTACGCGCCTGGGGACATTTCGAGCTTACTGACGGATCCGCAAGTCACTGTGGGCGCGATTGTTGATGATCTGTACGAAGTCAGAAACCATGTAGCTCACGGCGATAGAGTTCCTAATCGTTTTTTCGTCGATGTCTCGCGGCGGAGCTTTAACGGAGGAATCACGAGATTCGAGGTGCTGCTCGAAGCCGCTAGCTTCATCATTCGCAGCAGCTTGCTCAAGATTCTTCGGGAAGGGTTGCTCGATCACTTCGCCGATGCCACCCAAGCGGAAGCCTTCTTCGGCGGAAAAGGACTAACTCTTTCCGAGATTCGGAAGCGAAAGAAATTGATGGGAAACGCGTAATCGTTTCTACCTCGGGTAGCTTTCGCGGGCGAGGGCGCCCGCGCCACACGCCCTAGGTTCGAAGAATTCTTCTACCCGCATGAGTATCTCCGCACCGCTCTTGGCTTCGTAGATCGCTTTTCTGAGCGCCGCGCCCCCAGGAACGCCGTGGGTGAACCAGGACGCGAACTGCTTCATCTTGCCTTCTGCTCCGGGCATTCCTTCTTCCAACAGCATTTGGAAGTAGGTACGGATCATCTGGTAGCGGTCGGCTTCGGTGGGTTCGTCGTAAAGTTTTTCTGCGGAGCTGCGCCCCGCTGGACAGCCGAGGGCGGCTGTCCCTACGTGGACTGGACGGGCGGGGTCGCCCGTCCCCACACGTGCTGTGCGGCTTACATACTGCTCGATCTGCCGGAAAATCCACGGATTCGCTGGGGCCATCCGCCCGATCATCACGGCGTCGCAGCCGGTCTGGGCAACGATGGCGCAGGCGTCTTCGGGCGAGCGGATGTCGCCATTGCCGATCACCGGAATCTTGACTGCCTGCTTGACCGAGGCGATCCATTCCCAGCGCGCGTTTCCGCTGTAGCCTTGCTCGCGCGTGCGGGCGTGCAGCGCAACCGCGCCGAGGCCGCAGCTTTCGGCCAGGCGCGCCAGTTCGACACAAACGATTTCGTCGTCATTCCATCCGGCGCGGAATTTCACGGTGAACGGAATCTTCACCGCGGCGCGCACCGCTTCGAAAATTTGCCGAATCAGCGGCAGATCGCGCAGCAGCCCGGAGCCGCCGTTGCACTTGACGACTTTCTTGGCCGGGCAGCCGAGGTTCAGATCGACGAGGTCGAAGCCCAGGTCTTCCACCAGGCGCGCGGCATCGGCCAACACCGCGGGACTGCTGCCGAAAAGCTGGGCCGAGATGGGGTGCTCGTCTTCGTAAAAGTGAAGGTAGCGTCCCTGGACGCGCTGGTCGCGCAAGACGCCATCGGCTGAGGTGAACTCGGTCATGATCAGGCCGCATCCGCCTAGGTGTTTGATGAAGCGGCGAAAGACGGTGTCGGTGACCCCGGACATGGGCGCCAGCACGGTGGCGGGGGAGATCGTTACGTTCCCAATCTTCAGGCTCGCAGGGAAACGCCGTGGAGCGACGGGCGCCTCGCCCGTCCCAGCCGCCGCTGCATTCGCGTTGTCCCAGAACTTTTGCACAGTATTGCTATTATTATTCCACGTTCTTTTCCTGGCGAGACTATATCTCCGTCGTTACTTTGGACGGGCAAGGACGCCCGTCACTCCACGAGCCGCGCATCTCCAAAAGTAAAGCCTCCCACCAGGGGGGAGGCTTTCAAGTATGTGCGTTTCCGCAGCGGAAATTACTTCTTCGCTGCTTCAACTTTCGCCGCTTCCGCTTTGGCGGCGTCGCTCTTGGCGTACTTGCGGCGGAAGCGCTCGACGCGGCCGGCCGTATCCATGAGCTTCTGCTTGCCGGTAAAGAAAGGGTGGCAGGCGGCGCAGATTTCTACGCTGATGTCGCCCTTATGAGTGGAACGGGTGACGAATGCGTTGCCGCAGGCGCAATGCACGCGGATCTCACTATAGTGGGGATGAATGGCTGCTTTCATGTCGGTTCCTATATCCTCGATTCAGAAGTTAGATTTTACCGGAGTGGGGAAGGATTCAGCAAGGCAGGTCTCAGGAGAGCAGGTGTCAGGTCTTAGGTCTCAGGAAAATCACTTGCTGCCCGCGTCGCTTTTCCCGAGACTTGACACCTAAGAACAAAACGGCAGGGCCGACCCCTGCCGTCTCGCTCGTATCCAAGAATTCTGGGGCCCCTACTTGCCTTTATTGACTACTTTCTTGAGTTCGTTTCCGGGAGTGAACTTGGCGACTCTACGGGCTGCGATCTTGATGGTGGCACCCGTCTGCGGATTCCGGCCATTGCGGGCCTTGCGCTGCGAGACGGAAAACGTGCCAAACCCAATCAAAGCAACCCGGTCCCCTTTTCGAAGGGCAGCCGTAACGCTGTCCACGGTGGTGTCGATCGCGGTCGTCGCCTGCGCCTTGGAAATGTTGCAGGCTCCGGCGATCCGGTCAACCAGATCAGCTTTATTCATGCTCTCTCCTGACACTACTCGTTTCGGTTCCCGCGCATCAGCCGGGGTGGAAGGCTCAAAGCGCGAGCACCGGCGATGCCTATTTTCGCCTATGTTGCGGGATTGTCAATGGGAAACACGTGCCGGTAGCCGGTTTTGACGTCCGAAACGAAGGGTTGCATCTGCAGTAATGGGCAGATGAGCCCGAAAGCGCCAGATTTTGCTCGCTTTTTGTCTGCGGTCTGCGGCACGGCAGTTTTCCTCCTTCTCCACGGTTCTCCACAACCCGCCGCCGCTCTCCACAGGAAGTGCACAGCTGGAAACCGGTTTCGCCTTGCGGCGCAAGCGGCTCCGGGTGCAGAGTTGAATCAACACCACAGAGTAAAGAATAGAGTAAAGAATTATGAAAACAGCAGCCGAAGTTTGCCCGTTGTGTGCGGGCACAGGATGGAAGCCGGTTCCGGGAGTACCGGACGGCGGCGTCACGCGCTGCGAATGCCAATTGCGGGCACGCGGCGGTGCCCTGATCGCGGCGGCGCGCATTCCGAAGAGATATGAGCATTGCGAACTATCGAACTTTGAGGTTGAGGGACACTTGCATCTTGCCAATGCCCGCTTGACGGCGGGCCGCTTCGTAGAAGAGTACCCGCTGGACAAGACCGGCCTGTTGTTGATCGGCAATACAGGATTGGGCAAGACGCACCTTGCCGTCGGCATCGCGAAGGCGCTGATTCGCGAGAAGGGGATCGAGTGCGTTTTCTATGACTATGCCGACTTGTTGAAGCAGATTCAGGACTCCTACAACCCCACGGTACAAGCCACTGAGCTCGGCTTGCTCCGGCCCGTGTTTGAAACGGAAGTATTGGTGTTGGACGATTTAGGGTCTGTGAGGCCCACGGAGTGGCGATGGGATACGGTTCGCTTGATCCTGAACACACGTTACAACGACAATCGGACCACGATCATCACCACGAACTACCTGGACATAACGCCGGCAGCCTTAGCAGAGAAACGACACAAAAAAACGCAGAAGCCTGCCGACGCTAACACTGAATCGGAGTCACCCGCCTGGACCAAGTACACTCTCGGCGAACGAATAACCGAGACGATGCGCTCCCGGCTTCACGAAATGTGCCGCACCGTGCAGATGGAAGGCACCGACTACCGCGAGAAACTCAGAAAGACGAGCTTCGGATAATCTCCTCAGTTCCCCTGTGTCCCTGCGGTTCAGCATTTGCCGTCGAATCCGAATTAGAATCGGCAAGTGCTGATCGAACGCCTCGAGTTCCGGCCGGAAGCTGACGCCGAGGTCTTCTCCGCCGTGGCCGCAGCGCCCGCCGTGTTTCTACTGCGCGGCGAGGATGCGAACTCCGAGCCCTACGTCAGCAAAACTGCCAACCTTCGGCGACGGCTACAGCGGCTGCTTTCCGCTCCGGAAGAGCGGACGAAACGGCTGAACCTGCGGGAGCGCGTTCGCTGGATCGAATACACGCTAACTGGCTCCGACTTCGAATCGGGATTTGTGCTCTATCAAGCCGTGCGCGCCGCCTTTCCCAAGACCTACTCCGATCGCCTGCGGCTGCGCTTCGCTCCCCTGGTCAAGCTGCATCTGGAAAACGAATTTCCCCGCGCGTCAATCACCACGCGCCTCGGACGAATATCGGGAAAGAACATTTACTACGGGCCGTTCGCGTCGCGGGTGGCGGCGGAAAAGTTCATGAACGATGCGCTTGACTTTTTCAAGATGCGGCGTTGTGTGGAAGAGCTCCATCCCGACCCGAAATTTCCCGGCTGCGTTTATTCCGAAATGAAGATGTGTCTGGCACCTTGTTTTCGCGGCTGTACCGATGACGAGTACCGCGCGGAAGTGGTGCGAGTCGAAAGTTTTCTCGACTCGCGCGGCGAATCGCTGAAGCGGCAGATGGCGGCGGAGCGCGATGACGCATCGTCGAAAATGGAATTCGAGGCGGCAGCGGCCATTCACGCCCAGCTCGATAAACTTGCTCCGGTGCTGCAGCAACTGCCGGAGTTCGTCCGCCGGATTGACCAGTCGCAGGCCGTGATCGTGCAGAAATCCCGGCAGCCGGAGAGCGTAGTGTTGTTCCGCGTCGATGGCGGCGCGATCGCGGGGCCGCTGGAGTTTCCGATCTCCGGCGCGGAGCATACCAAATCGCAATCCATGGAAGCCCGCATTCAATCCGCTCTGGCGGCCTTTCCCGCTGCCAAACCAGACCGCGCGATCGAGCGCATGGAGCACCTGGCGATTCTGAAGCGCTGGTGCTACCGCGGGACCCGGGCCGGGGAAATCTTCTTCGCCGACGCCAAAGGAGAGCTGCCCATGCGCCGCCTGGTGCGGGGAATCGGACGCGTATACAAAGGCGAAGCGCCGGAGATTCTTTCCGCGTAANNGCCGCACGAACTGGCGCCCGAACTGGCCTCTTCCGGAATACGACCCTGATCTCTTCCCGCCAGTGCTCGTCGATTCCCAGCACTTCCCAATCGATCTCCGGCGACAGATAACGCAGGATCGTGTCGGTGGTGGGATGCACATGCAGGGCGGGCGCGACCAGCATGAGCAGAGGCTTCTGCGGCGAGAGCTCGCGTCCCGGGAAATAGCCGAACTGCGCAAACTCTCCGCGGCTCTGGTGCCACAAGACACGCGACCAGTAATCCACGCCTTGCAGGGGAAGGTGGAGATCTTCGTCGGCTTTGAGTTCGATGACGGCCAATCGCGCGTCACGAGTTACCGCGAGAATGTCAATCATCGCCCGATCCGCTGCGGCGAATGCGGGAACCTGGGCATACACGGGTTCCGGCCGCAGCCGCCCATCGAGCGCCGCAATGTTGCCGGCGACGAGCGATTCCAGCCAGCGCTCCGGATGCATTCGCCACAACGCATGGTTCTTGGGACCATCCTTATGACGGACTGCCGCCGCCAGCCGCACCAGATCGGCAAATTGCGTTTCGTTCTCCAGGTTGAGAACGCGCTCCTCCGGCCCCACGCCAAAAGCGATTTCCTCGCCGCTCTGGAAATTCCGCGGATCGTGCGCAATCCGCGCCTGGGCGAATTCAAGCCCATGCCGCCGAAATGAAATCGATGCGGGAGATAGCACAACCACTTCCGCTTGCGGCAGAATTTCTCGAATGCGCGCGATCGATCCCGCAAAGCGATCGCGTGCCAGCCTTTCATCGACAGAATGCACCAGCCGGGTTGCCAGATTGCCGCGATCGCCGGTGTCCACCGGAACGAGTTCATCGTCCCGTTGGTCGAATTCGTACAAATGCCATTTCGCTGCCGTCGGATGCAGATGCGCCATACGCTGCTGGGTCAGTGTAGCCATGCCCTTTGGCACAACCATCGCCAGCCCTTCGACCACGCGGCGTTCCTGCTGTGCCAGTCGGCACGCCTCGAGCCAAAGAATTCCACAGGTCAGCGCGCCATCGACGGTCGATTGCGTTTCTTCATCGTTCACCCCAACTACGGCTAAGGCGCGCTGTCCCTGGCGCAGCCAGCCGCGCAGGTAGGCGGGACCGAACGAGTGTTCGAGATCGATGCTGGTGGTGAGCCGGACTACGGTCCAGCCGGGAAGATTTCTCTCCAGCGCACGGCGCAGGCGAGGTTCATAGGCGGCGCGTGCTGCCCGTCGCGCGGCGGGCGAACGCCGATCGCGATCGCGACAGAAGTCGAGCCGGGTCGGCCGATTCTGGCCCATGCGCTGTACCTGTAGCCGCAACGTTGTGGCCTTAACCTCCGCATCCAGCACGCGCCGCACGAAATTTCGCTCGCTCGACCACAGGTGCAGCAGGCATTTGTTGTACTCGCCGGAAATCGAATACTTCGACTCGACCAGGTCAAACGCGATGGCTCCGTCTTCCACCACTACGGCGGCGCGCGCGCCGTCGAGGAAGTCGGAGAGCATTTGGCCGAGCGAGTCTGGGGTCATTGATTCGATAATTCGATGATTCGATGGACAAACGGGGCAATCTCGAAGGTCGCTACTTTTCGCTCTGTTTACCGTTTGGGTATTAATGCGTGTTTACTACTACCCCCCTCCCCCATGGTCTATTGGAATCATGGGGTTGGGCCGTGGAAAACTTTCAAAATCTAGAGGGCAAAGGACTTATATCTAAAATATTCCGGAATAAAGACTTAGCTCGATTTTACGGAAAATTTTATGGATATTCATAGTTTCGGCGGCTTTTTGAAACCCCAGTTTTACCTCAAACATGTGTATCAAAGAGTATGATCCATGGGCTTGACAGCTTCGAGGCGCCGTCCCCTAGGAAACGGGCATACCTCGGCCCGGACACACAGGTCGATCTCCATTGTCGTCGGCGGGGCGGTTCGATGTCTGTGATGGTGCACACCGGACATTTGTGATGAAAAATGTTTGAAGTCGGATTGCGGCGGTCGGTTAAGAATCCGAAGCAGTGGGCGGACGTGTGTAGTTTTGGTAATGCGTCAGCTTTCGCGTTGCCGACAATTCGCCAAGTGACCGGCCGATTCTGGTGTTGTGAGTGTTATCGGTTTTTCGCCAATTGCCGAGGTCGGCTGGACTATCGGTTACGCTTCTTCGCGTACTCAGCCCTTCTTTTGACGTCGGCCCTTCAACATTCAATGCGTGCTCTGCCCAGTATCGTACTTGCTCGTTGGGATGGTTGAAGTATTTACGGATGACCTGCTCGTATTCGATTGAACCCTCAATCTTGAAAAGAGCGCCTGCAATCGACAAGAATGCGGGGTAAGGAATTGGGCCAAAGAAGACATCATCAGGCACACCTGTCACCGCCTCAGCTTCCATGGCCTTTAGGTACTTGTCGTAATAGGGGCGTATGGCTGCCGCCGCACGCCGATCCCCGGCGATACCCAGTGCTTGCGCGTAGTTAAGAGGCGGAACCTCAGGCGCGCAGCGTTGCAATCGTTCGATGAGAAATTCCACCGCCCGGCTCCGATCTGAATGCCTCAGCATCGTGAGCGCACAGCTACTCCAAATGTGGTCGTCGCCGTCGTCCATGATGATTTCGAGAATTTCCGTGTCGTTATCCCTCCACGTTTTCTTCTGGCCGAAGTTGGATGCGAAGTCCGTCCGCTCTCTACTGTCCATCGACGGCCAGCGTTGGCGAATCTCAGAGGCGTTCACCTCGAAGTCCTTTTCCACCATGAATCGCGAAATGCTGCCATACGATTTCGGCCCACACTTGAACGAGTATGACCATTCTGTCCTTCGCGCCAACTCACAGTTATCCCCGTATTCCCTTTTGGCAAGTTCAAGGATTTCTGGCTCGATGTTGGTCATGCTGGGTACGTTAGCACAGGTAGCTGTTGTGAACAGGCGTGGGTGTTGAAAAACTCTGTTGGCGGAATCTCAACGACGAATTTCGTTTGTAAGTTATTGAAAGTTCGTTTGCCGTGGACGCTAAAATTCACTGAAATTACTGCTTTGGTTCCTTTTTCAACACCCACAGGAGATAGCGCTCACGAACTGGATTGGGTGGGTTCGGATCCCAGTCGGTTCGCGGGCCATTGGGAACCGACCCAATTCAATAGCCTCGTTCCTGACCCTGACGCCGCCCCGCTCATGGGATAATGCTGTAGCCGCCGCGAGTCGTCTGCAAAACCCTGCGCATCCAACTATGGTGACTGCCAACCAGGAACGCTTCTTCTTCGAACACTACGGGCTGACGAATCACGACCTCGAGATTTATCTGGGCGCCGCGCTTTCGGCGGGCGGCGACTACGCCGACCTCTACTTCGAATACCTGACCTCGACCTCGCTGATGGTGGATGAGTCGCTGGTGAAATCCGCCTCGCAGGGAATTTCGGCGGGCTGCGGCGTGCGCGTCGTTTCCGGCGAGCGCACGGGCTATGCCTACACCGACGACCTTTCGCCGCAACGGATTCTTCATGCTGCCCGCACCGCGGCGCTGATCGCAAGCGCTCCGGCCAAGACGACGGTCGCTGGATTTCAGCAGAAACCGGCGCGCAGCCTGTACCCCGTAGCCTTGCCTTCGGTGGACGCGGACATCACCGCCAAGGTCGAGCTGCTGATGCGCGCCGATAAGACGGCTCGCGGATATGATCCGCGGATCAAGGAAGTGCGCGCCAGCTATGCCGACGAACTGAGGACCATCCTGGTGGTCGGCTCCGACGGCACGTTTGCGGAAGACTCGCAGCCGCTGGCGCGCGTGAATGTTTCCTGCATCGCGAAGACGGATGCGAGTTCGGGACGCGGCACTTCTGGCGGTGGCGGGCGGGTCGCGCTCGACTTCTTTTTCGGCGACAAGACTCCCGAGTTCTTTGCCAAGGAGGCCGCGCGCCAGGCAATTCTGCAACTCGACGCGCGCGAAGCTCCCGCCGGAGACATGGAAGTGGTGCTCGGTCCAGGATGGCCCGGCGTTCTGCTGCACGAGGCCGTGGGCCATGGGTTGGAAGCCGACTTCAATCGCAAGAAGACTTCGGCATTTGCGGGGCTGATCGGAAAACGAGTAGCCAGCGAAAAATGCACGGTGGTTGACAACGGGACGATGCCGTGGCGGCGCGGATCGTTGAACGTGGACGATGAAGGCCAGCCGACGCAGGAAACCGTGCTGATCGAGAATGGAATTCTGAAGGGATACCTCAGCGACAAGCTTTCTTCGAAGCTGATGGGCCTTGCGGATACCGGCAACGGACGCCGCGAAAGTTACGAGCACATTCCGATGCCGCGGATGACGAACACTTATATGCTGGCGGGGCAAGACGATCCCGCGGACATCATCCGCTCGGTGAAGAATGGTGTGTACGCCGTGAACTTCGGCGGTGGACAGGTCGACATCACGAACGGAAAATTTGTCTTCTCGGCGTCGGAAGCCTATCTCATCGAAAACGGACAGATCACGGCTCCGATCAAGGGCGCAACCTTGATCGGCAACGGACCTGACGTGCTGACGCGGGTTTCGATGGTCGGCAACGATTTGAAACTCGACGAAGGCGTCGGCACTTGCGGCAAAGATGGACAGTCCGTTCCCGTCGGCGTGGGAATCCCGACCATCAAGATTGACCGCCTTACCGTCGGCGGTACCGCCAAGCGGGAAACCGGCGGATTCATGCAGTAAGCAGGAAGTCAAAAGTAAGAAGTCAAATTNNTTCTTCAATCTGACTTCTGACTTTTGACTTTATTTCAATGACAACAACTCTAGAAACCAGCGAAACCAAGCCCGCAACCGATCTCAAGCACCTTGCCACCGAAGTTGTCCGACGCGCCACCGACGGCGGCGCGTCGGCAGCCGAATGTGTCGTCCGCGAAGGCGACGAATTTTCGACCGTGGTGCGCCTCGGTCAAGTCGAAACGCTGAAAGAATCCGGCTCGCGCGCGATCGGCGTCCGCGTCTTCTTCGGACAGCGCGCGGCCAGTACCCACTCCAGCGATTTTTCCGCGGCGGGAATCGAGCGCATGTTGAAGTCCGCGCTGGAACTGGCGAAGATTTGTTCTGAAGACCCGTATGCGGGAATTCCCGACGCCGCCAAACTCGGATCGCTTACGGGCGACCTCGATCTTTATCACGAGGACGTGTACTCGCTGCCCGGCCCCGAGCGTATCGAGTACGCGCGGCGCGCCGAAAAGGCCGCGCTCGACGCCGATCCCCGCATCAAGAACTCCGACGGTGGATCGTTCGATGCCGCGACTGGCAGAAAAGTGCTGGTGAATTCTCACGGCTTTGTCGGCGAATACCGCCGGTCGTACTGTTCGGTAGCGGTCGTGCCCATCGCGCAGGACGAGAACGGCGGGATGCAGCGCGATTACTGGTATTCGGTGGCGCGCAGCTTGGCAAAGCTCGATCCGGCGGAGCAGGTAGGAAAAGAAGCCGCACGCCGCACCCTGCGACGCCTCGGCGCGCGCAAGGTGAAGACCGCGCATGTGCCGGTGGTGCTCGATCCCATGGTCGCAAGCTCCATGCTTGGGCATATTTTCGAAGGAGTGAATGGCGACTCGGTGTATCGCGGAGCCTCGTTCCTGGCGGGAAAACTCGGGGAGAAAATTGCGGGCCCGAACGTCACCGTCGTTGATGACGGCACCATGCCCGGCGGTTTTGGCACAGCGCCGTTCGATGACGAAGGCATTCCCACCCGCCGCACGGTAGTGATCGAGAACGGAATTCTGAAGTCGTATCTGCTGAATACGTACACGGCGAAGAAACTGGGACTGGACACCACCGCCAATGCATCCCGTGGACTCGCCGGAACGCCCGGCATTGGCCCCGGAAATTACTTTCTGGAACCGGGAACGAAAACGCCGAAGCAGATCATTTCGGAGATCAAAGACGGACTCTATGTAACCGAGTTTCTCGGTCACGGCGCCAACCTAGTCACCGGCGATTACTCCCGCGGAGCCTCCGGCATGTGGATCGTCAACGGCGAACTGGCCTATCCGGTGGAAGAAATTACGGTGGCCGGCAATCTTAAAGATATGTTCTGCAATATTTCCGAGATTGGCAGCGACCTGGAATTCCGCGGCAGCGTAGCCTCGCCGACGATTCGCATCGACGGGCTGACTGTGGGCGGCGAGTAAAGGCTCGTGTGGGGACGGGCGTCTCGCCCGTCCACTCCTACTCCTCCCTCAACCGTTTGAAGCGCCCCGAATTCTTAAGCAAGCCCCCGCAACGCCCCCAGCAGCTCCTCGATATTCGGCAACTGGTCAATCGGATAGACCTTGGCGAAGGCGATCTTTCCATTCTTATCGACGACAAACGCGGCGCGCTCGCTGATGCCAGCCACCGGCGGCCCCTCGCGGAGAACGCCGAATTGGCGCGTCACTTCGGCATGGGGATAGAAATCGGCGCAGAGAGGAACCTCGACGGGGCCGACTTCCTCCCGCCGCCAGGCAATGTGGCTGGGGATGGAGTCTACGCTGATGTCCAGAACCTGGGCATTGAGGGCCTCGAACTCTTTACGACGGGCGTTGAGTTCGGGCACTTGCATGGCTCAAGTCGGAGTCCAGTCGAGGGGGTGGAACGTGACGACCAGATTCCTGGCGCCGAGATAGTCGCGCGAGCGTATCGTAATCTGGCGTTCACCGGCCACTGCGGAGAGTTCGAAATCCGGCGCCCGATCGCCGACTTGCAGAGGCATATCGTTCTCCAGTCCGATCAAAATTGTAATTGAGATTGCAGTCTCCGAACCCGATCCGGGAATAAATCAACTACTGAACGTAGTGTCCTAAATCCCAGAACGACGCTAGCCCTTGAGGATGGGGAACTCCGCCGATCCGACTTGCGTTACGTGCTCCTCAGCGAACCGGGTGACGCGTTCGAGCGCAACCTGCAACCGCCGGTGAAACTCAGCCATCTGCACGTCCATTTCCCCATTGCCCGCGTCGGCGGGAACTTGCAGTTTGGCGCTGAAGCGTACCAGCGCCTTCGAAAAAGGCTTTGGGATCATCAGCGCATCCCAGGTATTCAGCACCCAGGCATCGCTCAGCGCTATATAGAATGCCGCCATCGGCGCCGCGCTGGCACGCGACAACCGCACCGGGCCCGGCTTGGCCACGTATTTCGGGCCGCGTGGACCGTCAATCGTAAACGCAACCAGGTTGCCCTGTTCCAACTGGTTCTTGAGGCCGAGCAGGGCGGTAGCGCCGCCGCGGCTGCTCGACCCGCGGACCGCGACGAAGCCAAGTTTTTCAGCGGTCCGGGCGATGTACTCCCCGTCGAAACTGCGGCTCACCATCACCGCGATCCCGATCTTTCGCCATAACCACACACTGGGGAACACGGCGCGGTGCCAAAAGGAATAGATCACTCGTTTCTCGTAAGTGGCGCCGGGCAGGGAAGGAGGTTCTTCCCAGGATATTGAATAGCGCAGCGTTGGACCGATCAGCGAAATGGCCAGATAGGTCGCCCAACTGATGAGCCACAAAAGGATTCTTTGCCGGAGCGAGAATTGGCGAGGCTCCAAAACGGAGGGCGGATCAGGCTCAACTGCGGTGGAAGAAGAACTCACGCCGATATTGTAGCTGGGAAGGAAAGGTTTAACTGAAAGCTGAGAGCTGAGAGCTGACAGCTGAAAGCCGGTTCCTAAGCTTCCAGATAGGCCACGATCCACTCTTTCATCCGATGCCGCCGCTCGTCGGCCGGGTCGAAGCGAATCCCGAAGCTCTTGTTGGGTTTCTTCCACGTGACATGCCCACGCACCCAAATGCGCGGCAGCGTCAGCAGGGAAAACGACACTTCCACCAAACTCCCCGTTTCGGGCACAAGAGCGCCCTTGAGCGACATCCCTCCGGAACTGATCTCCTGGCTGGTAGCGGTTATGCGGCCACCGTCGGGCATCACGATCCCAACTTCCGTCATCACCGGGATCCGTACATAGCGGCGGAATTCGTGCAGCACCAGCATGCGAGTCGAGCGCACCAGTTTCATGGCCGCCGACCGCTCCAAGGGTTCGTGAAACACTGCGTTGATGCACAACTTCGAATAACGCAAGGCATCCTGCGCAGTCCCGCCCAGCCCGTAAATGATGATGCGGCTGTTGGAAGCCGATCCTCGCGCCAGCTCGATGATGCTGCCGGCAGCTTCTCCCAGGGGCAAAACGCAAGCCTCGAATTTTTCGCGTCCCAGCCGGTCCGCGTCTTCGCGTGGAATCAAAACCGTTTCGATTCCAAATTGACGGAAACACTCCGTCACCAGTTGCGCAGAGGCCGTGGGCAAGTCAAACAACGCGACGCGCGCCACTGATTTTCGATGGACGGGTGGGGGGGCGAGAGCGGTACCAGTCGAAGTCGGCATGAGTCCCAGGGATGAACCCTCGAAAGACCCATTCTGACGGGCTTTTCCACGGCTGCATAGGTTTCGAAGGGCTTAGTCCCTGTCCGAAAGTGCCATTACGGAAGTTGTACTGGGGCGCGTTACCCCCTACTCCCTTCGTTTCTCTGTGTAGAGAGGGGGCTTGCCCCGTCTCCCTTGGATGCGGCGGGAGACGCGGCAAGCCTGTCTCTACGGGATGTCTTGGTCGGTTCAGGTAAGATGTTGCCATCCTTGGATTTTGCAGTCGTAATCAAAAAATGATCACTCTCAACGACATTCAGTCGGCCTTGGGCCGCATTCGCAACTCTATTTACCTTTCGCCCTGTGCGCGCTCGGAAACGTTTTCCGAATCCACCGCCAACCAGGTTTATTTGAAGCTCGACAACCTGCAGCGCACCGGCTCTTTCAAGGAGCGCGGCGCACTGAACAAGTTGCTCTCGCTGAGCACCGAAGAACGTGCCCACGGCGTGATCACAGCTTCGGCCGGAAACCACGCACAAGGCGTTGCCTACCACGCCGGCAAACTCGGCATCCGCGCCCAGATTTGTATGCCCCTGGCCACGCCGCTCATCAAGGTCTCGGCGACGCGCGGCTACGGCGCCGACGTGGTCCTGCACGGAGCCAACTACGACGAAGCATACGCAGAGGCCGTCCGCCGCAGTCAGGCCGAGCACCTCACGTTTGTGCACGCTTTCGATGACGACGCCGTGATCGCTGGGCAGGGCACGATTGGCCTGGAACTCCTCGAGCAGCATCCCGACCTCGAAGCCGTGGTCGTCCCGATCGGTGGTGGAGGCTTGATCGGCGGCATCGCCTGCGCTCTGAAAGAGTCGAATCGCAAAATTCAAGTCTTCGGAGTTCAGCCTTCGCGGCTGCCGTCAATGAAAGTTGCCGTCGCCGAAGGCACGCCCGTGACGCTCATGCCCGCTTCCACCATCGCGGATGGCATCGCCGTGCGCCGCGCCGGCGAACGGACCCTGCCGCTCGTCCAAAAGTATGTGGACGACATCGTTACCGTTGAAGAAGAAGAAATCGCCAACGCCATCCTATTGCTGCTCGAACGCGAAAAGACTTTGGCCGAGGGCGCGGGCGCGGCGGCTCTCGCTGCCCTGGTCAACCGCAAGCTGACGCTGGTGGGGCAGAAAGTTGCCGTGCTGGTGTGCGGCGGAAACATCGACGTCACGTTGCTCTCGCGCATCATCGAGCGCGGCCTGGTCAAAGACGGACGTCTGGTGCGCCTGCGCGTTCACCTGCCCGACTATCCCGGAGCACTGCATCGCCTCACATCGATTCTGGCGCAGCATCGCGCCAACATCGTTGAGACGGACTACGACCGCGCCTACCACGGCGTGGGCCTGGGTGAGACCGCGATTGAGATCACCATGGAGACTCGCGGGCCTGACCACATCGCCGAAATCATCTCGGCGCTGGGTGCAGCCGGCTACACGCAGGAACGGGTGCTGTAGAGAGTCTTTTCACCGCCGAGACGCCGAGAGCGCCGCGAAGAATCAAAAGCTTAACCACGGGGTACACTGGGTCGCACGGGGGAATTCAACGAGTTTCCTGGCGTACTCCGCGTTCTCGGCAGTGATACTCACTCAAACTGCTTTCGGAATCTCTCCAACTGATCCTTAACGTCCGAGACCACTCTCCGCAGTTCCGCCACTTCTTCTTCCAGTCGCGCGATGCGTTCCGCGTCTGCGGGATTGTGCTCAGCCGCGGCGCCGGCCTGTACCGGCGCGTCCGCTTCCACCACATCCCCGGCAAACAGATGTGCATAGCGCGATTCTTTCGTTCCCGGCTGCCGCGGCAGCACCTTCGCCAGCGGAGCCTCGCGCTGCATCAGCTTCTGCAACGCCGATTGCACGTCCTCCAGCGCTTCGAAGCGGTGCATGCGCTCGGCGCGTCCGCGCAGTTCGCCGGGCGTTTGCGGACCGCGCAGCAGCAGCACACACAGCACCGCAATCTCCGGACGCGTGAAGTTAAACACCTCCTGCAACCGCTGCTCGTATTTGGTCACGCGGCTGTCGGCGCCGCGCGCGGGTCCGGCCAGGTGCTGCTGCTGCAGACCATCGAGTGCAGTGCGCACCGCGTCTTCGTCCAACTGCATCACCGGATCGCGATTCGACTTCTGGTTGCAGGCATTCACCAGCGCGTTCAGCGACAGAGGATAGTATTCAGGTGTGGTGATGTCTTTTTCGATCAGCGACCCGAGCACGCGGACTTCGGTTTCCGTCAGTTTAATTTCCATGGATTTGATTCATTGTACCGAGTCGCCAGAACGATGGAGCGGCGGGCGTCTCGCCCGTCCTGCCGAGCAACTGCCGGGCGAGGACGCCCCGCTCTCCACCGGCTGGGCACGGTATACTCGATAGTTTGCCGGACGCATCCAACAGAACCAGTTGCCAGTNNTGCCCAGTTGCCAGCTTTGGGACGAAAAAAGATGATGTTCCGTTCCGGGATCTACTAAGCTCAAGGTTGAGGCGGAAAGTGGGCTGTTGCGCACTGGCAACTGGATACTGGCAACTGCATTTCGAGGAGGAATCGTGAGGAAATACCTGGGGGTCTTAGCCGGCGTGGTTGGGCTGTGTGTTGTGTCGTGGGCGCAAGCTCCAGCTCCGACTCCAGCTCCAACTCCGGCCCAGGCTCCCGCCCAGATCCCAGCCGCCGAGCCCGCTGATATTCCAGCTCCAACCGCCAAGGCTGCGCCGCCGGCGCGCCCCTATCCGCGCTTCGAACTGTTTCTCGGCGGTTCGTACGCCGAGGCCGGGCTTTTCAACGCTGGACACTGGGCTGGTTTGCCCGGCTGGGACGCTTCTCTGGGTGCGAACGCGACCAGTTGGCTGGGGTTCATCGTGGAAGGCGGTCAATACTTCGGAACCTCGAAGATCCCGACCGTTGTGCCGAAGCCGTTCCCCACATGCCCGGAAGGCTTCTGCCCGGACACTTATCCCACGTTCAACGTGACGACGCGAGAGTACAACTTCCTTTTTGGCGCGCAGTTCGCCCGCCGCAAGTATGAACGCTGGACGCCGATTGGCGAACTCCTGTACGGACATCAGGGCACGCGCGGCGTTGCGACCGCTCCGGGTCAGACCAACGTGCAAGTCGGCACTGGCCGGGCGCTGGTGGCCGGCGGTGGCGCCGACTTCAAAATCAATCAGCGTTTCTCACTGCGGTTCAAGGCCGATTACTTGCAGACCAACTCCCAGTTTCCCACTTTCGCGAAGCAGAAGCAGGACAACTTCCGTTTCTCGATGGGCATAGTGATCCACCGCGTACACAAGAAGAAGCGCACGCTCGAAGACGAAACTCAGGTCGAACCGTAAGGAGTCGTTGGTCGCTAGTCGTTGGTCGTTGGCAAAACAGGGACCTTCTCCAACGCACCCAACGCAGCGTTCGCGAACGACTAACGACCGGCGACTGCAACTTACGAACGGCGCAGCAAGTCGCTCAGCGGTTCGGCTTTGGCCTTCAGTTCGTCGGCGAAATCGGCGCCTTTTTCGACCGCTTCCTCGAAACGGCCCTTCGCTTCGTCCGTCCAGTCGGAGACGGTCTCCAGGGCGTCGTCGTAGGAGCGCCGCAGATCTTTTCGCAACTGCCGCCCGGTCTTCGGAGCGAGCAACAGACCGAGGGCGGCGCCGACACCGAGGCCGATCAACAAGAAAGTAACTGCCGTGCCCGCCGCCCCGTCCGAACCCATGTATTTTCCGATGCGCATATGNNCGATGGACTCGCGAGGTTTTTTCAATTACAAATCACAAATTACCAATTACCAATTCCTCCAACCACCCGGTTCCCAGAACGCTCTCCGCCTGTGTAAAATAAGATGTTGATTCGAAGTGCGGCGGATGCCCCGGCGACCTCCACCCCCAGCAGGCAAGAAACAGGCCCGCTGGGGACCCCCGGCCCTGCCCCGCTGCCCAGAATTCCTAGCAGAGTGTAAGGAGATGTAAACCAGCAATGTCGATTCCAGCGACCCAACTCCGTCCCGGCATGATCATCAAGCACAACAATGACCTGCATTCCGTGTTCAGCGTCGAACACCGCACCCCGGGCAATCTGCGCGCTTTTATCCAGGCCAAACTGCGCAACCTGCGCACCGGCGCCATGTTCGAGCATCGCTTCCGCTCTCCCGATCCCATCGACAAAGTTAACGTCGATGAGGTCAACATGGAGTTTCTATACGCCGACGGCGACAGCTACTACTTCATGAACACCGAAAACTACGAGCAGACCCACCTCACCCGCGAAACCCTGGGCGACGCGGTGGATTACCTGACCTCGAACCTCCAGATCAAAGTGGAGTTTTTCGATGGCAAGGCCGTGGGCATCGAGTTGCCGCAGACCGTGGTGTTGACCGTGCTGGAAGTTGAGCCCGGGCTGAAGAGCGCAACCGCATCGAGTGTAACCAAACCGGCGAAGACCGAAACCGGCCTGATCGTGCAGGTGCCGCCCTTCATCAACGAAGGCGAGAAGATCAAAGTCGACACGGCGGAAGGAACGTATTTGTCGAGAGCATAGAAAGTCAGAAGTCAGAAGTCAAATTGCAGAAGTTAAATGCTCGCGCCGCCGCCAATGACGCCGAAAGGTAAGGTTTTACTTCTGCAATTTGACTTTTGACTTCTGCAATCATAATGGCTTCTGTCAAAGACCAATCTGCCGCCCATGCTCGCCGTTTTCTGGTTCGCGGACGTGTGCAGGGCGTCGGCTTCCGCTGGTATGTGGAGCGCGAAGCGTTCATTCTGCAGATTGGCGGCTGGGTGCGCAACAATCCCGACGGCACCGTCGAAATTCTGGCGCAGGGGACCCGCGACCAGTTGGCGGGATTGCACTCACGGTTGCGCGAAGGCCCGCGGGCGGCGCGCGTGGATAACGTGGAAGTATCGGAAGCTCAGCCGGTCGCCGGCCTGACTTCATTTCTCATTCAAGGAGCATAGATATAGTGTCGACCAAGGCAGCCGTGGATTGCGGCGAGTTGAAGAAGTTGATTCGGGAGATTCCCGACTTCCCGAAAAAAGGCATCCTATTCTACGACATCACCACGCTGCTCAAGGATAGAACCGGCTTCGCGCGGCTGATTGACGCGCTCTCGGAGAACTATGTTGGGAAAGAAATTGACCTGGTGCTCGGCATGGAGGCCCGCGGATTTATCTTCGCTCCGGCGCTCGCCTACCGGCTGAATGCGGGCTTCGTTCCCGTCCGCAAGCCGGGAAAGCTGCCCGCCGAGAC
The DNA here is from genome assembly GCA_003132325.1 of Acidobacteriaceae bacterium. Lineage (GTDB taxonomy): Bacteria > Acidobacteriota > Terriglobia > Terriglobales > Acidobacteriaceae > Acidiflorens. The sequence goes on from PKXK01000149.1 coordinate 48,972, forward strand.
GGCGAAGGTCAGCTATGACCTGGAGTATGGCAGCAACGAGCTGGAGGTCCACAAAGATGCCATCAGAAAAGGCCAGCGCGTGCTGATCGTGGACGACCTGCTGGCCACCGGGGGAACGGCGGCCGCGACGGCGGAACTGGCCAGCGGCTTGGGCGCGGAAATTGCCGGACTGGCGTTTGTGGTCGAACTGGACTTCCTGAGAGGGCGCGAGAAACTTACGAAGTACGATGTGTTCTCGCTGCTGCACTATGACCGGTAAGTCCGACCGGTTAATCGGACCGGTAAATCGCCTGCGAAGCTGCATGACCCAGATTTTGATGCAAGGCTCGGCCAGACTTTTCTTCTTGCTGGTGGCCACGCTGGCCGGAACATTCGCGGCCGGCGCGGATTCTCCTCCGCTCCCGCCTTCCATTACTACGGCGCCACTCTCAGTCGACCAGGTCGTGGACAATCTCGTCCGCAGAGACTTAGAGCGGGCGCAGGCTCTCGGCCACTACGAATCCACCCGCGTTTATCGCCTTACCTATAATGGATTCCCCGGAGATCGCCAGGCCGAAATGACCGTGGAGGCGGCCTATGATCGGCCTTCCACCAAGCGCTTTCAGATCATCTCGCAATCAGGATCGAACCTGATCATCAACCGCGTCTTCAACAGGTTGCTGGAGAGCGAAAAAGAAGCCACTGAGCCGGAAATGCACGCCCATACGCTGCTGAACCGCGACAACTACGACTTCGCGCTAATCGGCTTCGAGCCGTCCAAACCGGGCGGCCAATACGTGCTCGCCGTCAACCCGAAAACGCGCAGCAAGTACCTCTATCGCGGCAAGGTTTGGGTCGACGGAACCGATTTCGCCGTGACTCGAATTGACGCCGAGCCCGCCCAGAATCCTTCCTTCTGGACGAAGAAGAGCGAAATTCGTCACGAGTACATGAAGGTGCAGGATTTCTGGCTTCCCCGGCGCAACGAGTCGGTAAGCTATATTCGGCTCGGCGGGCGCGCCACGCTGACGATTGAGTACAAAGACTACCGCGTTCGCGGTTCAGGTCTCAGGTATTAGGTCTTAGCTCTTGGTTTTCCTGAGACCTAAGACCT
>PKXK01000048.1:0-6763 GCA_003132325.1 Acidobacteriaceae bacterium
CGCAACCAACGAGCAAGCCACCGATGGACGATGATGCGAATCGGTATCAAACAGCGTCCTCACTTGGATGACAATCCTTTCGTTTGTGATATTTGGGTTAGGGCTATCGATCGCTGTTATTTTTGGCGGCTTATAGCGTGGCGGGCGAAAAGCCTGTTCCTCCAGCTTGGCAAATTTCTTAGGAACCTTCGCCTTACCAGGCAAGAAAGAGCGGGAAATCGGGCTTGTAGTCGCGATTACAAGCGGCTGTGATCTCGGTCACAGCCAATGCGGGCACGGCCCCCTAATATACTCTTAAGAACATGACGTGGCGGTTCAAACTCGTCGCCTCAGGGCTGGTACTGATTCTGCTGGCGATGCCATTGTCGACGCTGGGCTCGTGCTGGTTGCACATGTCGCCGGTCGAGCATTGCACACCCCATTGCCCGATGATGAGCGCGCATGCGCCTTCGGTTACTATTCAAGAAGCACCCGCAAATAACTCCTGCTGCCGAGTCTCTGCTGCCAGACCGACTCCCGCTTTTATGGCGCAGGCTCCCAGCGTCAGTGGCTATGTGGCTCCAACATTCATCGCTTCGGCTCTGGACACCCCTGCGGTTCTGACAAAGGCCGACCCGCCCGATCCGCTCGGCCGAGCTTCGTGTCCCTCCCTGCAATCCGTTTTCTGCACTTTCCTGATCTAGCACTGTCCCTTTTTGCTCATCCCTCTTGGGCGTAATTGCCTAAGGTTTAAACACGCATTTTCAGCGTCGTCTGTGCAAAAGACAACACTCTTATGATCAGGAAAATAGTTGTTCTGCTTACGTTCGGCTGTTTATGGCCAGGCCTGGGTGTCTCACAACAGGTTCAGGTCCCGGTCACGCTTCAAGCACCTCCGACCGGTACCACCTCACAACCCGCAGGGCCGTCAAATGTCGGCCTTGACGACCTCGTTCGCGAAGCCCTGCAAAAGAACCCGGCAGTTCAGAGCGCTTTGCATAGTGTGGAAGCGCAGCGGCGGCGTGTGCCGCAAGCGAAGACGCTGCCTGATCCAACTGTCGGCGTCAACTGGATGGGCAACATTCGGCCGTTCTCTGTGCAAACGGGAGATCCCTCAAGCTATCGCGGTGTGAGCGCAATGCAGATGCTCCCCTATCCCGGAAAGCTCAGGCTTCGCGGCGAGATTGCCTCGAAGGAAGCCGATGCCGCATCTTCGGACCTTGACGCCGTTCGACGGCGCATAACGGTGGGTGTGAAGACCGCCTATTTCGAATACTGGTTCTATGACAAGGCGCTTCAGACCACTCTGAAGGACAAGGGATCCCGGCCTTCATCGCGAGCAGCAGACGGTTGAACGCAACCAACTCGCGGTGAACCTTGCGCAGAAGGACTACTACCCGGATCTGAGCGTCGGGTTCATGTATCAGCAACGCCCGATGATGCCTCATGTACGGGATGACGTTCACCACTTCTTCTCGTTGTTTGCTCTTGTAGAAAACCGGAACGTTTATGCCAGTGTGTTTGCCGAGCGGACCACAGGCGGTTACTTCCTGGACTTCGACCTCAAACGCGATCAGCTCGCACGGTACGGACTAACCGTGGACGATGCCAATGACGTCCTGATGTCCGCCGTGGGCGGTGAGCCGGTAACCACCACGATCGAAGGCCGGGAACGATACTCGGTCAACGTCCGCTACTTGCGTGACTACCGCAGCGACATCGAGGCGTTGCGGCGAGTGCTGGTCAGTACCCCTTCCGGCGCGCAAATCCCGCTGGCACAAATTGCTTCCGTTGCGCTGTCTCAAGAGTGATGCAACTAAAGCCAGTGTTAGCCCCTATTCTGCAGGAAGAAGGTATCCCAGACGAGATTGCGGCTCTCGTGTTAGTAGAAAGCGGTGGCCAGCCGACCGCGCTCTCCCCCAAAGGCGCACGCGGTATCTGGCAGTTCATGCCGGACACCGGGCGTCGCTTCGGTCTCACTATAAATAGCGAAACTGATGACCGCTTGGACGTTCCGAAATCAACACGCGCTGCAGCGCGATACCTCCGCGATCTGCATGCACAGTTCGGTGACTGGTCACTCGCTCTTGCGGCATATAACGTAGGCGAGATGGTCGTGCGGAGAGCCGTTTTAAGGGCTAACAGCAAAGATTTCGCGCTCTTGAGCAACAGGCGGATGATTCCAGCAGAGACGAGAGCATACGTTCCTGCGGTGACGGCGGCCGCGCACGTCCTCACAAACAATAGCTTGCCCGGATGCAGCGCGGCAGAAATGCTTCGAATGGACGACTGTCCTTTGACTGTCCAATAAGGATTCCCTGTCGCTCCTTACAAGGTTTTTCGAGGGCCACCCGCGTCTTGTAAGTCGTTGTAATTCCTATCCCCTCTCATACCCAAAGGTCGGTGGTTCAAATCCACCCCCCGCAACCAACGCTAAGCTCCACAAAAACAGTCGCTTGAATATGATTGCACGTGTCCCAAACGCCTCGTGCCTAGTGCCTTTTAGCTCCCATTTGCGGAAGGCTAGTCCGTAGGGACATTTTCATTGAACAAAATTCCTACCACAATCGTGTTGGCAGCTCGCTTCTGCTCGGAAATTGCTTGAGTATAAGTATTCAGGGTGCTCTGAATAGTCGAGTGCCGCATCAATTCTTGCTGCACCTTGATGTCAGCGCCCGCGCCTCGCAACATCGTCGAGTACGAATGTCGAAACGTATGCCAACCAATCTTTCCGATTCCAGCGCTTAATGCGGCTGGCCTCAGATGGCGTTGCAGGATGTTCTGTTGTCCCCGGGGTCGGCCACCTTTGTTCGCGAAGACCCAGTCTTGAGGGCCTTGGTGCAAGCTGCGTTTCCAGAGTTCTTGCAGAGAACGAGCGAGCCGAGGATCGATGGGGAGCGACTTTTGGGAGGCCTCAGTTTTGGTGTCGCCCGATCTTCCGTTTACAACTCCCCGCCTAATGAAGACGGTCAGCTCCTCCCAGTTGAAATCCTGCCATTGCAGGCCCATGATTTCGGCGCGAAGGCCTAGACATGCCGCAACCACAACCATGGTGTGGTATGGCTCGGCCAGTTGCGCCAGAAGAAGGCGGATCTCGCCGCTACTGGAAGACGATCCAAGAAGACTTTCACTGGCACCTGGGAATCCTCCCGCAACTCATTGGACTGACCGGCTTCGAACGGGCCTCCTGGTTCTTTTACAACTCGGTGCCCCCGGAAACTGCCGCCCGATGTCTCTCCTGTTGACAAGCGCAGCTCCCAGCCGCCTGGCGTTCCGGGACACGGAGGTTACAGAAGAAAATCTAGTCGACGGCAACGCGACGCAGCAATTTGAAGTCGTCGAGAAGCTTAGCGGTGCCTAGTACGACGCTGCATAGGGGATCGTCAGCGACGCATACGGGCAAGCCGGTTTCATCCCTGATCCTCGTGTCCAGATTTCTCAGGAGCGCACCGCCACCGGCAAGTACAATGCCACGGTCGCTGATATCGGCAGAGAGTTCTGGCGGAGTGCGCTCTAGGGCTACACGGATCGCGCTCACAACTGCGGCCACGCATTCGTTCAACGCTTCGCGGATGTCGCTATCGTCCACGGTAATCGTCTTGGGAATGCCCTCTATGAGACTTCTGCCCTTAACCTCCATTGTCACCGGTTTCTCGAGTGCGGATGCCGATCCAATCTCGATTTTGATCTGCTCCGCCGTGCGCTCACCAATCAGCAGGTTATATTTTCGCTTCACGTAATTCATGATGGACTCGTCCATGTGATTTCCGGCTGTGCGCAGTGAGCGTGAATAGACGATGCCAGACATTGAAATGACGGCGACGTCAGTGGTACCACCGCCGATGTCCACAACGAAATTACCGCCAGGCTTGGTAACGGGAAGCCCGGCGCCAATGGCAGCCATCATCGCCTGCTCAACCAAGTGAACTTCCGCGGCCCTGGCTCGATAGGCTGAATCTGTCACGGCGCGCCGTTCTACCTGGGTAATTTCGGAAGGGATGCTGATGATCACGCGAGGATGAACCAGTGTCCTGCGCTGATGCGCCTTTTGGATAAAATAGCTGAGCATCTTCTCGGTCACTTTGAAGTCGGCAATCACCCCGTCTTTCAATGGCTTAATCACTCTGATCCTGCCTGGCGTACGCCCCAGCATCTCTTTGGCCTCTCTGCCGACCGCCTGCACTTCACCGGTGCTGTCGTCGAGAGCAACGGCTGAGGGCTCGTTGACAACGATGCCCCGACCCCGGGCGTAGACACGCGTATTGACCGTTCCCAAATCAATAGCCAAGTCTTCGGAAAACAAACTCGCCAGCGGGCGGAGGTTCTTGAGGGAGATTCGCATTGCCCACTCGGGGCGCATAAAACTAGCTCGCGTGATCGAACAACTCGGACGAGTCCGGTCGGAGCAGAGATCCGGCTTGCTGCAGAACCTGCCCTGAGGACGGGGACCGACCATCACGAAATGCTCTGTCGCGTTGATGACGAGCTGTGCTTTGATCGGCTGACAAAAATCTTGTTGGGCCCCATCTCTACACTCTTAGTGTAGTAGTTCACGCAAGATAATCAGTGACCTGCAGCCATCATTGCAATTTCATGGAGAAAAGGAGCGTAATGAAAGAGGAGATTCTGCACGGCGGCGAGGGGGCTTTCATGAAGACCCCGATACATCTTAAGAGACACGGGGACAGCTATTTCCACCTGCACCCGTTGCACGCGGTGTTCTCGCTTATGGCGAGCTTCGTGTTAGCGGTGCTGATCATGTTGATGCTCGTCCCGTCGGCGAGGTAGAGGACAGATCTCGCACGAGGTTCATGTATGTCTCAACGGAGTTCTAAGAATGTCCGGATTTCCCATGCAGCTTGCGTGGAGGCGTTTCGTCGGCCTTCTTCGTGACCTCGGCTATCGTCCGCTGAAGTCGCATCGGGGGCCGGTGAGGCAGTTCTTTAACCCCACGCGCAGCCCAAACCTGGTCTCCTTTCACGAGCCTCACTCGGGCGACACACTGCACAAAGCGACCCTGTACGACTCTCTTCGTAAGCTCCAGCTCAGTCCGGACGAGTTTGTTCAACTGCTTGGGAGGCGTTGAGCTATAACAACCACCCCCAGAAGGACGTGGGCGTAATGGCAGGACTCGAAGCAATTTTCTGACGTACTGGCAAGTCGAGATGATCGTGAGTGCAGGTACAGCATAGGGAGCGGCATGCTCGTCTCGACCGACGCCGGCGCCAGTTACAGCGAGTTCGAATACATCCATTGGATGAAGGCTGTGGGTTTCACCGAGGTATGCCGGATCAACCTACCCGGGCCTAGCGAGTTGATTGTGGGACTAGCGGCGATCGCCGTTACATGACAAGCACGGAGCAGGACAACTGGAAGACAAGAAGCTCTACAAGGCTCCCCTTTTTCGCCCTGGCGGGCATCGCTGCTTATGACCAAATCCGCCGCCAGCAGGCTGCTCAAGAATCACTCCTCCAATCACGATGTGAGGTACAATGATTTTGCCAGGTGAAACGGCAGCGGGCTCTGCAGGGATGCAACCATGCCGAAGGATAGCTTGGTGTGCTCATCGAGACGATCACTGCATCTGCGCGAATATCCTTCCCGCGCTCCTGCCAACCCGCATCGGATCGGTAGACCCGCATGGCTTGAAAACCCCCGCCCGAAGGGCGGAATCCACACACTCGGAGAACGCTCCTTCCCACTTCGCGCTGAGACGGCACATGTGCAGTCAGCGGGCGGACTCGTGTGCATAGCAGTGCGGGGCGCGAGGAATAAAAGACTGCCGCATGAAAGAAGATTCCAAAGTTCGCAAGATCGCGTTTGTCGGCAACCACTTGCCGCGCAAGTGCGGCATTGCGACGTTCACGTCTGACCTGCTTGCCGCCGTGGCAGCTGCGTATCCCCAAAGCCGGTGTTTCTCGGTGTCGGTGAATGACATTAAAGGTGGCTACGAGTACCCGGAAGTGGTTCACTTCGAGATTGAGGAGCAGGATTTGTCGTCTTATCTACGTGCTGCGGACTTCCTCAACATCAGCGACGTGGACATCGTCTGCTTGCAGCACGAATTCGGCATTTTCGGCGGGACGGCCGGCGGCCATATCCTGGCACTCCTGCGCGAATTGAGAATGCCCGTTGTCATTACCCTTCATACCCTTCTGCGGGAGCCGAAAGCCGACCAACGGCGCGTAATGCACGAGTTAGTCGCGCTCTCGACCCGACTCGTGGTCATGACTGAGCGTGGGCGACAGATGTTGCAGGAGATTTACCAGGCACCGCCAGCCAAGATCGATCTTATCCCGCATGGCATTCCCGATGTAGGTTTTGTCGATCCGACCCATTTCAAGGACCAGTTCGGCGTGGAAGGCAGGGTGGTGCTGCTCACGTTCGGGCTGCTTTCGCCGAACAAGGGGATCGAATATGTGCTCAACGCCCTGCCGCACATTCTGGCGGAGTTTCCCGACGTTGTTTATATTGTCCTGGGCGTCACCCATCCCAACGAACTACGCGAGCATGGCGAAGCCTACCGGCTCAGCCTCGAAATCCTTGCCAAAAAGAACAAACTCGAGAAGAACGTCATCTTCTACAATCGGTTCGTAGAACTCGAACATCTGAAGGAGTTCATCGGCGCCGCGGACTTTTACATCACGCCTTATCTCAACGAAGCGCAGATCACGTCGGGCGCGCTAGCCTATACGTTTGGTGCGGGCAAAGTGGTAGTTTCGACACCGTACTGGCACGCTGCAGAATTGTTGGCGGAAGACCGCGGCGTGCTGGTGCCGTTCGG
>PKXK01000048.1:6810-7361 GCA_003132325.1 Acidobacteriaceae bacterium
GGATGACCGATTCGACCGGAATCTTCCAGCATGCCATTTTTACCGTCCCGAATTTTTCGGAAGGCTACAGTACGGATGACAACGCTCGCGCATTCATCCTCACGGTACTGCTCAGTGAATTGGGAGAAGAGCCAGAGCGCGTGCGGACGCTGGCCACAACCTACGCGGCGTTCTTGCATCACGCGTTCGATCTCAGAGTGAAACGCTTCCACAACCACCTGAGTTTCGACCGCCGCTGGCTCGACGAACAAGGGTCAGAGGATTGTCAAGGGCGAGCGCTCTGGGCGCTGGGCGTAGGCGTGGGGCGTTCGCCCTATCGGAGCTTCCAGATCATGGCTGGACAACTCTTCGCGCTGGCGTTGCCAGCTCTGACGGAGCTCACTTCGCCGCGGGCGTGGGCGTTCGGCCTTATCGGCATTCATGAATACCTGTGCCGATTGAGCGGCGACAGCCTGGTCAACCAAACCCGTGAGACACTCACTTCCCGGCTCATGGAACTTTTCGAAAGGACCGCCCAGCCGGACTGGCCCTGGTTTCAAGAGGATCTGACT
>PKXK01000136.1:0-1831 GCA_003132325.1 Acidobacteriaceae bacterium
GGACGATGTAAACCGTGATGATGGCGGCCAGAATGAGCCAAGGCTCGCTCGAAAGCGAATTGTGAAAGGCAGCCGCGGTTCCCTGGAAACTGGTGTTGATACTTCGCGGCAGGTTGATTTCCTGTTCCGCCTGCGTGATCGCCGTAGTCGCCTCGCCCAGGGAAACGCCCGGAGCCAGGTTAAAGGACAGGTTCACCACCGGGAACTGGCCGAGGTGATTGATGGCGAGCGGAGCATTGCGCGTTTCGAGGCGGGTAAACGCCGAAAGCGGAACCTGGCTGCTGGGGCCGGTTGCGACAGGTGGGCTGGCGGACGATGTATTCGGGCCTGAGATTCCGGCCGCCGTTATACCGGCGCTCGATGTGCCACTCGATGATTTGACGTAGATGCTTTTCAAAGCGTCCGGGGTCAATCGGAATTGCGGATCTACCTCCAGCACGACGTGATACTGGTTCAGCTGCGTAAACATAGTGGAAACCTGCCGCTGGCCGAACGCGTCGTAGAGCGTGTCGTCGATGGCCTGCGGCAGGATGCCCAAGCGCGAGGCGGTGTCGCGATCGATGATCAGGTTGGCCTGCATTCCGTTGTTCTGCTGGTCGCTGGCCACGTCGCGCAACTGCGACAGGGTTTGCAGCTTTTGCAGAAGCTGCTGCGACCAATTGGCTAATTCGGTCGCGTCGGCGTCCTCCATCGAATACTGGTACTGGGTGCGGCTGACGCGGCTTTCCACGGTGAGGTCCTGCACCGGTTGCATGTAGAGCGTGATCCCTTCCACCTTAGCCAGTTCCGGTTGCAGATCGCGGATGATCTCCGACGCAGTCTCCTTGCGCTGATCGCGCGGCTTCAAATTGACCTGGATGCGTCCGCTATTCGGCGTGACGTTGGTTCCATCGACGCCAATGAACGACGCCAGGCTGTCGACATTCGCGTTCTTCAGAATCACGCTGGCCAGTTCCTGCTGCTTTTGCGACATGGCTGCGAACGAAATGTTCTCCGGAGCCTCGGAGATCCCCATGATCACGCCCGTATCCTGCACCGGAAAGAAGCCCTTGGGTACGTACACATAAAGAAGCAGCGTGGCGACTAGGGTTGACACCGTGATCAGTAGAGTGGTGGTCTGATGTCTGAGGACGAATTTCAGGGTGCGGCCGTAGAACGCGATCACGTCGTTGTAGAAGTCTTCGGTGGCACGGTAGAAGCGAGATTCCTTCCCCGGCTGTCTCTGTTTCAGAAGCTTCGCGCACATCATCGGCGTCAGGGTCAGCGACACCACGGCAGAGACCAGAATCGTAACCGCCAGCGTGACGGCAAACTCGCGGAAGAGTTTGCCCACGATGTCTCCCATGAACAGCAACGGGATCAACACCGCGATCAGCGATACGGTCAGCGATACGATCGTGAATCCAATCTGTCCGGCTCCCTTGAGGGCGGCGTCCAATGGTGACTCGCCTTCTTCCAGGTAGCGATTGATGTTCTCGATCATCACGATGGCGTCGTCCACCACGAAGCCGGTCGAGATGGTGAGCGCCATCAGCGTCAGGTTATTCAGGCTGTAGCCGAGCAGGTACATCACTCCGAAGGTGCCCACCAGCGAGAGTGGCACGGCAATGCTGGGGATGACGGTTGCGGAAAGATTCCGCAAGAAAAGAAAGATGACCATCACCACCAGGCCCACCGTCAGCATCAACTCGAACTGCACATCGTTGACCGAGGCGCGAATCGTCTGCGTACGGTCGATGAGGATTTGCAACTTGACGGCCGCGGGCATCGAAGCCTGCAATTGCGGCAGAACTTTCTTGATGCGATCGGCCACGCTGATGATGTTGGCCCC
>PKXK01000136.1:1862-26806 GCA_003132325.1 Acidobacteriaceae bacterium
TAACAACTGGTCGTTTGCGCCGATGGTGAACGATTGCCGCGGACCATCAATCACTCCCTTGGCTTGGTCCACGTTGGCCGCCATCAGCGCCGCGCGCACGTCTTCGAGGCCCAACCCATAGGAAGCCAGCGCCGTCGGATTCGCTTGCACACGAACCGCCGGCTTCTGCCCGCCGCTGATCGAGACCAGGCCGACTCCGGGAAGCTGCGAGATCTTCTGCGCCAGCGCCGTCTCGGCCATATCTTCGATGCGCGACAGGGGCAGCGAATCCGAGGTCAGCGCCATGGTCAGGATGGGCGCATCGGCCGGGTTCACTTTGTTGTAAATCGGAGGATTGGGAAGATTCTGTGGCAGGTACGTCGTTCCCGCGTTGATGGCGGCCTGCACCTGCTGCTCCTCGACGTCGATATTCTGGTCGAGAGCGAACTGCAAGGTGATCAGCGAACTGCCGAACGAACTGGTCGAGGTCATCTGGTTCAGTCCGGGGACTTGTCCGAACTGCCGCTCTAAGGGAGCGGTGACCGAAGACGCCATCACGTCGGGAGCGGCGCCGGGATAAAAAGTCATCACCTGGATCGTCGGATAATCTACCTCGGGCAAGGCGGAGACCGGCAGTTGCCGGTAGGCGACGATTCCGACCAGCATCACGGCCACCATTAACAAAGAGGTAGCAACTGGCCGCAGAATGAAAAGGCGAGACGGGTTCATGACGTTGGTGCGGCTGTACCGGGCGGCGTAGTCGATTGCGAAGTTTTGGGGTTGCCGGTTGGGCTGCGCGTTTCAACTTTCGCGCCGTTCTGTAATTTGTCCTGTCCGTCGGTGACCACGACTTCCCCGGCCTCGAGACCACTGGCGATTGCGCTTTGATTCGATTGGGTCAGCGCGACGGTCACCGTGCGCGCCTCCACCGTCTTGTCGGCTTTCACCACGTAAACAAAGCTCCCCTGCGGCCCGCGCTGCACGGCCACGCTGGGAACGATGGTACTGTTCTTGCGCACATCGAGAAGCAGGTGGATGTTGACGAACTGATTGGGAAAGAGCACGCCATCCTTGTTGTCGAAAGTGGCCTTCAGGCGGTCCGTGCCCGTCGTCTGATCGATCTGGTTGTCGATGGTCAGCAATGTGCCGGTGGCCAGCTTGGTTTTGTCGTCGCGATCATAGGCGTCGACCTTCAGAGTTCCCTGCTTCATCCGCTGCACGACCACTGGCAGGCTGTCTTCCGGCAAAGTGAAGATGACCGAGATTGGCTGCAATTGCGTGATCACCAGCATGGGGTTGGCGTCGCTGGCGTGGACGATGTTGCCGGCGTCAACCAGTCGCAAGCCGATATGGCCACTGACGGGCGCTGTGATGTGGCAATAGTCGATCTGAAGTTTTGCGTTGTCGATCGCAGCCTGGTCCGCCCGAACCGCGCCTTCGAACGTATCCGCCGTTGCCTTTTGCGTGTCCACCTGCTGCTGCGACATCGCGCCCGACTGCTGCAACAAATCTTTGAAGCGTTGATAGTTCAGTTGCGCGTCGCGGAGGGAAGCCTGGTCTTTATATAACTGCGCCTGCGCCGACGCCAGTTGTACCTGGTAAGGACGCGGATCGATCAGGATCAGCAGGTCACCTTTGTTGATCTGCTGCCCTTCGCGAAAGTTTACCTGGAGAAGTTCTCCATCCACCCGGCTCTTCACACTCACCGTGTTGTAGGCGGTGACTGAGCCTAAGCCGGTCAGATACACCGGCATGTCCTGCTCGATCGCGGACGCCACTGCAACCGGCACGGCGCGAGTCGTGGCTGCCAGAGCCTGCTTGTCCTTCGAGGAAACGGCGCCCTGGCACCCGCCAAAAGCAAGCAGCAGGAGCAAGGTCCCGCCGAGCTGCATCCACCGCCAATTCATGTTCCCATTCATAAGAAAGCCGCACAATCGGTAAATTAGTTGTCGAATCGCCGTCTGCCGAACTCAGCGACAGAAAATAGTAGACGATCCATCCTCTCCCAAGGTGATGATCTTTGGAAGGCACCGATGGTAAAAGTTTGTAAATCATAGATTTGCGTAAATATCATGACAAGCCATCAACCCCCTGGCTGCGTCCGAAGTTGCACCCCGGACATCCGCGACGTTAACCCAACGCCGTTGCGCCGGAGGAGTTACGGCTGTACGGCCTGGACCAGCGCCGGCCTCACTTGTTCGCGCTGAATTTCGGAGGCATCCCACGCACCGCCAAGAGCCTTCACAAGAAAGACTGAAGTGACCATTTGCTGGCCGAGCAGTTGCGTTGCCAGGCGTTCGTTGTTCAGCAACGTGGATTGCGCGGTAATCACATCGAGATAGGTCGTAACTCCGCCGACGTAACGGCTGTTGGCGATGTCAAGCGCGCGTCGCGAGTCAGCGACCGCGGCCTGCTGAGTTTTCGCGGCCTGGTTCAGCAACGCGAGACCGGAAAGCCCATCTTCCACTTGCTGAAATGCCACCAGCACCGATTCGCGATAGTTGGCGATCGATTCGTCGTAGGCAGCGCGGCTGGCCGCCAGGTTGGCGCGATTGCGGCCGCCATTCAAAATCGGCTGCAGCAGATCACCACCCAGCGACCACATAGCACTGGGAGCGCTTATCAGTGTGGCGATGTCGCGGCTTTCGTATCCGCCCGTCCCACCCAGCGTGATATGCGGATAAAACGCAGTCAACGCCAACCCAACTTGCGCATTTTTGAACGCCATCTGGCGCTCGCTGGTGGCCACGTCCGGCCGTCGCTCCAGAATCTCCGAGGGAACTCCGGTGGGAATCGCAGGAGGGGCGGCGTCGAACGGCGCCTCTGCAACGCTGAAAGCCGAGGCGGACTTCCCCGTCAGCACGGCGATGGCATGTTCGTTTTGCGCTCGCTGCTGCAGCACGAGCTGAAGTTGCGTCGCGGTCGAATCGAGCAAGGCGGCTTGCTGCGCGACTTCCAGCCCATTCGCGACTCCGCCTTCGTGACGATGGTTGACCAGGTCCAATCCTTTTTGCTGGATTTCGACCGACTGCCTTACCACTCCAGCTTCGCGATCAAGTTCGCGCAGGTTGAAATAGTCGGCAGCGAGCTCCGCGGTCAATACCAAGTGCACATTTTCCAGGTCGGCCGCGCTCCCTTGCAGCGAAGCGTTGGCCGCTTCCAGATTGCGGCGCACGCGTCCGAATAAATCAAGCTCGTAGCTGACGGAGAATGGGACGGTAAAATTATTCTGGGTAAAGGGCGGCAATTCGCCGCCCGAAAACGCACGGTTGCTGGAGACTGCCTGGCGCTGCGCGCTGGGATCGGCGCTGAGTGTGGGAAAGTACCCCGCAGAAGCGATTCGCGCCTGCGACCGAGCCTGAGAGAGGCGATCCTGCGCTGCCGCCAGCGACTGGTTTGCCTGGAGCAGTTCATGCTCCAGCCGGTCGAGTTCCGCGTCATGAAATATCTGCCACCACGCGCCCTTCGGAATAGCATCCTTCGGAGCCGCCGTTTGCCAAGGCCCTTCGCCCTTCCAAGTGTCGGGAACCGGTGCAGTCGGGCGCCGATATCCCGGCCCCACGGTGCAGCCGACCGCACAGACCGCGAGCAGCACTGCGACCAGCAGTGCTGCATTCATGACTGGAGGGTTTCGCTTCACGAACGAGCATCTCCCGCGCTCGACTTGGCAATGTGCACTTGCTGCCCTTCCTCGAGTGAGTCGGACGGGTTGACGATGATCCGATCGCTTGCGTCGATCCCGCCAAGAATTTCGATCGTCGTGCCGAAGTCGCGCCCAATGGTGATCGGGCGCAAATGCACTTTGCCGTCCTTATCGACGACCGCCGCCTGCGGGCCCTCGGCACGGAAAAGCATGGCATTTACGGGAATCGTAATCCGCGGAACGGACGTCCCGGTCGCAAAATGCACTTGACCGAAAGAACCAGGAAGCAGCTTGCCATCTTTGTTGGGAACATCTACTTCCGTATTCAGGGTGCGGGTTGCGGGATCGATGGCATCGGCGGTGCGAGCCACTATTCCCAGAAATTTCTGGCTGGGAAATTCCTGCAGCGTAACCGTGGCCTTAACCCCAACTTTCATGGACGGCGCATACGCCTGCGGAACACTGACGTAAACTCGAAGCGGATCGACGCGCGCGATATCGAACAACTCTTTGCCAGTCGCCCCCGCCCCGGAATTGATGAGCGCGCCCGGATCGACATTGCGCCGCGTAAGCACGCCGGAAAAAGGAGCGTACACGTTTTTAAAAGACTCGAGTTGTTCAAGGCGGCGAACATTCGCGTCCGCTGCCGCCAGGTTGGCGAGCGCCTGTTGGTATCCGCTGGCTTGCTGATCGGCTTCCTGCTGCGACACGGAGTCGGACTTGCGCAGATTGGCCCAACGGTCAGCGGAGATCTTCGCCAACTCGAGCGCTGACTTGACCTGCTCGCGGCCGGCTCGGGCCTGTGATAGCTCCTGGTCGACTTCCGGAGTGTCAATCGCCGCCAGCAGTTCGCCTTTCTGGATCTTGCTTCCCATGTCCTTGTACCAGCGCAAGAGATAACCGTTGGTTCGGGCAAAAATTGGAGACTCTTCAAAGGCTTGCAGATTTCCGGGCAACACCAGTTCATCGTTTCCAGGCTCGGATGCGGGCTGCACCACGGCAACGGTCGGAACCGCAACGGCTTCGGTTTCTTTGGCAAGGGCGTTAGATTCGGCGTTGCGGTTCAGAAACGTAACCGCGCCCGCGGTGATCAGAACGAGCAGCACGGCGCCAACCAGAAGCTTTCCCCGGCCTGCCGAATTCGCACCCGGATCGGAAGGCCGATAGTCATCTGGGCGCACGGACTCAGTCTCGTTCGGCCTGGTTGTTACGGGCGGCGGTTGTACTGGCATGATTGCGCTCTCCCAAAACAATTCTCTGCTTTTCGACTTCTCTCTTCTCTAGTTCCGCTCTGACTGCCGGTGTGCCTCGCGGCGGCCGTGAATAATCGTAAATACACTCGGCACGAAGAATAATGTGGCCACGGTGGCGAAGAGCAGACCGCCAATTACGGCGCGGCCTAACGGTGCGTTTTGCTCGCCACCCTCTCCGAAGCCCATCGCCATCGGCAGCATGCCGATAATCATGGCAAGCGCCGTCATAATGACCGGCCGAATGCGCGTGTGGCCCGCTTCGAGCGCCGCTTGCCGCGCGGGCGCTCCCGCATTCATGCGGTCGCGAGAAAACGAAACCAGCAGAATCGAATTCGAGGTCGCCACCCCCATGCACATCACCGCGCCCGTCAGCGACGGAACACTGAGCGTGGTGCGCGTGATCAGCAGGAACCAGCAGATTCCCGCCAGCGCCCCCGGCAACGCAGTAATGATGATAAAGGGATCGAGCCACGACTGAAAGTTGACCACGATCAGCAAATAGACGAGCACAATGGCTCCCAAAAGGCCAAAGCCCAGCCCAAAGAACGAGGAGCGCATGGTCTCGATCTGCCCGCGAACCACGATTTGCGTTCCAAGCGGTAAATAACGCGGGTCCTGGAATGGCCGGAGCGCCTTCATGATGTCCGACGCCACTCCGCCCAGATCGCGCCCCTGCGTGCTGGCGTACACATCGATGACCGGCTGCACGGCGTAATGGTTGACCACGGCAGGACGCGCCACCGGCGTGAGTTGAGCCAGATTGCCGAGCACCTGCGGGGCCTGGGCGCCGGCGCCGTTCACCGGGGTGTTCATCAAATCCTGCAACGACGTCATGTGATACTGCGGCGTCTGAACGGCAATGTTATACGTCACACCGTTCTTTGGATTCAGCCAAAAATTGGGAGCCGTTTGGAAGCTTCCACTCAAGCTGACCAGCACGCTCTGGGCGACTTCCTGGGCATTCAGTCCGACTTGGTTGATGCGCGTGCGGTCCATATCCAGGTGGAGAGTGGGCAGACTCATCATCTGTTGCACATGCACGTCGGCGGCCCCGGGAATCTGGCGTAGACGATTTGCAATCTTCTGCGCGATGTCGTAGTTCGCGCGCATATTGGCGCCCATGACCTGGACGTCGACCGGCGCGGGCAATCCAAAATTAAGAATTTGCGACACGATGTCGGCGGGCTGGAAGAAGAACTCCACGCCCGGAAAGCGCGCGGGGAGTTCGCGGCGCAACCTGCGCACATACTGCGCGGTCGGATGATGGTGTTCCAGATTCAGCGCAATCAGAATCTCCGCATCGCTGGTCCCAATCACGCCCGAACTGGAGTAGGAGAGATTGATGCCCGAGTAGGGGACGCCGATGTTGTCCAGCACGGTCTGCAATTCTTCCTTCGGAATCTCGCTGCGCAGCACTNNGCGCGAAAGTGCAGGCGGATCAGGCCGGCATCCACTTGCGGAAAGAAATCCTGCCCCAGAAAGAACACCAGCCCCAGCGACAAGAAACAGAAAGCCGCAAAACCGAGGCAGAATAATTTCCGGTGCTCGAGCGTGGTCTCCAGCAGTTGCCGATAGCTGCCGCGGAACCTTTCGAACCAGCGCTCGAATCCGCGCTGGGATTTCCCCAAGAAGCTTTTCGGCTCGGCGGCGCGATGCTCATGCCCGCGCATGATAAACATCACCATCGTCGGAATCAGAGTCCGCGACAGCAGATACGACGCCAGCATCGCAAAGGACACGGCTTCGGCTAGCGGAACGAAGAGGAACTTCGCGACTCCGGTGAGAAAGAACATGGGCACAAACACAATGCAGATACTCAGCGTCGATACGAACGCAGGCACGGCAACTTGTGACGCACCGTCCAGGATGGCCTGCTTCATCTCCTTGCCCATGGCCAGATTGCGCTCGATGTTTTCGATCTCCACCGTCGCATCGTCCACCAGGATGCCGACNNGCGAGCGCCAGCCCTCCCAGGGTCATGATGTTGATGGTCTCGCCGAGGGCGCTCAGCAGAATCACGGAGACGAAAATGGACAGCGGAATCGAGACCGCGATGATCAAGGTCGGACGCCAATCGCCCAGGAAAATCAGGATCATGACGGCGGTGAGACAGGCGGCGATGATGCCTTCCCGCACGACTCCTTGAATCGACGCGCGCACGAAAACCGACTGATCGAACAGAGCCTTGATGTTCAGTTGAGGGCTGAGTTCAGGCGGCAGATACTTCGCCGCGTTTTTTACCATCGCCTTTATGCCATCGACGACCGTCAGCGTGGAAGACCCACCTAACTTGAAAATTGACATCAGCACGCCGCGCGCGCCGTCCTGCCGCACGATGTTGGTTTGCGGCGCAAATCCGTCGCGCACGTGGGCCACATCGCGCAGGTACAGCGTGGACGAATTCGAAGTTTTCACCGGGAGATCGTTCAGTTCGGCGATCGTCTGCGGATCGCCGTTCATCTCCACCGTGTACTCGGTGGCCCCGATCTTGGCGGTACCGGCCGGCAGAATCAAGTTCTGCGCGGCCACCGCGTTGACGATATCGACGGGCGTTAAACCGTAGGCCTGGAGTTTGGCGGAGTCGAGGTCCACCTGGATCTGGCGCGGCTTGCCGCCGAAAGGCCACGGAGTGGCCGCGCCCTGAACTGTGGTCAACTGCGTCCGCAGGAAATTCGTCCCCAGATCGAACAACTGCTGTTCCGGAAGCGTCTTGCTGCTCAAGCCCAGTTGCACAATCGGCGTCGTGGATGCCGTGTACGTGATGACCAGCGGCGGAGTCGTGCCCGGAGGCAGTGAGCGCAGCATGGTCTGGCACATCGCCGTCACTTGCGTCACCGCCATGGAAAGGTTGACGTTGGGCCGGAAGAAGATTTTGATCACGGCGATGCCGTTCAGCGACTGCGACTCCTGGTGCTCGATGTCGTTGACCGTGATGGTGAATCCGCGCTCGGAGTTGCTCACGATCCGGTCCGCCATCTCGCTCGGCGACATACCCGTGTAGCTCCACACCACGCTGACCACGGGAATGTTGATTTCGGGGAAAATGTCGACCGGGGTGCGCAGAATGGTGATGGGCGTAAGAATGATGATGAGCAGAGCCATCACCACAAACGTATAAGGACGGCGAAGCGCTAATGCGACGATCCACATAGGACTGGCGAAAACAAGACTAGCGAAAACCGGTAACGCTGAAACCCAATACTAGCGAAACGGTACTGCCCCGGGCCGCGACCCCACTGGCCCAGCGGCCTTAGGGTATAGGATTCGAAACAGTACGTTTCGGATTTATATTATATTAGACTTTACCTATGGCTCAAAACCATACCCGGCACGTCGAGCCTCGAAACGCCGGCGCACGGAACGGAAGCAACGGGACCAACGGGAAGCGCCCGCCCGGGCGGCCGCGCAGTGAGGAATCGCGTCAGTCCATTCTGCGCAGCACCCTGAAGCTGCTTAAACAGCATGGTGGATTGGCGGAACTGAGCATTGAAGGCATTGCCGCCGACGCGAACGTTGGCAAAACAACTGTCTACCGTTGGTGGCCGACCAAGGCCGCCCTGGTCGCCGACGCCTTCTCCGCCAGCGCCGACAGTGAGCTCCGTTTCCCAAACACCGGATCCGTAGAGCGCGACATGAGCCTGCAAATGCGCCGCCTGATTCGCATCTTCCGGTCCGAGCGGGGCAAGGTGGTGGCGGCGCTGCTCGCCGGAGGGCAATCGGATCCGGAACTGATCGAGGCCTTTCGCGATCGATTCCTGTGGCCCAGACGCAAGCAGGCGTATCAAACTCTGCAGCGCGGCATCGACCGTGGCGAACTCCCCGCCGCCAGCGATCTCGACCTTATTCTTGACTCGCTCTATGGGCCGATCTATATGCGCTTTCTGATCCGGCACGACAAGCTCGAAGAAAGCTTCGCCGATGAAATCTGCGGGTTGGTGCTGAAGGGTCTGAAGCGTCGGGTGCAGCGCTGAAACGAGCCGGACTCGGCGATCCTGTTCGTGAGCGACATGGCCTGGTTTCGCTGGTTGACCGATGACAGCCGAACTGGGCGTCGCTGGTGTCTAACAATACCGAGGCGTGAAGTCGGAGGTGTACAAATGCGAGCACTCCCTTTAAGCCTATTTGTTTCGGTGTTTTGGATTTCTGCTACTGTGGCTCAAGACTCCGCGTGGCGAAGCCTTACGAGTCAGCTGATGCGTACCAGATTTATAGCCTGCTGCTTCCCCACGAAGAATCATATGGTTTCGCGAAGGGCACGCTGATGATCCGGGAGGAAACGGTGTCCCAGCCGTCATCGGTTGGGAAGGATTTGACGCCTGAGTCGTGGAACAAATTCAAAGACGCTATCGCCAGCTTCAACCGTGTCCAGAAAAAGAGATGGCTTTTGCAGCGGCACTTCCAAATCGAGAAGTCTTACAAACTTGTGAGTTCCGATGTCATTAAGACTCTGCCCGACCAGCCGCAAAGCGCGGCCGCACTGGTCTTCATGTCCGCCATAGGTTTCAACCGCGAAAAGACTCGGGCCATCGTTTATATGGGTAGTCAATGCGGCGGCCTTTGCGGGAGTGCGAGGTTCCATCTCCTTGAGAAGGCGCACGGCAGATGGAGGGAGGTAAGCGGCGTTGTCGCGATCTCGGTATCGTAATTGTCGCTAAATCCCCATAGTCTCATAGCCCCTGAATCAGCTTTGTCCCAGCGATGAATCGCTGGACTAAGGTCAACCGCCCCTCCGGGCTGATTTCCCCCATTTACTTACGGGACGAATTCCCCAATGTTCTGCTCCACCGGGTTACTCGAACACAAACCCTCACGCGCACAGTATCGTATCCATCTCCTAACCCGTTTACTTGCTAAAACTTACCGTTCACTCATAAAATTCGACAGACGGCTGGTTGGGCTTGCGCGAAATGGCCGCTGCGGGTAAGATTAAATTGCGACCGAAACAGTCGGCATTTAATCCCATCATATAGGTCGGCATTCGCCCCATGCTCAAGTTGACCAAGAAAGCGGACTACGGCCTCATGGCCATGAAGCATCTGGCCGAGCACGCCGACCGGGGATCATGCAGCGCCAAGGATGTGGCCGAGGCTTACGGCATCCCGCAGGAGGCGCTGGCAAAGATCCTGCAACGGCTGGCGAAGGTTGGATTGATCCGGTCGCAGCATGGGATGAACGGCGGTTATACGCTGACGCGCGATCCGAAAACGATTTCCGCGTTTGAGGTGATCAAGGCCATTGACGGCCCACTGTTCATTACGTCGTGCGTGACCGTGCGCGGCGAATGCGGCCAGAGCAATCGCTGTACGATTCGCGAGCCGCTGCGCAAAGTGAACGAGAGCATCGAGCAGGTGCTGAAGAACATCATGATTTCGCAGATGAAAGAAGAGCCGGAAGTCCTCCAGGTCAAGAAACTGGAGATCAAGAATCCGGTGGAGTTGATCACAATTTCTTAACGGCGGCATTCACCCGTGAGTTAAGGCATTTCAAGGAGAAAGGCAATCATGAGCACGAACGGCAATCACGCGACCTCAACCAGTTCCGGACCACAAGCAGTCCCCGCTGGGATCAAGCTGCCCATCTACATGGACAATCACGCAACCACGCCGATGGATCCGCGGGTTCTCGAAGAAATGCTGCCCTACTTCATGGAGAAGTTCGGCAATGCCGCCAGCCGCAATCACCCGTTTGGATGGATCGCGGAAGAAGCGGTGGAGTTGTCGCGCGAACGAATTGCCAAGCTGATCGGCGCGACCTCGAAAGAGATCATCTTCACCTCGGGCGCCACCGAAAGCGACAACCTCGCCATCAAAGGCGTTGCGGAAATGTACCGCGAGAAGGGCAACCACATCATCACCGCGCCCACCGAACACAAGGCCGTGCTCGACACCTGCAAGCATTTGGAGAAACTCGGCTTCCGCATAACCTATCTGCCGCTGCGGAAGGACGGGATGATCGATCTTGACGACCTGAAGCGCGCGATCGACGACAAGACGATTCTGGTCACGATCATGGCGGCGAACAACGAGATTGGTGTGCTGCAACCGATCGCGGAAATCGGCAAGCTGTGCCGTGAGCGCGGCGTGATTTTCCATTCCGACGCGGTGCAGGCAATCGGCAAGGTTCCGATCGACGTCAACCAGATGAACCTTGATATTGTGTCCATCACCGGACACAAGCTGTACGGGCCGAAA
The DNA here is from genome assembly GCA_003132325.1 of Acidobacteriaceae bacterium. Classification (GTDB taxonomy): domain Bacteria; phylum Acidobacteriota; class Terriglobia; order Terriglobales; family Acidobacteriaceae; genus Acidiflorens. Next base: position 12,929 of record PKXK01000136.1, read on the forward strand.
GGCGCGGGCGCGCTCTATGTGCGCCGCAAGAATCCGCGCGTGCAGTTGGTGGCGCAGATTGACGGCGGCGGACACGAGCGCGGCATGCGGTCCGGCACGCTCAACGTCCCCGGCATCGTCGGCCTGGGCAAGGCTTGCGCCATCGCGCAGGAAGAGATGCCGCAGGAATCCTGCCATATTGCTGGCCTGCGCAACCGGCTGAAAGACAGCATCATGAGCCGGCTCGACGAGGTGTATATCAACGGCTCCGTGGAACATCGGCTGCCGGGCAATCTGAATATCAGCTTTGCCTACGTGGAAGGCGAGTCCCTGCTGATGGGCATCAACGATATCGCGGTTTCCAGCGGGTCGGCGTGTACCTCGGCGACGCTCGAGCCTTCCTATGTTCTGAAAGCTCTCGGCACCGGCGACGATCTGGCGCACAGTTCGATCCGCTTCGGCATCGGACGATTCAACACCGAAGCCGAGATCGATTACGTAGGTGACCGCGTGGTCGAAACCGTGCTGCGTCTGCGCGAACTGTCGCCGCTCTACGAAATGGCGAAAGAGGGTGTGGACTTGAAGAATGTGAAGTGGGCGGGATAGAAGCGCACTAAACAAGCTTCTGAAGAAGTGGGGTTCGTATCAGGGCATCGCTTTAGCGATGCCGTAAAGGCTAGAAGTAAATGCCCCTTTAGGGGCTGTCATAGAAGAGTTTTCAAGGAGATCGAGAATGTCCTACAGCGATAAAGTGATCGACCACTACAACCATCCACGCAACGTTGGCTCCATGGACAAGAAGGATGCCGATGTGGGCACCGGTCTGGTCGGCGCGCCCGAGTGCGGCGACGTCATGAAGCTGCAGATTAAGGTCAACCCGCAGACCAACGTCATCGAAGACGCCAAGTTCAAGACTTTCGGCTGCGGCTCGGCGATTGCGTCGTCCTCGCTCGCCACCGAGTGGGTCAAGGGCAAGACGGTCGACCAGGCCCTCGAGATCAAGAACACCGAGATCGTGAAGGAACTGGCCCTGCCGCCGGTGAAAATTCACTGCTCGGTGCTGGCCGAGGATGCGATCCGAGCCGCGATCGGCGACTGGAAGAAGAAGCAGGACGCGACCAAGCCGGCAGAAGTGCAGGCGGCACAGTAGATCTGTTCCTGTAGAGACGGGGCTTGCCCCGTCTCTCGCCGCAACAGGAAACGCGGCTAAGCCGCGTCTCTACGGGAAATCAGAATCCATCATGGACCAAGCACTCAAAGACGAAACCGCGAGACCCGCCGTACCCACGGCTCCGGCCAAGGGCATCCAGGTGACCGACAACGCCCTCAAGAAGATTCGTTCCGCCATGGTGAAAGAAAATGTTTCGCCGGAGCAGGGCGGACTTCGCCTGGGCGTGCAAGGCGGCGGATGCTCGGGCCTGACCTACAACATTCGCTTCGATACGCAACCGCGCGAGCGCGACCGTGTGTTTCAGTTCGGAGATGTGCGGGTTTTTGTGGACCCGAAATCCTTCATCTATCTGCACGGACTGACTCTTGATTACCAGGAGACCCTGATGCAGCAAGGATTCGTGTTCGTGAACCCGAACTCGACCAAGTCCTGTGGCTGCGGCAGTTCTTTCTCCTAGCCGTTTTGTAATTTTGCAATCTGGTAATTTGGTAATTTGAATTACGCGCGGCTTCTTGAATTGCAAAATTACCCGATTACCAAATTACAAAATCACAACCATGCCTGAATTCAAATCTTCGTTGATCATGCCCGGACAAGCGCCCGACGAAGCAACCGCAAGTTGCTGGTCGTGCGGCACCATGCGCGCCGTGCACTTCTGCAGTGCATGCGGCAAGGTGCAACCGCCAGTACCAGTGGACTATTTCACTTTTTTTGGATTTCCGCGCAAGCTCAGCCTTGACACGGCGGCATTGGAGAAAGAGTTCTATGCGCTGAGTCGCCGGCTCCATCCTGACGGGTTCGGACAGGCTGACGCCCGGGAGCGTGCCTGGAGCCTGGAACAAAGCTCCATGCTCAACGACGCATACCGCACGCTGAAAGATCCGATCAAGCGCACCGAATACCTGTTGCGACTGGAAGGCATCGAACTGGAAGAACAGTCGAAACAGGCGACGGAAAAAGCTCGCGCCACCGGGCAATTGAAGAAGCAGGTCGTGCCCCCCGATCTTTTGGAGGAAGTCTTCGAACTCAACCTGCATCTGGAAGAATTGCGAACCCAGAAGAAGATGGGCGAAGACGATCCTGCATTGCTTGAGGAAATCGGCAAGGCCAAGCTCTCGCTGGAAGAGAAATACGATGCGCTCTTCAACGAACTCAAAAGCGAGTGGAACAAGTGGGACAAGGCCGTGGACAACGGAACCGCAGCCGACCGGCGAAAGATCCTCGACCAGATGCTCGATGTTTTGAATCGCAGGAACTATGTCCGGAACCTGGTGCGGGACGTGAATGAAGCAATGGAATAGGATTTTGTAGTTTGGTAATCGGGTAATTGTGTAACCTAAAACCCGCGGCCCCGAAGGCCTTCCAATTACCAAATTACCCGATTACAAAATTACCAAATGACTTCTGACCCCATCGTCGGCATCGATCTCGGCACCACGAACTCGCTCGTGGCCTACATGCAGGGAGATTCTCCTGTCGTCATCCCCGGAGAAGACGGCCTGAACCTTGTGCCCTCGGTGGTGGCGCTCGACCAGAACAACCAGGTCATCGTGGGCAACGCAGCGCGCCGGTATCTGATCGAAACACCGGAGCGGGCGGTTTACTCGGTCAAACGCCTGATGGGGCGCGGGGTCGAGGATATCCACGACGAACTGAAGTTGTTTCCCTTCCAGTTGGCGGAAGATCTTCACGAGGGCGAGGTTCTGCGCATCAAGATCGGCGAGCGGACCTACACGCCGCCAGAGATTTCGGCGCTGGTGCTGCGCCAACTGAAGCGCAATGCCGAGCGTTTTTTCGGGGCGCCCGTCAGCCAGGCGGTCATCACCGTCCCCGCATATTTCAATGACGCGCAGCGGCAGGCCACCAAAGATGCCGGACGAATTGCCGGTCTGAATGTCCTGCGGCTGGTCAACGAACCGACGGCAGCATCGCTTGCTTATGGCCTGGACAAGAAGACGAACGGCATTGTTGCGGTCTACGATTTCGGCGGCGGCACTTTCGATATCTCGATTCTCAAGCTGCACGACGGCATTTTCGAGGTGATTGCGACCAACGGCGATACGCATCTCGGCGGCGACGATATCGACAATCTGCTGATCGCGATCGCGATCGACGACATTCGCGGCGACCTTGGACTCGATCTCCGGAAGGACGCTCGGCGGAACGGCGAAGCGGTAGCCCGTATCCGCAGGTCCGTGATTGAGGCCAAGATTGCTCTCTCGTCGCAGCCCACGGCGAAACTCGACGTTGATTTGCCCGGTGGGAAGAAGTATCAGCGGGAAGTTTCGCTCGAGATGTTCGAGCAGATGATCCAACCCATCATCGACCGCACCATCGGCCCCTGCAAACAAGCGCTCAAAGACGCAGGCCTGAAGCCCGAGCAGATCGACGAGGCCGTACTGGTCGGAGGCTCGACGCGCATTCCCAAGGTGCGGCGGTTAGTGCAGGATCTGTTTAAGCGCGCGCCTCACACGGATTTGAATCCCGACGAAGTGGTTGCACTGGGCGCGGCCGTGCAGGCGAATATTCTGGGCGGCGGCTCCGACATCACGAAAGAAATGCTGCTGCTCGACGTAACCCCGCTTTCTCTGGGAATTGAAGTAGCGGGCGGCGTAACCGATAAGGTCATCCTGCGCAACTCGACGGTACCGGCTTCGGCAACGCAGTACTACACGACCCAGGTGGATGGCCAGGCCAACGTCGCGATTCACGTGCTGCAAGGCGAGCGCGAACTGGCGCGGGATTGCCGGTCGCTGGCGCGATTCGATCTGAAGGGCGTTCCACCCATGCCCGCCGGGATGCCGCGCATCGAAGTGAAGTTTCTGATCGACGCCAACGGCATTTTGCGCGTCTCCGCGCGCGAGCAACGCAGCGGGAAAGAGGCGCAGATCGACGTCCAGCCCAGTTACGGCCTCACCGACGAGCAGGTTGAGAACATGCTGCTCGAATCGTTCGACTACGCGGAAGAGGATTTCCGGCAGCGGCAAATCATCGAAGCACGGCGCGAAGCCGATACGATCCTGGCCGCGCTCGCGAAAGGAAAGAAAAGCGCGGCATGGCAGGAGCTCACGAACGAGGAACGCCGTAACGTCGAGACGCTGGAGAAGACTCTGGTTGCGGTGAAGGACGGCGAAGACTATCACGCAATCCGCGGAGGCATTGACGCGCTGAACGAGGCTACGATGCGTCTGGCGGAACTGATGATGGATACCGCCGTTTCGACCGCGTTCAAGGGAAAAGCCATGGATGACACCGATCTGGAAGAAGGACCGCAGGCCGGGCATCCGGTGGCGAAGGCAGAATTTGAATAGTGCAGGGGTTCATACATGTCTGAAGAAAAAACACACGGAAGCGGAGCGGCCACAGTGGATGTTCCCAGCGAAAATACGGTTGAGGTCACCTTTCTTCCCGAAGGCAAGACGGTGACTTTCGAACACGGCAAGCTGCCNNTCTCGATCACGCTTGCGGCGGAAACTGCGCCTGCACCACCTGCCACGTCTGGGTGAAAGAAGGCGCGGACTTGATTTCGGAGATGGAAGATGACGAGGCCGACAAGCTCGACCTGGCCGCCGATCTTCAGCTAAACTCGCGCCTCGGATGCCAGACCGTGATCAAGAAGCCTGGCAAGGTGGTCGTCGAGATTCCGGCGTGGAACCGCAATTACATTTCGGAAGAGCATTAGAAAAGCAGCTTTCAGCCATCAGCTCTCAGCTAAACCTGGATTGGTTGAGCGAACGGCTTTAAGGCGAATGGCCATCAGGAGCAATCATTCATGCCAAAAGAACTCACCTGGAGCGATTCTGAAAACATCGGAATTCTGCTCTCTGAGATCCATCCCGAACTCGACCCGCTGGCGGTCCGTTTCACCGACCTGCACAAATATGTGATCGCGCTCCCCGGCTTCAGAGACGATCCCGCGAAGTCGAACGAGTCCAAGCTGGAAGCCATCCAGATGGCCTGGCATGCGGAAGTTCTGGACCGGACCCAGGGATAGTGCTGCGGTTCCGCCAGCACCCTATCGCCCTTCACTCATTCGTCAACGAGTGTAATCGCCTGGTTACGCCAATTACTGACCCTGCTTCAAAAGTTCAGCTACGAGATCGTTGTATGCTGCGCCCTTAGCCTGCCGCTGTTTTTCAAACTTGCTTGGGTGGCTAGCGCAAGGCAGAAACAGAAACGGACAGTCAGGTGTCGGGGATTGAAGTTCGACCTGGCCGTACTGCCGCATAGGAATGAACCTGGGGTATTCAGGCTTTGATTGAATTTCTAGCAGCGCCAGTGTCTCCACCATTGCGCGAGTAGCCGGGTGCTGAGGATCGTGAATCGCTGCGGTCAATTCCTCGATAGCAACTGCGCGGTAAGACGACGCAATCAACCCAGCCTTGATGTCCCAGTAATCTTGGCTGCGTTCATACCCATAGAAGAATGGGTTTATTGGATACTCGGCGCTTATCGGGTGGACTTGGCGTTGCCGATCGTAGAACCAGAACCGACGCGCAAGTTCGCGTGTGGAGGCTTCCGATCCAAGGAACCTCAAAACTCGCACTGCCTGCTTAGTCCGCTCTATGTCGGATGGTGTATCCTTCGTGTGGTCGGCATCCAGCACCGCCAGCGCACTGGCCAATTGCTCCGCCTGCCATTCCGGCGTGGCGGGGAGGATCTGAAATTTGACTTCATTGGAAATACCTAGCCGCAAACTGTAGTTTCCTGGTGGCACTGACTTCGATTCATTGAGCACCATGTTGTCAACGTAGGTGACACCAGGATCAAACACATCATAGGGACCGGAAACAAATGAACCACCGGCGCTTCCCCAAAGGCCTGATTCTTCGTCGTCTTGCAGCGGATCACGCCCCCCTGGGGTGAGGCAGAAAGAAAAAGACCTAAGGTTAGGACCTGCTCTGGGACGGTACTGAACCAATCTATATGTGAACTTAAGCTCAAGGGGAATGATCTCGCCCTCGTGATAGACAGACTGGCCGCCCTTTAGTGTCAGCTTCGCAGTTCCAGTGGCAGGAGAGGTGACAGGGCGCTCGCACGGGTCTGTTCTTTTCTGGGCTTGCGCAGACTGCACCGACGAACAGCAAGCCAAAGCCATTGCCAGGTAACAGAGCCATTGGAACTTCATTCACCACCCCCTAGTCGCACAGCTTCCAATCGGACGGGAGATGATCTCGATTGTACGGGTTCCCAGATGTTGGTGCAAAATCGCGATTACGCTCATTATCGACAAACAGCTCCAGCCGCGAAGATACGCCGATTATCTCGTAACCATTAGGAGCCCTGCAGCGACCCCTAGCGCACCGCCGCCGCACTGGGCGCCGCGTCTTCCACGCTCGCCTCGCGCAGAAACTTCGCCGCCTCTTCGGGCGGTGTGGGATTGATGTAGAAACCGGTTCCCCACTCAAATCCCGCCGTCTTGGTCAGCTTCGGCATGAATTCGATGTGCCAGTGGTAATACTCGTTGGTCGGCTCCTGCACCGGTGAACTATGCACCACCAGGTTGTAGGGTGGGTTGTCGAGCACGCGGTCCGCTTTCATCAGCAGCAGTTTGAGCGCTCTGGCGAGATTTTCAAACAATTGCGACGACGAGTTCTCGAAGGCAGACTCGTGGCGCTTGGGGAGGATCCAGGTTTCAAATGGAAACCGCGGAGCATAGGGCGCGAGAGTCAGAAAGTCTTCGTTCTCGGCCACGACTCGGGTGCCGTTCTCGATTTCCTGCCGGATGCCGTCACAAAAGACGCAGCGCTCTTTGTAAATGTAATACTGCTTGGCTCCCTGCAGTTCCTCCACCACGTAAATGGGCAGAATGGGCAGCGCGATCAGCTGCGAGTGCGCGTGCTCGAGCGAGGCGCCGGCGGCTTCTCCGTGGTTCTTGAAAAGCAGAATGTACTTGAAGCGGCGGTCCTTCTTGAGATCGAGTATGCGATCGCGGAAGGCCCACAGCACGTCTTCGATCCTTTTCGACGGAAGCGAGGCCAGGGTGGCGTTGTGGTCGGGCGTTTCGATGACGACTTCGTGGGCGCCGATGCCATTCATCTTGTCGAACATGCCCTCGGCCTGCTTGTTCAAATTGCCTTCGATGCCGAGCGCCGGAAACTTGTTCGGGACGACCCTGACCGTCCAACCCGGACTGTCTTTCTGAGCCGTACCGCCGTTGGCGCTTGGGCGATAGGCCAGTATCTCCGGCGGCGTCTTGCCTTCATTGCCATAGCAGAAGGGGCAGAATCCGCCCTTGATCTTCACCGGTTCGCGCACAAAGTCGGTAGGCCGCCGGGCGCGATCCGTGGAAATAATCACCCACCGGCCCACGATGGGGTCTTTTCTTAATTCAGGCACGTACTAAATCCTTTCAGTAGTAATCCGCACGCCCACGATTGCCGAATTTACGATTGTACGATACGGGAAACGCATTTTGAAACAACTCGAATGAGGGCCGGCTGGGTCCGCGCTCATAGTATACGGCGAGCACATCGAACCGCCACTCCACCCCATCCCGCGAAAGGCGCGCGGGCTGGGGACGCCGTTGGCACGAAGGGGGCATCTGGCGCAGGAAGTCGCGGGCAACTAGCGACAACTCCCGTTGCTTGTCTCGATCCACAGCCGCTTCCGCGGGCTTGACGTCACGCGTGGTCCGGGTCTTCACCTCGATAAAACACAGGACGTCCCGCTCCCAGCCGACGAGATCGAGTTCGCCGCGATTATGCGGCGAGCGGTAGTTGCGGGCGATGATGGTGTAGCCCCGCCGACGAAGGTAAAAGTAAGCATCCTCCTCGCCACGGCGGCCGGTGCGCTGGTGTGCGGGCATGTTCTCCGGTGGAAGGGTGTGGGCCGCCAGCCAATCCAGTGCGCGGAGTGTGGCTTCGGTCAGGCGCCCGGCGAACATGAAAGAACTCCATCTTCACCCTAGCTTGGATCAGGTCGAGCATGATGTGACCCTCATCACCGCGCGTTCGGTACCTTTTTCGACTTCCTTCTTCCCAAGCGTATTCACCAGCACCACGCCGCCGAGCGCAACCGCGCCTCCGACAAGAGAAATCAGTTTCGGCACCTCGCCCAGCCAGATCCACGCAATGCCAATGGCCACGATCGGAATCATGTAGAGCAGCGTAGAAGTGCGCCCTGCAGCGCCGTGCGAGAGCACATAGGCCCACGCAACATAGGCGAGCGCTCCCGGAAAGATACCCAGATAAATGACCGCCAGCGTCGCCGAAGCAGGAGCGGCGCGCAGCGCGTGCACCAGACCGCTGGCAAAGGGCAGCATCAGCGCGGTTCCGAACCAGATCGAGTACGCCGTAAATTCCAGCGCGCTGTACCGGCCCAGATAGTGCTTCTGGAGAATCATGTAGAGCGCGGACGTAACCGCGGCCGCGATAATAATCAGCGCTTGCGGGGAGAGGCGGATGCCTTCGCCTTCTCCGCTGGCGATCAGCGCGACTCCCGCGAAGCTGACGAACACTCCGCACCATCCGATGGCAGTCAGTTTCTCGTGCAGCCAGAAGCGGGCGGCCAGCGCGGTCCAGATGGGCACGGAGGCAATCAGCAGACTGGCCGCGCCCGCGGTTACGCGGGTCTCTCCGTAATTCAGGGCCAGGTTGTAGAAGGTGATCCCGATGGCGCCGGTGAAGGCCAGTCCGGGAATGTCGCGCAACTCCGGACGGCGAAAGTGTGCGATCCCGGCATAAATGGCGAGCACCGAAGACGCGACCAGGAAACGCAGGACGGCGAGATTCGCGGGTCCGTAGCCGCGAAGTCCGGCGCGAATGCCGGCAAAGGCAGAGGCCCAGATCACCAGGGTGAACGCCAGAGCGACCAGAGTGCGAGAGGTGAAGCGCGGCATTGGCGTCTCCTTCCATGGGATTGAGGTGGTCCGCTTCTGGATCCCCCTACCTGCGGTCTTTTAAAGTCAAAGACTTAGGGGTGGATTTTGGCCAGGCCTTTGAGAAATAAGGACTTATTTGTAACGTATTTATTTATCAATAAGTTACGTGGAGATTGTTGCCCATTATCGCCAGGCTCAGCGTAAGGTATTTATCCGTCAATAAGTTATGGGCGGACACCCGGGCGTTTCTCTCAATGGCAGCCGCCCAGAAATGAGGCCTTCTCGTAACGTATTTATTCATCAATAAGTTATGGTCGATGGGTCGTATCACCTTACTTCATCGCCCGCATGGATCGTCCCCGGCGTCAGAATCTGCGCCCGCAATCCTCCGCGGTGGCGCAGCGCTTTGATCAGCGGTTTGCCAGTCAGGCGCTCCAGGTGATCGCAAGGCTCGCACAGGCGAATCCCGCGAATGCGGACATCGCCAATCGTAAATTCTTTCTCCACAAGATGGTTGAGGGCGACGCCGCGGGTCACGAGATTGCGCCGCGCGGCGCCGGCGTCAAGTTCGACACCGTATTCGCGCTGTATTGCCTCAATCGCCTCCACCTCGATCAGTGTGAGTTCGTTAGTCCGGTTCGGGCTTGTAGAACGTGCCCAGCTTCAGCGCGTAGCGGTCACCCGCGAGCCCCTCGCCCGGAATCGCCACTGCTTCGGCTACCGCCTGCATCGGGCCTTGCGCGGCGGCGGCGATGTAGATTAATTCGACTTTTCCGTTCCACATCACGCACCTCCGGCGAAAAGCCCCGTTTGGCTACCTCTGCGTGAGAACTCTTCTTCCGCCCCTTTGGGGCTCGCTCAATTCTCCGCTTGCTCCCAGGGCTTGCGCCCTGGGCTGCACTCTTACGCCGCTTCGCGGCTGGAAAGTGCCCCACCCGGCTTTCATCGCCCGCATTTCTTTGTTTTCCAGAATTTCAGTTACAGGCTTTTTTCGACGGCTGCGATCGACTCTTCCAGCGCATCCATGGCAACGTCGGCTTCGTCCTTGGTAACGATGAGCGGCGGTGCGATGCGAACCGTGCTCGGGCCGCAGCCGAGAAACAGAATGCCGCGCGCGAAAGCCGCCTCCACCACGCGATCGCGCTCGCTGTTGCCGTACTCGCGAGTCGCCTGGTCTTTGACGATGTCGACGCCGATCATCAGGCCACGTCCGCGGACGTCGCCGACAATCCTGTGCTTCTTCGGCCAGCCCGCCATGCGCTTCATCATGTGGTCGCCGACTTCCTGCGAATTCCTCAGGAGCCCTTCTTTCTCGATCACATCGAGCGTGGCCAACGCGGCGGCAATGCAGACGGGATTACCACCGAAAGTCGATGCATGGGAACCGGGTACCCAGTCCATGATCTCAGCCTTGGTCATGGTCACGCCGAGAGGCATCCCAGAGGCAATGCCCTTCGCCATGCAAACCATGTCGGGTTGCACGCCGCTGTGTTCGACGGCAAACCATTTGCCGGTGCGGCCGATGCCACTCTGGACTTCGTCCACCACCAGCAGGATGCCGTGCTTGTCGCAGATGCGGCGCAGTTCCTGCATGAAAATCGTCGGCGCGACGACGTATCCGCCTTCGCCCTGGATCGGCTCGACAAAAATGGCCGCAACTTCTTCCGGCGCGAGGACGGTCTTAAACAGCTTGTCTTCGATGTAGCGGGCGCAGCCGAGCGCGAATTTCTCGGCATCCTGCGGACCGCCCACGCAGCCCCGATAGACATCGGGATAGCGCACGTGCGTAACCCCAGGCACCATCGGCGAAAAGCGCCGCTTCTGCTGCGGCTTCGAGGCCGTCAGCGAGAGCGCGCCCATGGTCCGTCCGTGGAAAGCGCCGAGGAAGGCGATGATGTGCTGGCGCTTGGTGTGATAGCGCGCCAGCTTCAAGGCGCACTCGATGGCTTCGGCGCCGGAGTTACCGTAGTAAATCTTGTGCGGCCCCGGCATGGGCGCGATCTTTGAAAGGCGCTCGGCCAGCGTCACCATCCCCTCGTAGTAGAAGTCGGTGCCTGACATGTGGATAAGTTCGGCCGCCTGTTTCTGAATGGCGGCGACCACTTTTGGATGGCAGTGGCCAGTCGAGACCACGGCTATGCCGGCCGAAAAGTCGAAGAACTCATTGCCATCCACATCTTCGACCACAATGCCGCGGCCGCGCTTGGCAACCATTGGATACGAGCGCGTGTAAGAAGGTGAAATGTACTGCTCATCGCCCGCCAGAATGCGCTTGGCATTCGGTCCGGGAATCGCAGTCTTGAGCTTGGGGCCGGCAATCAAAGTCTTGGTGGTCATGGAGTCCTCCAGATTAGTTCTCAGTTCTCGGTTCTCAGTTCTCAGTGATTCTTAAGCCGGGGAGCGAGCAGCGTAGCTGCTTTGGCTAGGGGCTAAAAGCTAAGAGCTAAAGGCTAAGAGCGATTAGCGAAGCAACGAAGGGATGGAAAATTAGTCGCTGCCAAAGAGATTGGCGCGCACATGCGACGGCAGAACAGAAAGGTACCGGCGGGGACAGGCGCGTCCCTCGATCCAGCACTCCTGGAGGAGCGAAATGTAGCTGTTCGAGCGCATGGCAATTATTAGCATTATATCGCAGGTCGGATCGCCGCGTAACCCCCTAAAGTGCCCGTTAAGAGGCGTCCAAAAGCCGCGAATCGCCAAGAATTACGCGGGGACGGCCGCCTCGGCCGTCCAGCCGAGCGAAGCTCGGCCCGCGGCTAGGTCGAGATCGCGGCTGGGTTTGCGTCAGCTTTCGAAGACGAACCGATCGCCTAGCAGGAAATTCGCCAGCGAACACACGACAATCGCAACCAGATTCGACACTGCATAGTTGACCCTCAATTCGCCCACGAGCAGCCGCATGACCAACAGGTTCCCGCCAATGGAAACCGCTCCATTGCTGGCGTTGAACTTGACCAGTCTGACCAGCGACTGAACCGGCCGCGCAGCCGGCCGGTCCGCCCAGGTGAAGCGCTCGTGCCACAAGAAATTGTGGATCACCGCGATCTCCACTGCCAGCCCCGTCGCCAGCAGATAATCGAGTTTCAGTAAAGAACGAAGAAGAGCCAGCGCCGCCAACTGCACAACGATGCCGATGCCACCGACGGCGTTGAACTTCAGCCAGCGGGAAAAGCGCTGCCGAGCTTCGCTCGGCCTGGACAGCCGAGGGCGGCTGTCCCTACACGGACTGTTCATGAAACTCTCTCTTCCCGATAAAGCCGAACCGTATTCTTCAGGCTGACGACAAGCAGCATCAGCAGCATCCCCGCCAATCCCATCGCACCGCCAATATCGAAGAGGCGATAGCGCCCGTGAATCACCCACGCCCAACGGAGCGCTGCCAGGTTGCCCGCCCCCAGCAGAACCCGCAACTCGGTCGGACCGAAGTGCCACAACGAAAGATGGAACTCGCCAAGCGTATAGGTCGCCAGATACGACTGGATGGAGAGCAACAGAAAAGCAATCAGCAGCCCAATCGCAATCACCGGATGCATGTATCCGGAAAGCGCCAGACCTCCCATCATGGCAGTTGCACCGATGGAATCGATGATGTGGTCCACGTAAAAGCCGTAACGCGGACGCTGCTGCTGCCGGACGCGCGCCAAAGTTCCGTCGAGGCTGTCGCCGAACCAGTTGACCGCGAGGCAAACAACGGCGGCAAGCAGCATGCGACGCTCGTGGACGGCGAAGGCGTAGCAAACACCCGTCGCGATCTGGGCGACGAAGCCGAGGAGGGTCAGGTGATCGGAATTGACCCAAACCGGCATGCGCTCAGCCATCCAGACGAGAGCCCGTTTCTCGGCCGCAGCCAGGAAACTGCCGTGGACGCGCGTAGCCTGCCGGAAGTTGGCGCGGCGGGCCTCGGCCAAAGTCTTGGGGTTGGTCTGTTCCGCAAAATCGGCAAGTGAAGCGGCCATAGTGCCTCCGTTCTGGAGGCACTATCGCGAGGGGCGAGCGGGATGACAATGCACGGCGGGTAAAACGTGGGTCAAGAGGTATCTGACTTGTTCACAATAAGATGACTGGGGGCATCAACCGGCAAAAGGGGATGCGGCGCTTGTTCTTCGACGGCGAACATTGGCTGCGTTATGAGTGAAATCGCCTGGTTACATAAACCAAGATGTGGCTGGGATCACTGACTTGCTGTTTTGACTGACTATTATCATAGCGACGGGGGAATGTTCGTATGGCTATCGCGCCAAGTGAAGGACCGGGGCTACCTATGTACAAGACCTATTACGAATCCGCTCCGGGGGTGATTCGTTCGACCGGGGAACCAGCAATTTCGAGATTTTGGGAAGCCGCCGACGGCACTGGCATGTGGCGTCAATCTAACTTTTGGGGCAATATGACTATCAGCATCTCCCGGCTGGAGGGGGCGGCGGGTGGACGAGAGGTTGAACCTGGCTTTTTCGTCTTTGACCGCCTGCGAACTGGTTTCGTCAAGTTCTCAGACATGAGACCTATGGCTACTAAAGAACCGTAGACATCAAATATTCGTAGAGGCAATGGACTTCTGGAAGAGCAAAGAGTGGCAGGAATTATCCGGCTTGTTGACGACGGCATATCTGCCAGGCCCTACCGTCGGCGGCCAGTACCTCGGCCTGCTGAGCGTCCGCACGCCCGACGGTAAAATGGTGCTTGCTGCAGCTGTCTTTGACGATATATATCCGGGCAGCAACCTTATCGAAATCACAGACGAGAGGTTGCTGGCGAAGCTCAGAAACATCAAAGGACAATTCCATAACGTTCCCGGAACCGGCGATCTTCCCGTCTTCTACTACGAATATTTGATGTCTACCGCTGACTTCAGAGTCCTCTCGAAGACCGGAAAGAGTCCAATTGTGAGGTTCTTCCGCACATTTGG
>PKXK01000257.1 GCA_003132325.1 Acidobacteriaceae bacterium
TTTATAGCCGGACAGTAGTGTACTCGTACGATTACGTTTACACGTTTCCCGCCAGCAGTACCTATGCCAGCACTTACGGCACTGGGGTGGGACTGGTTGAGACTGACGTTTACAACTACACAGGGGCGTGGGTAGACTTGGAAGCGATCTACGGCACCACTGTCGGAAACGTCACACACTTCGCTTACTCTTACGTCTATGCGTCTTCGTGGGGAAACGTCGCCGCCTTCAATTCGACCTTCAACGCGAAGACTGATGTCTTCTCGACGTTCTTCATGGCGGGGGGAAAGAAGTGGCACCTGACAGAGACCTTCGGGTCACCTAGTTACTCGTGGTACAACGGCGGGGGCGGCTACACCTACGGTTACACCTACGGCAACATGACAAAGGCCCAGGCCACGACGGTACCAGAGCCTGGGACGCTGGGCTTGATGGGAATGGGCCTGTTCTCGTTGGCAGGGACCGCCCGCCGGCGACTGTTCAACAAGTAACACCCAGCCCTCCCCCTAATTCATGTTTACGCCACCATAGACTTTGCCCCCAATTGGCGTGCCGCCACTACCGCCCGTGCCTGTGGCGGGTGTTGTGACTTGGATCGGGCCAGAACTTAACGCAATTCGACTTTGCAGGTTCTGCTGTTGCACGGCTAGGAACTTATTCTGGGTAAAAGCAATTGCGGGGGAACCCGCAATTCCCGAGAATATATCCTCAGAAACATTGAGCGTGACGCCACCTGTGTACCCTGTGGTTTACGCTTTCTGCCGACACTTAATCAGAGTTTCCTAAGACGAAGATCAAGGTAAGAACGCAGCCGGGAACAGCGGGTGCCCCATCCTTGCNNCAAAAGCGCGGTCCCTAGCGCCCGTCGATGAGCTTCGTCGCCCGGAACGACTTCACCACGATCTGATTCGGTTGCATCCCGACCGGGATGATGGTCAGCAAGGAATATTCCGACGGCTCAAATTTCTTTTTGGGCTGGCGTTTTTGAATCACCACCAGGTCTCCGGAACCGGAGTCGAGCACCAGCAGATAGTTCTGATCTTGCGACAGCGCCAGCGCGTCGGGATGCGTCCCCACCGGCAGATACGCGATGACCTTGCCCAGGTCGATATCGTAGACCGCGATGTTATTCGATCCGAAATTAGAAATATACAGGCGCGAGTTATCGGCGGACACGACACCGCGGGTAGGCTGGCTCCCAATCAGATAACTGCCCGAAACTTCGTTGGGCGCGGTTTCGATGATGGAGATGCTGCCGGCATCGAAGTTGAACGCAATCAGTTCTCCGCCATCGGGTTTCAGCGCCAGACTCACCGGAGATTGTCCAACATCCAGCAAAGCCAGCAGCTTGTCGTTCTGCGGTTCACTCTGCTGCGGTTCGTTCTGCCGGGGTTCATTCTCCCGGGGTTCATTCTNNTTTAGAGCGATACTGGCAACCTGCCCCGATCCCGAACACGAGATGAACGCCTTGCTCGAATCGAGCAGGATGGCGATGTCCTCGGGATGAATGCAGACGTTGATGGCGGAGCGCACGGCCAGCCGCGCGGCGTCGATGATCGAGACCGTGTTGTCGGCTCGATTGGTGACGACCACGGTGGATCCGTCAGGCGAGACGCGGGCGAGGCCGGGATCTCCGCCGACACGGAGCATGGCCGCGACAGTACGGTGGTCGAGATCGAGAACGGAAACGTTGTCGGAGCCGGAATTGGCGACGTACGCCCGGCGGCCGTCGGGCGAGACGTCGATGAAGTACGGACGCCCGTAAACACCAATGGTGGCGACGACCTTGTTCTGCTCAGCGTCGATCACGCTGACGTTCGAGGAGCCAGTGTTGACGACGTAAACTTCGTTGCGCTTGGGGTTGGCCGCGACTCCGGTAGGCTCGGTGCCGACCTGGAGCGTTCTTACCGGGCGAAAACTGCGCAGGTCGATGACCGTGACCGTGTTGCTCTTGCCGTTCGAGATGTAGGCGTATTCGCGGTAGAGCGGTCCGTAGGCGGAGAGAGTGCGTTCGTGGAAGTAGTACCAGCCGGCGGCTAGGACCAGCGGGACGAGGACAGCGATGAAAAGGAGTTTTCGCAAAATGCGGCGCCTTGGTGAAGGCAAAAGATTATCAGATGTTGTGGGCCATCAGAAAAGCCTGAAGGCTACTTGTACATCGATCTCGACTGCAACGGGCTTGCTGTTTCTAGTTGCGGGAGTAAACTTCCAATTCTTCACGGCATCTATGGCTGCTTTATCAAACTCGGGACTAAGTGTACGTGAGATCTTGATGTCACGGGGCAGGCCGTCGGGACCAACAACGAGCGTCAATACAACTGCCCCTTGGTGGCGTGCTCTGCGCTCCTTTTCCGGATACGTGGGATCGGGAGAGTAAGTCGCGTGTGGAGCCGTGACACAGTCTGAAGCGTCGCTGACTTTGCCGCGGCAAATCGGGGATGCGTCCCGCCGCGACAGCCGTATTGGAGCAGAGTCTTGCGCCATGACCGTGCCCAAGAAGAAAAGCGAAAGCACCATAGCGCGTGGCATCATATCTTCTTCTCCAGGTCACGATGTCGATTGCGTGGACGTGGTTGCCAACGTGGCGGCCTCGGCGCCTTTAGGGATTGATCGTCCCAGCACCGCCGCAATCTGCCGCACCTGCACCATCAGCGCATCAAACTGATCGGGGTAGAGCGACTGCATCCCATCCGAAAGTGCGCGGTCCGGATCGTGGTGCACTTCCACAATCAGGCCGTCGGCCCCCACGGCGACCGCCGCGCGGGAAAGTGGCGTCACCTTGTTGCGTTTCCCGGTACCATGGCTGGGATCGACAATGATGGGCAGGTGGCTGAGTCGCTGGACGGCGGGCACGATGCTGAGATCAAGCGTGTTGCGGGTGTGATCGGCGAAGGTGCGCACGCCGCGCTCGCACAGGACGACATTGTAATTCCCCTCGCTCATGATGTATTCCGCGGCCATGAGAAATTCTTCCAGCATAGCCGAGATGCCGCGCTTCAGCAGCACCGGCTTGCGGGCGCGTCCGGCGCGCTTGAGCAGAGAGAAGTTCTGCATGTTGCGCGCGCCGATCTGGATGACATCCGCATACTGGTCGACCAACTCCAGCGATTCGTAATCCACGGCTTCGGTGACGATGAGCAGTCCAAACCGGTCGCGGACCTCGGCCATGATCTTCAGTCCTTCTTCGCCGAGTCCCTGAAAAGAATAAGGAGAAGTTCGAGGTTTGTAGGCGCCGCCGCGGAAAAATTGGGCTCCGGCCCGCGCAACGCGCTCGGCGATGGTGAATGCCTGGTCGCGGCTCTCGATGCCGCAGGGTCCGGCGATGATGGCAAGCCCGGGGCCTCCGATGCTGGCGCTCGAATTGGGAAACTTGATCACCGTGTTGTCGGGCTTGGTGTCGCGGCTGACCAGCTTATATGGCTTGGTGACGCGGATAACTTCCTGCACGCCGGGCATTTCTTCCAGTGATCCCGATTCCACTTCGGCTTTGTTGCCGGTGATGCCGATGGCGGTGCGTTGCGCCCCAGGCATGGAGTGGGCGCGGTACCCAAGCGCTTCGATTTTCTGGCAGACGGCGCGGACCTGCTCTTCCGTGGCCTGCGCTTGCATGACGACCAGCATAGGAGTACTCCGGGACCATTAAGTTTAGCGGGTGGCGGAGAACCGGGCAAATGGCTGGGAGTTGCGGCAGTGGCCTGAATTCAAAATAGTCCACTGCCGGAGTTGCCGTTCACTTCACAGACTTGACGGAGTCGGGCGTAAACAGAACCGCCTGGCATCCGGACTCGCTTGAACACATCAGAATCCCGCGCCGCACGAGGCGGGCGGAACTGTGCTCCGGGAAGGCGACCTGG
>PKXK01000262.1:0-4772 GCA_003132325.1 Acidobacteriaceae bacterium
GGGGTGCACGGAGGACCCCGGGGACTTAATCAGACTTTTTCTCTAAGTCATGAAGACCTCGTAATGAAGTAAGAAGAACTCGCTATGAAGACCTGGAAGAAAGTGTTGATCGGGATTGGCGCTGCGCTGGTGCTCGGGATCATCGTCGCCGTGAGCGTTTACCAGAGCCAAAAAAACGTGGTGACGGTGCAGACGGGGAAGGTGCAAAAGCAGAACCTGGCTTCGGTGGTCAGCGCTTCGGGTGAAATCAAGCCGAAGACCTACGTGAACATCGGAGCCAATGCTTTTGGCAAGATCATCAAGCTGCACGTCAAGGAAGGCGACCACGTGAAGAAGGGGCAATTGCTGGCTCAGCTCGAGAACGTGCAGTCCTCGGCTGACGTCAATGCCACTCGCGCGTCGGTGCAGGCGGCGGAAACCGACGCCGTTGCCGCCGATGCCGCCTTGAAGACTTCGCTCGCCGACCTGAACCGCGCCAAGTCCGACGCCGTCCACGCCAAGCTCGACTGGGAACGCGCCCAGGGTCTGTACAACGCGGCCCTCATCGCCAAGCAGGATTACGACGTCAAGAAAGCGGCATGGGAGTCCGCCGATGCCGGATTGGCCCAAGCCGAAGCTAAGGTGGCCCAAGCCAAAGCGCAGAAAGATTCGATGGACAAGCACATCACGCAGANNGTGGTCATCGGAATCCAGAATTCTCCGGGCAGCACGCTGATGACGCTGGCCGACATGTCGGTGATCACGTCCGAGGTGAAGGTGGACGAGACCGACATCGTCAACGTGCGTCTCGGCCAGCCCGCGGACGTGACCATTGACGCCATTCCGCACAAAACCTTCCACGGCGTCGTCAGCGAAATCGGCGACAACGCGATCGTGCGCTCGACCGGTGTGGCGACCTCTCAGGCCACTTCGACGAGTGAGGAAGCGAAAGACTTCAAGGTCGTCGTAACGCTCACCGATCCGCCAGCGGACCTGCGCCCGGGGCTCTCCTCGACCGCCAAAATTACGACCGCGGTCCGCAGCAGCGTGCTCAGCATTCCGATTCAAGCGCTCACGGTCCGCACGCAGGCGGATCTCGTGCCCAAAGATGCGGGCAAGGGCAGCGTAGAAGCAGCCACCCGCGCTCCGGCGGAAGCATCGAAGCCGAAAGACAACGAAGAAGTGCAGGGCGTATTCGTGATCCGCAAGAAGAAAGCCGAATTCGTTCCGGTGGATACCGGCATCAGCGGCACCACGGATATCGAGGTCACCAAGGGTGTGCAAGAGGGTGACGAAGTCGTCACCGGCAGCTACAAGGTTTTGCGTACCCTGAAACCGGGGACGAGTGTCAAAATAGATAATTCGGCCCCGAAAAAAGAAGACGAGAGTTAGTAGAGACGGGGCTTGCCCCGTCTCAGTCCGCGACAGGAGACGCGGCAAGCCGCGTCTCTACCACTAACTTCTGGCAAGTTAGTACGTCCAAGATAGAACGGCGATAGGAGCGTGCGTGCTCGAGCCCGATCCGCATAAGGAGAGCAAGATGGCGACTGCCGAGATTTTGCCGATTGATAAGGCTGCAAATGGGTCTGCGCCCGACTCCTACATGATCTCGACCGAGGATCTGTGGAAGACCTACGATATGGGCTCGGAACAGGTGCATGCGCTGCGCGGCATCAACNNCTCGACTCGCCTTCCAAAGGCCAATACTGGCTCAACGGACAACTGGTCAGCGAACTCGACGACGACGAACTGGCGCGCATCCGCAATAAAGAAATCGGATTTGTCTTCCAGACTTTCAATTTGCTGGCCCGCGCCACATCGCTGCACAACGTGGAGCTGCCGCTGATCTATGCCGGAGTCCCCTCTGAAGAGCGCGCCCAGCGCGCCAAAGCCGCGCTGACTTCTGTCGGCATGGGGGACCGCATGAACCACAAGCCCAACGAACTCTCCGGCGGACAGCGCCAGCGCGTGGCGGTCGCCCGCGCTCTGGTCAATAAGCCGGCCATCATCCTCGCCGACGAACCGACCGGCAACCTCGACTCGCAAACCGGCAACGAGATTATGGCCCTGTTTGATCGGCTGCACTCGGAAGGCAATACCATCGTGCTGGTCACCCATGAGCACGACATCGCCGAATACGCACACCGCATCGTCCACATCAGGGACGGCGTCGTGGCCAAGGACGAGTTGAAGCGGTAAGCCTTACGTAGGGACAGCCGCCTTCGGCTGTCCAGGCGGGGCGAAGCCCCATAAGCGCTAACTTAAGCATGTCAGGGGAGAGATGACCCTCCCGGCTTGCTTCGGGGTGGTAGCTTCCGAGTAGCCGACCACTCACCCGTTGGCACCCGTCGCGACCTTCCAGGATGCAACCCAGTCCCTGATCGGATTCGCCGTGGAATTCATACAGCGCTAAGGCATACAATTGTCGGGCTCATCGGTGAAATGACCGAATCGTGGGCCTGCCTTTCTGGTTACGGGCGGGATCACTCGTCCAAGGAGAGTCAAATCATGCGGAGGAGACTTCTGGTGATTCTGCGGGGCATCGCAATGGTCGCGATTGTTGCTTCTCTCGCCACGCTATCTTCACCGGCGAGCAAGTTGACCAAACGCGCTTACCCTCCCGTTCCAAGTGCGTGGACTGGCTACAACTCCCGTCTTGCACAGTACTATGTTGCTCCTGGTTACCCGGCGTATGAAGCGCATCCTCGATATCTCGGAGAGTTGAGCGGTTCCTGGCACGAGATCGGACGGCAATATGGAGAGAGAGCTGGAGACCTCATACGCATTACGTTCGATGGTTGGTATAAAGAAGTTCTGGAGGTGCAAGGTAACAACCAAGCCATAATCGACTATCTGCACCAGGAAGAAGCCTACTATGCAGCGCTTGTTCCAGAAGCGCTGGAGCTGATCCAAGGAATTGCTGATGGGGCCAAGGAAGACCTCGATTCGTCAACGTATGCCAAGACGATGACGAATTACGAGAAAGTCCTCATGATCAACAGCTATTTTGGGTTGCAGGCTGAGCCTCCATCGGAGAAGAGCGCGTCCACGGGCGCATCATCGGAGGACGGGGTGGCTCCGGCTTGCAGCGGGGCGGTCATACTCGGCGCGGCCACCAAGGACGGCAAAACGATCCATGTCAGCTCAGAGGATCAGCACTTCTTCCCGCAAGAGTATCTGGTCACGTTCGTCGCCAATCCGAGCGACAAAAAGGCACACCGGTTCACCGTCACGGACACGGCCGGCGAGATCGGCAGCGAGCACGCCCTGAATGATGCTGGCGTTGCCGTGAGCGGATACGCGGGAGGAGCTCTGAACATCATGAACCCGACGCTGTCCGCTCCTTTCTCGGGTTATCGCAGGGCTGGATTGGACTGGCAGGTCGGCGACTTCTATGCCGCCGCATTTGCGGCGACCGCCAAGCAAGCGGTTGAGCTGCTGACTCTCGGCCGTCCGGAATATCGGGAGAAGTCCGGCCACAAGATCGTGATCGGGAAATGCTGGAAAGGCGCGAATTGGGTGGTCTCCGACAAGAATCAGGCTTACGTGGTGGAAAGCATCCCGGCTGATCAGGACGGCGTGGCTCGTTATGCGGTGAGAAAACCTGGGGATCTGGGTGAGATCGCGGCGAGCTACATCGTTTCCACCAACAATGTCGAAGCAAACTACAGCTGCGACGAGAACAATGCGTGTAGCAAATCCCATCCCATGAGCCAGCACGGACACTACGCGCAAGAGCCAACTCCCTATTTCGGCTTGAGCAATCCTGGTATGCGCTTCTGGACCTTGATGTGGCTCATCCACAACAACTACGGACAGATTACGCCCGACATGGTGAAGGTGTGGCGGACGGCACACTTTGTTTTCGACACGGGCGGTACCCGATATGATTCTCTCAAGGTCGACGGAAGGGATGTCTCGCCGCATCTCGTCCCGCAGGTCGCAACCCTTTGCTGGCACACGAACGGTCCTGCAGGGGTTGATACTTTCAAAGGGGTGGACACCTACGTAAGCCTCTCGACTCCCGACAACCTTACCGTCTACCGGACCAAAGGAAGGCCTTGCGAGTGGGTTGGCCCTTGGGACGCGATAAACCTGTCGCATGTTCCGTAGTCTGAATGGGGAACACTACCGTATAACGGGCCATCCTCAGAAGTGCCGTCCAAGTCTCGCCGCTGGAAACTCCACGCTCTTGCCGCCGATTGCGAGCAGATGACGGGCAAACCGGAAGTAATTCTTAAGTTAGCGCTTATGTGGGCGAAGCCCCGCTAGGCGCTGGTGTTGTGGGTTTAAGAATTTTGGTAAATCGGGAAACAATCAGAAAAAATCCGCTTCTAGAGGCCGGATTGCCACCGCCTCAGCGGAGACGCGGCAAGCCGCGTCTCTACGGGAAATTATTCCTGCTGCGTTCTTGCGCTGCTCGCCTTCTCGACGGTTGCGTCCGGAAGGATTCCGGCTGTCCCCGCCACGAAGAAGTTGTGGTCGTAAAGATTGCGGTACATGCGTCCCGCGATCTCCGCCGCTTTGGGTCCGAAGGTGGGACGTCCGCCCTGCAGAAAGACCACCGTCACAATGCGTCCAATGTCGGTGTTGGCGTAAGAGGCGAACCATCCAAAGCGTGTGCCGGCGCGCGAACATGTCCCGGTCTTGCCCAAAATCGATTCCTCGCTGAAGTTCAGCCCCACTCTGCGCGCGGTGCCGTACTGAACCGCTCCGGCCATGCCGTCGGAGAGTTCGGGAATCACGGGCTCGATATCGAGATGGCGCTTGACGCGAGGCTGGAAGCTGGCGAC
>PKXK01000262.1:4919-5049 GCA_003132325.1 Acidobacteriaceae bacterium
CGTCGATCACACCCTCGCTCAATGCGGCCAGAGCCACGGATAGCTTGATGGTCGAGCAGGGCTGTGCGCCGCTCGAAAGCGCCAGCTTCTGATTCACCATGGCGAGAACGCGTCCGCTGGTCGGCTCAAT
>PKXK01000244.1 GCA_003132325.1 Acidobacteriaceae bacterium
ATTTCGTCGGCCAGCAGGAAGTTGCTGAAGATGGGTCCGGGTTTAAATTCGAAGGCTTCGGCGTGGGCGTTGTAGATGGTGACGCCGAGGACATCGGAGGGCAGCATGTCGCTGGTGAACTGGATGCGCTGAAAGCTGCAGTCGATGGCGCGGGCGAGCGCCTGGCCGAGCGTGGTCTTGCCGACTCCGGGGACGCCCTCGATCAGCAGATGGCCTTTGGCGAAAATGGAAACCAGTGCGAGGCGAAGGACGTCGTCTTTGCCGCGAATGACGCGGCGCAGACTCTTCTCGAGTTCCGCCGCGCGGCGCGAAGTTGCCACCAGAGTTTCGGGAGCCATTGTTGGCGATTCTACTATGCGGGATGGCGGAGGAGGCGGTTACCGATGTCACAGAGGAGTTCTCGGTTCTCAGTTCTCAGTAAAAACAAAAGCAAGCTTACGCCGCGTGATTCTTTATTGAGGAGATGAGTCCATTTAGATTCTGTGTCATAGCGCGATCGCGTCTGGAAAAGTGGAGTGCGAGGCCCGCTCCCAGCCGCGAAGCGGCGTAAGAATGCAGCCCACGGCGCAAGCCGTGGGTGGCCAGTGGGAATTGACCAAGCCCCGAAGGGGCGAAAGAGAAGCTATGACACAGACTCATTTAGGACTCTGCCGAGTTCGTCCGCGGCGGCCAGCAGATCGTCCGACTTGGCCCGTTGGAGGTATTTCAGGTCTCTGGCGATGAGAAGCTGAGTCTCAATCCCGACCAGAAAGCCACGCCCTGCTCGCTACAGCGGAGGCCGTGTGCCCATAGTGCCAAGCGGCGATATCTTTGCGCGGAAACCGCAAACATAAAAGTTGTCGGTATCATAGGTGCAGGATGTGCTCCACGGGTAATTAGGTCACGTTTTGTGGCGCAACAACTGGACCGCCAACCGTCACTGTACTGCCGGACGCTCCAGCAACGATGACTCCTGCGAAGGCAGGATTGCCATTGATTGCGTTGGCTAGCCCCGCCGCTACCTGGGTTGCTGTTGTGCCTTGCCCGTAAGTCGTCGACACAGTGTTGGCGTTGATCGTGACTGAAACATCACAGCTGTTGCAGAGCGAGCCGGTCCCAACGTCCGGTAAGGTTATCGCCATAATTACCAACACAATGCGCATGTTCTGGAAAATGAGTCAAACAAATTCGTTTGTGCGGTGCAACAATTCGGCGACATCACATCGATGATGGTCTATCTGATGGAAAAGGGGAAATCAGATGCCGTGCTCGTCGGCGGCGCTGCGATAAGGGGCGGGGATCACGATGTCCTCCAGCTCATGCCCGCAGACACGGACGACGGGGTCGCCCTTGGCGTCAACGGGCGGCTGCACGTTTTAATCAGGGTGAGGGAATTCTTCCCGTCGTGACAAATTTCTGGGCAATATAGTGGTCATTAGCATAGGTATCGAACAGGTTGATGCTGGTGTGGCGCTGCCCGTCCTTGTCTTCAAGATGCGTATAGCCGATGCCCAGCTTTATAACATGGGCCGATCCTCCATCCTGTTCGGCCCTGTAACTGCCGGCTCCGCCAAATACGAGACTTGCTGCAAGGCCAAATGCGGCGACCAAACCGGCTTTTTTAAAGGCTATGTGCGCAGTGCGGTTAAATTCCTCGACACGGGAGCGTTTGAAAAACCTAAGAAGGTCATTCTCGATCCGCCAGATTTCACTCGCCTCACCAGCTCAGTTCCCCGACTCAAGGAAGAATTAGACCGGCGCTGAAGTAAAGGCCTCGATGTGCACGCACCGGTGGCGCGAAGCCCAACGGTAATCTTGATGGGAAGCATTCTCGAAGGACTGCTACTTGCGCGGGCTCAACTTGGGGTTTCTCAGGCTTATCAATCGTCGCGGCCGCCGCGAGATAAGGCCGGAAAATCCCCCGCGATCCACGACTGGACACTAAGCAATTTGATTGATGTAGCGCTCTCTTTTCTTTTTGCTCGGAACTGAAGCGGACTCTAGTTAAGCAGCTTTCTTCTTTCGCTTCGCTCGCCACCCCGCCCAGCGCGCTCTTTGGTCTTTACCGGGCGGGCCGTGTAACCGCATTCTTTTCAAGAGTGACCGCAGTCTGTGCTAACAGTCGGCCGTTTGCCGATGCGCCCGTCTTCATGGCGATCTTTGTTTTAGCCAGTATTACTCCCTCAAAGTGCGCAGTCGTTCCGATGGCCACAGCACCGGAAGTTTGCCAGAAGATATTCTTGGGCAGTGCGCCGCCTTTCAGGATCACCTTCGTAGCGCTGGCCTGAGTAAGAGTTCCCGCTATCTGGAATATCCAGACAGCGTTCTTGCCACCCGAGAGCGTGACATCCGTTGATATTAAAACACGGGTACTCCACTTGTAGAGGCCGGGAACGAGGGTTAACCCGCCAATCAGTCCGGCTCCCAGATTGACAAAATTGGGCAATTTTCGTCCGGCGGCGTCGGTGTACGCGGTTTCCATGTCGCCGACAGCCTTTGTGAGTAAGGTGGGGTCAGTCACCCTGCATGGAAGCGGCCCCGCCGCATTAACGGAGTAAATTATCCCTGTCATCACTTCTGCACACGTCAGATGGATAGCAGCCCCGGTGATTGGACTAGCTCCAACATCCCCATTGATGGCAGATGGAAAAACGTCTGTAATTCCTGATTTGGTCAGAATCGCGAAAGGACCTGCTTTTCCGAGATTTACCGGTGTCTGTCCAGTAAACTCGATGGCGCCGATTGTAAATGTCCATTCAATGGGATTGGCCATTGCAACTCCAGCAGCGTTCTTCGCCGCCATCGTAACCGTGGCTGTATAGCTGGTATTCGGGTTGAGAGCGGACGAGGTGGGCGTAAAGGTTGCCACAGTGTTTGCCTCGTTCATGACGACGGTACCGGGTACGTCGTTTCCGGTTGTCTCCTTGACCGCAAACGTGAGCAAATCTCCAGCCGAGGAAGAGCTAATCGTTGCCGGATACATCGGCTGGCTGAAGGTTGCGGTCACTACGGTGCCAGTTACAACGTTATTACTGCTATTTGTGCTGGTCGGTACGGACGTCGCCCTGTTACTTGGGCTTGACGAAATCACCGTGGGTTCTGTAGCTGCGCCGACCAGAGTGCCGGGAGCAACGGTAACACCCGGGTCAACGGCGGCAAAGACCCTTCCGATTCCGCCACCTGCAAGCAAAGCGGCGAATAGTAAGGCCATAAACATCGGTGGTCTGTATGAGCTTTCGAATCTGGTCATTTTCTTTCCCTACTTTCATGAGATCGACGGGGTACCGGTGTATTCGCCGGAGGAGGGAATGTCTATATTGAGGCCAAGCCAAAAGAGAAACTGTTCTATATTGACCACTTGCGGCAATTATCTTGCCAGTCGCATGCGGTCTACGTTTCAATTCGCCTTCATGAAGGGAGATATGAATTAAGTGGAAATAGCTCCTAGTAACGCGTGCAAAGAGAGCCAGTCAATATGGCGCAGGCTTCAACAGTCTTCACTGCTTGCGGCGGTCGAACAGGGCAAGAAACTTAAAGAGAACAATCGTCAGCTCTTGGGGATTGGAATCCTCTGAGAAACGACAACCGAGAACTCACTGCAAAAACTCCGCCGGCCTCCCGGTCAACCGCTCGATCCGCTTTGCCGTTGGCGGATGGGTCGAGAACAGGTTGCCGAAACTCATCCCACCTAAGAACGGCGCAATGATGAAAAGATGCGCCGTCGATGGACTCGCCACCAGAGGCACGCGGCGGGAATAGGCTTCGATTTTTCCGAGCGCGCTGGCCAAAGCGTAGGGATTGCCGGTCCAGTGGGCTCCGGTATCGTCAGCTCCGTATTCGCGCGAGCGCGAAACGGCGAGCTGAATCAGCATGGCTGCGAAGGGGGCGAGAAAGATCATGGCAATGGCTGCAATGCCGCCGCCTCCGCCGCGATCCTCGCGGCTGCCTCTCATGCCGCCAAAAATCATGCCCCATTTTGCGATCGATGCGAGCCAGGTGATGGCGCCGGCCAAAGTAGCCGCGATCGAACTGATGAGGATGTCGCGATTGCGCACGTGGCCGAGTTCATGGGCCAGCACACCTTCCAGTTCGTCGTCGGTGAGCAGCCCCAGGATGCCCTGGGTTACGGCTACAGAAGCGTGGTTCGGGTTTCGTCCAGTGGCGAAGGCGTTGGGCGAATCGGACGGGATGAGGTAGACCTTGGGCATCGGCAGGCTGACTTTTTGCGCCAGGCGCTCGACGATGTTGTAGACCCGCGGCAGATCTTCACGGCCAACCGGCTGGGCGCGATAGGTGGCGAGCGCAATCTTGTCGGAGAAAAAGTAAGCGACAAAATTCATGATGGCGGCGAAGCCGAGCGCCATNNAGCGTGGTTTTGAAGATGTTGCTCATAAAGAATGCCTCGGTCGTTCGGATGAATGCTCGGATGACATTGTATTGGATGCCAGGGGTTCTGACCCGGCTCAGGTGGTTGGAATCGGCTTGGACGGTGTAGCGCGGACACTCTTGTCCGCGCAGAGCTCGCAGGTTCTTCTACTGTTTCCACCGTCACGACCACTAA
>PKXK01000289.1 GCA_003132325.1 Acidobacteriaceae bacterium
TACCTGAATGCCGACTTCACGAATGCGGCGGCGATGCACTAGCTCGTGTAGAGCGGACACTCCTGTCCGCTGCTCTTGATTTTGGTCTTGCTTCTTGGAACTCAAGAACAGAAGCAGGATTCGAGCCAATTCCAAACCCAAGAGCAGCGGACAGGAGTGTCCGCTCTACACGACCCNNTCTAGAACATATTCCACAGGTACTGGTTGTAGACCGCGTGGTGAAACTGCACTTCGGCGGGCTTCACAATCGTGCCCAGCAAGCGCGGACAGCGGTCGGCCGATGCCTGCTTCAGGTCGGCGTAGCGGCCTTTCACGTCTTCCCCGAGGAGTTTGCTTGTCCACGGGGCTTTGCGGAAATCGTCGATCGCCGTGTAGATGTTGTCGGGCAGGTAGCGTTCGGCCGAGCGCAGGTTCTTGATCTTGGAGGTTTCGCCTTCCAATCCCGTCTTGAAAATGGAGTACATCACCAGGTAGGGATTGGCGTCGGGAGCCACGGCGCGCACTTCGATGCGCATACTGCGCTCGTTGCCAATCGGAATGCGGATCATGGCGCCACGGTCCACTGCCGACGCTTTCAGTTGGTTCGGCGCCTCGAAGTGCGGATCGAGGCGGCGGTACGCGTTGACGCTGGGATTGAACACCAGGCAGAGATCGTTCCCATGCGTAAGAATGCGGTCGAGGAATTCGTAGCCGAACTTGCTGAGCTTCTCCTCGCCCTTCGGATCCCAGAACAGGTTCTTGCCGTTCTGGCTGACCGAGACATTGGTGTGCATGCCGCTGCCGTTGACGCCCACCACAGGTTTCGGCAGGAATGACGCGGTCAATCCCATGTTCTGCGCGACCTGACGGCAGACCAGCTTGTAGAGTTGGATGTGGTCGGCGGCGGCCACCGCTTCCGCGTACCCGTAGTTGATCTCGAACTGTGAGGGCGCCACCTCCGGATGGTCCTTCTCGTTCTGGAAGCCCATGGAGCGCTGTACCTCGGCAACGGTATCGATAAATGAGCGCAGCGGATCGCCCGGCAAAGAGTGGTAATAGCCGCCCGTATTCACGTACTCGAACTTGCCCGTCTCGTGGTAATGGCGCTCGGCATCCGATCCCGCGAAAAGGAAGCCCTCGATCTCATTCGCGGCATTGCAGGTGTAGCCGTGCTTCTTGTGCACTCCGTTGGCAAACAGCTTGAGCATGCTGCGGATGTCCGCCGTGTAAGGCTCGCCATTCTTGTCAATGACTTCGCCAAACACCAGCACTTTGCCCGGTCCGAACACGTCCGCCGGTCCCCAGTAGAAGGCGGCCCAGTCCAGACCTAACCGCAGATCGCTTTCGCGCTGCGCCGTGAAGCCGCGAATCGACGAACCGTCAAAGGTCAGGTTGTCGTAGCTCTTCAGCAGGAATTTCTTGTCGTAGTCGAGCANNTCGAGCATGTGCAGACGGCCTTCCAGGTCGCTGAACATCACGGTCACGGCCTTAATGCGCGATTCCTCGCCCAGATACTTCAGCCGCTCTTCCTGAATTTTGTGAGGATCCACGCGGTCCAGGCGCTGCTTCTTCGCCTTCAGATTCATGACTTCGAGTTCGTCGTAGGGGATCGCAAGAAAATTCCGCAGTTCAGTTGACATGTTTCTCCTTAATTCGTGGGTTGCCAGGAATCGGATTGAATATTGAACGCCCGGTGACGACTAGATAGGCTAACGCGTTGTACGCAAGCACACAAATAGAAATCGTTTATGGCAACGATTAGCTTTTCCAATTTGCATCAAGAACGGTGCAAAAACCGCTGGGAGCATTTGGCAACGAGTGAACGTAGCGCCCCGTCCCGGCGGCTGTCCGGCGGGCGTCCTCGCCCGCCGCGCCCCCTCTCGATGCCCCTCTGTCCCCGAACCGACAAAAGTCCTTCTCTGCGACCTCGGCGTCTCGGCGGTAGAACTTCGCTCTTTCCATGAAATAATCGAATCCTGAGGAAACATCTTTGACCTGTGCGATCTGTAACGAGCGTAGAGAGAAGCGGTTTTGCCCGGCGGTGCACGGAAAAATCTGCTCGCAGTGCTGCGGTGAGCAGCGCGAGGTCACGCTCGACTGCCCCAGCGACTGTCCTTATCTGCAGCAGGCGCGGGAGCACGCGAACACCCACCACCAGCCGCCAGCCGAAAAAGATCTGGAGAATGTGTTTCCCGAGGTTGAGATCACGGAGCAGTTTCTGCTCGAACGCCAGCACTTCATCATGGGACTCAGCTTCGCTCTGAGTAAATGCGCCCGCGCTGATCGGTCGCTCCTGGACCGCGACCTGATCACCTCCGTCAGTTCGCTCGTCAAGACCTATCAGACGCTGGTGAACTCCAGTCTTATTTACGAACCGCCCACCGCGAACCTGGCGCACCAGAGCATCGCTCGCGAAGTCGAGACCATGGTGAAGGAATTCCGCGAGGCCGAGCAGCAACACATCGACGAAATACCGGGCCACACCCGGCTGCGGGACTCCGACGTGCTGAAGGCGCTGGTATTCCTCCTGCGCATGGGCTTGGCACGCACATCGGGCCGGCCGAGGTCGCGGGGACTCATCGATTTCCTCTTTGCCCAGTTCCCGGAAAAGCAATCGGCCATAGCCGGGCCGGAAGAGGCAGGCAGCCGGATCGTCATCCCCTAGGGAAAGTCTGATTAAGTCCCTGGGGTCCTCCGTGCACCCCTGTGTACCCTGTGGTTCAAGGTTTTTCGATGGCACCTAATCAGAGCTTCCCTTAAGCTCTTTCCACCGTCATGACCACTAAAGTATTTATTTCTCAAAGACTTGGCGGGAAGCAGCCGCAAAAACCGGCCGGAAATCCGAGCTAACCTATTGATTTATAAATACGTTACTAATAAGTCCTTATTCCTCAAAGACCTAGCCAAACACCAACGCTAAGTCTTTGATTCCTAAAGACCCAACCAGGAGGGGTCAAACCAAAGGGCTCTGCGCGGAAAGGTTTAACGGCACTCGTGCCCTTCCCAAAACCTGCTTGAACTCGAGTTTTTCCGCAGCCTGCTAGGCTACTATTTTGTGGGCGAACCTTCCACAAGTAGTCTTTTCCAATCGAAGGA
>PKXK01000105.1:0-13797 GCA_003132325.1 Acidobacteriaceae bacterium
CTCAAAGACCTGGCGGGAAACAACCGCAAAACCGACCGGAAATCCGAGCTAACCTATTGATTTATAAATACTTTACAAGTAAGTCCTTATTCCTCAAAGACATGGCCAAACACCAACGCTAAGTCTTTGATTCCCAAAGACCCAACCAGGGGGTCAAGCCTGGGCTCTGCGCCGACAGGAGTGTCCCGCGCTACACACGGTTTAGCTTTGGCGTTTCAGTGCCCGCTCCAGCGTTTGGTCGAGCGCGGCTTTGGCTTTGTCGTACTCCGCAGGCGTGATCTTGCCTTGTTTCCGTTCCACTTCGAGTTGGAATAGTTCTTCCTTCAGTCCTTCAAGCAGCATCGATGATCTGGCCATCGGCGGGTTAGCCGCGGGCACCGCAGTGGGTTTCGTTGGCGTCGTAGGATGTTGCGCCGCACCGTAGTCGCTCGATACCGCGCCAAGCTTCATGCCGGCCGCGGATGTCGCAGCCACTGCGGTTCCGCTTTGCCGTTTCGTAACCACCCAGCCGCCGATGGCGAGCAGCACGGCGAATCCGCCGAGAATATACAGCTGATACTTCTTCAACGGGTCGGGAGCATCAATGGGAGCGCCGAGTCCGCCGCCAGGCCGATTGTCGCGTCCCTGCTGCTGTCCCTCCTGTTGCGCGGCTCCGGAAGCAACCTGTCCAGGCGACTCGTTGATGGTTCCGGTGCCTTCGAGGCTGAAGCCGAGCGGCTGCCCGGGCTTCACCTGCTGCGCCACTTCCACCATCGTGTCGCCCTGGTTGGGATCCTGCATGGACTGGAAGCTCGCCCCAGTTGCGGCCGTGAAGTGCATCGACTTGGGAAGCACGATCACCAGGTGTTCGGCGGCATAGAGCGGCTTAGGATCGATCTTGATCTCGCCCGAGTAAGGCAGAGTGAACTCCACCTGGAACTGCGTTTCTCCGGGACGAAGCGGGAAGGCGAGGGCGTAGCGCTTCTTATCGGCTTGGGGCGTGGCGTCGGCGGCGATCGGCTGGCCGTTAGGCGCGCGGGCCTGGACTTCCCCAATCTTTGCGCCGGGAGGCAGATAGAACTCGAAGTTGTGATCGTTCATCTGCGTCTTCGCCGGAGAAGAGGTGTTACTGACGACGAACAGGCGCACACCCTGCATGGTTCCGCTGTCGGCCTGGAAGCGAAGGACGTCGGCGGTCACGCTGAGGTCGGCGACTTTGGTCGCGACGTCATACACCTGAACGTCGGCCGTGTTGACGCCGGGAGGCGCCATCTGATGATAAGTAACTCCCTGGTGGACGGCGCGGATCAGGTGAGGCCCGGGTTCTCCGGTGAGCTTGAAGCTGTATTTTCCGCTGCCGTCGGCCTTGGTGCTGGCGGCTACGTCCATGCCGTTGGCGAGGTTGATGAGAATGACTTCATCGCCGGCGGCGGGCTTGTTGGTGGTGCCGTTGGTGACGGTGCCGGTGAGGGTCTGGGCGGCGGAAGCAAGAGTGAGCGAGAAGGTGCTCATCGCGAAGACGGCGGTTAGTAGAGCGAACTGCGCTAGTTTGGTCAAACAAACTCCTTGCTGTCGCTGATCTTTTACTGGAGACAGCGGCGCTAAGAAATCAGCGCTTCATAGGTCTTGTGATCGCCAATCCAGAACCACAAATATCCATCGGCCCGTTTGATCGCCAGGGCGCGATGGTTCAGCGTGACGCGGGCGGACCATACTTCCTGGCCGTGGCGCTCTCCCACTTTCTTGAATTGTAATGAAGGATGCTGCGAATTTGCTTTAAGCAATGAAAACTGTTTGTCGGCGCGGGCGCGGACTTCCGGCGAAAGGGCGTGGTATTGCTGCCAAAAATCGGTGGCGGCGCGATGCTGCATAGGGTGCTAGAGCGGCTGTATGCGTCCGTCCTTCTCGTCGTCCAAGGCGCGCTGGATGGCCGTGTCGAGGCGTCCGGCCGCAAGGTCGGCTTGGACGCGAGTATCGATCGGCGGCGGGCAGTGTTGCTCAAGCCACACGTACAATTCCTCGATTTCACGCGGTGTGAGCGCTCCGATGGCGCGTTCAATCTCTTTGATGGCATTTAGGCTCATGGAAGCCTTATTTTAACCCGCGCCGGGGGGAATCACCAGAACGAGGCGAGCCGGCCTGGTGGTGGCGGTTCGTCCATGCCGCCGGTTAGGTTGGCTACATAGAGCAGGTTGCGGCTATCGGTCTGAAGGAAAGTCCATCTTTTTCGTATCGACAAGGGGTCCGATTGGATGGGCCTTGATTATGTCAATTGCCGGGAAAATCGCGAAGGCTGTCACTATGCCGGTGTTGAGCGCAACATATTTCCCCGTTCCCAAGTATTCGAACATGCTTCCGTCGGAGTTCGTGACTATCCTCCAAGGCTGTCCCTTAGCTTCCTGGCTGGCACTCTCGCGATTTCTAATCGGGTGTTTTTCCATCACCTCGGTTACTTCCGGCGGGAAGCCAGAGACGACGCCGAGAAGCTTGTAATCCAGGGAAGACGACGAGAGGTCCCTATAAACGATTGGCCCTCCCGAAAAACCGGGATTATTGTATCCGTCCAGCAGGAGTTGTACAGAATGCTTGACTGGGTCTTTGGGTATGCTGCCTGAATATGTTGCCCTCTTGATAAACGGAAACGGCAGTGTCCCATTCACATTCGTTCCGTTCAAGGTGATCCCATATGGAAAGCCCAAAAAGAAAACTTCCTGCCCATTCGCAACTCGCGAGGTGTCAGGTGGTAAGTCGAAGGCGGTAGTGATTTTGTGCGAGGCAACTAATACCGCGATATCAGAGGGATCATCGCATTTGAAGATACGAACCGGAAGATTCACCCACTCACCGGCTCTGAAATATTCAATGGAGCTATTTTCGGGAAGATTAGCGACAACGTGCTTGGCTGTAACGATGTACTGGCGGCCATCCTGTTCCATGGTGAATGCCGTAGCCATAACGGCCGTGGGTACATTGCCACCCACACGCACGAACCGGACTGGTTCAAAGACATTGCTGGTTATCTGGCCCTCGACCACAAGGCATGCTGTCATCAATAAGAAAATATTCAGAAACCATGCTCTCATGCGTTGACTGTTTCTCCTCGGCAGCGGTTAGACCACCTGTCCCGCAGCCTGCTCCAACCGCGCGATCTCCGCCATGATCGCTGCCGCTTCCTCTTCGAGCGACGCTCGCATGGATTGATAGTCCACGTCAGGCACCTTGCCTGCTTTGTATTCGAAATTCAGATCGCGCAGGTTCTCGTAGACCGCTTCCTTGCGCTCGCGGAGATAGCCGAGCCGCGTCTTTTCTTCTCCGGCGTAGACTTCGCCGGGGAAAAAGAAAACGTAGTAGAGACAGGCAAGGGTGAAAACTGCGCACACAAAAATGATCATCGGGCTGTCTCCTTGCTCCGAGGGGCACTACTAGATCGCAGCTTTTCGCGGACAGGAGTGTCCGCGCCACACTGGATCATCCCACACTGGATCGTCCCACACTTGATTATCATAAATCGGTCTCCTTGCGGGCCTTCTCGCGGAACTCGTCCAGTTCGCCACCGCGCGGGATGGTGATGCCATCGGCCAAGGCCGGTGCGGGCCGATTCTTCCACGAGCGCACGACATAAACGACGAAAGTGATGCCGAACGCCAACGCGACGAAGGGCATGATCCAGGCCACGCGATTGAAGCCAGTGGCGGTGGGGGCGGCGATTACGGTCGGTCCGTATTCCTGCACGAAGCCTTGCAGGATGAGGTCGTCGTTATCGCCTCGGTCGAGCGCGGCCTGCAGTTCATTGCGCATCTTGTCGGAGGACTGGCAGCCGACATGATTGCATTCGAGCAGCACCTGGCCGCATCCGCAGGTGCACATCATGCGATGGCCCAGGTCTTTGAAGCGCGCGGAATCGTCTCCAGCGCCCATGAAGAGGAAGACCGCGGCGGCGAGGATGAGGACGCGTCCAAGAGCAACCGGGAAGGGCACGACTTTAGTCGTGCCGTATAGTGGTTGAGAAGTCGAGGGCTTTAGCCCCTGAGGGGCGCGCTCGCGTTGGCCCTCAGCGGCTAAAGCCGCAGAGGTTTGGGCGGCTGCTGCGGCACGACTGAAGTCGTGCCCTTCCCGGAATCTCTGATCACGAAACCTTTGATTCGACGATTTCATCTCAGTCACCTGCTCCCACATGCGCCGGAGAGCGCGCCGGCACGGTTGCGGCCACCTGCACCGCGGCGGCATTCGGCACGAGGGCGACGATCGTCCCAAACACCATGATGATCAGGCCGATCCAAATCCACGGGACCAGCGGATTCACGTGCGCCTTGATGATAGGCCGCCCAGTAGTGTCGTTCTTGCCTTCATAGACCAGATAGAGATCGGTCACCAGAAGAAAATCTTCGCGGAAGCTGGGGTAAATGCGCGGCAGCGTCTGCGGCTGCTGGCTGGCTTTGTAAAAGCGGCGCTCGGGATACATGGTCGTAATCTGCTTGCCGCCGCGGAACACGTTGATGATCGCCCACTCGTTGGCGTAGTTGGGATTGTCGTCTTGCGTGAACGACTGGCAGACCAGGGTGTAGGGGCCAATGTTAATTTTGTCGTCAAAGCCCATCTCTTTTTCAACTTCTTTATTGAAAGGCGTCCCGAGGATGCCAATCACCACCAGCGCCACGCCGAAGTGGACGATGTATCCGCCATAGCGGCGCGTGTTGCGGTGACACAGGTGAGCCATGGCGGCGAACAGGTTCTGTCGGCTCTTGCCGGCAATGACGCGGCCTCCGCGGAGGAACTCGGAAATGACAGTAAAGATCACCAGCGCCGAAAGAACGGCCGCCATGGTGGCGTAGAAATACGAGGGATCCTCCCACGGACGCACGCCGAACAAGATCATCATGCCGCCGACGGCGAGCGAGCCAATCGCGGGAAACAGAAAATTCCGTTTGAGGCTCTCGACGGACGTCTTACGCCAGGCCAGCAGCGGTCCAACCGCGGTGAGCAGCAGGAGCAGCAAAGCAACCGGCACCGCAACGCGATTGAAAAAAGGCGGCCCGACCGTGACTTTGTGGCCTTGAATGAATTCCGACAGGATCGGGAAAAATGTGCCCCACAATATCGTGAAGCAGACGACCAGCAAGAGGAGGTTGTTGAACAGGAAACTGGATTCACGCGAAACCAGCGACTCCAGCTTATGCTCGCTCTTCAGGTGCGACCGGTTCCCGATCAGAAAAAAGGTGCAGACCGCGAGGGTCAAGCCGATGAAGACCAGGAACCAGGTGCCGATCGAGGACTGCGCGAAGGCATGCACCGAACTGATTACACCTGATCGCGTGAGGAACGTCCCGAGCATCGAGAGCAGGAAGGTCGCGAAGATTAGCGACATGTTCCAGACTTTCAACATGCCGCGTTTTTCCTGCATCATGACGGAATGCAGAAACGCGGTGCCGGTGAGCCACGGCATAAGCGAAGCATTTTCCACCGGGTCCCATCCCCAGTAGCCGCCCCATCCGAGGACCGCGTACGCCCAGTGTGCGCCGAGAAATACGCCGATGGTGAGGAAGCACCAGGTCACCATGGTCCAGCGGCGGGTGATGTGAATCCACCTTTCGCCCGGATACTTCATGATGAGCGCGCCCAGCGCGAAGGCGAAGGGAACGGTGAAGCCGACGTATCCGAGATAGAGCATGGGCGGATGGATGACCATCTCGGGATATTGCAAGAGAGGATTCAGTCCGCTGCCATCCGCGGGGAGCGTGCCTTGCATGACGGCGAACGGGTGCGCCGCAAAATTTAGAATCAGCAGAAAGAAAACCTGCACCGAGGCGATGATCACCGACGCGTAGGCAAACAGCCGCTGATCGGTCTTGTAGCGCAGGCGGAGAACGAATCCATAGCCCGCCAGCAGCAGCGACCAGAACAGCAACGACCCTTCCTGACCGGACCACAGCACGGCAAATTTATACGCGATCGGCAAGTCGCGGTTGCTGTGATGGAAAATGTAGGCGATCGAGAAATCGTCGTTGAACGCGGCCAGCACCAGAACGATGCCCGCCAGCAGCACGGCGGCGAAAGTGGCGATTCCGCCGCGGCGGGCCGTCTCGCCCAATCGAGCCGACGCGGCGTCCTTGCCGAATAACGCCATCAGGCCCGCAAGGAAAGAATACGCACTCAGCCCTAGCGCCAGCAGCAGCGCAAAGCTTCCAATTTGAGACATCCGCAGGCCCCCAGGGGATCTTTAGAGTATTTTTTCAGAGAAGCGGGTGGTATGCAAACCATCGGGCCCTCGGAAGTGCCGTCTATTTGCTTGCGAGCCAACCCGATGCCCCGCAGTTCGTACCTCACAGCTTATCTGGCAACGCCAAAGATAATCGATTCCAGATAAAATCGACCAACGCTCTATGACGCTCATCATTCGCCAGTCGCGCATTCACTCCTACGGTTGCTACACGACGCGGCCGATTCGCAAAGGGACGCTGATCGTGGAATACGTGGGCGAACGGCTCACTTACGAACAGGCCGACGAACTTTACGACGATTTTGAAAACACGTATCTATTCGGACTGGACGGCGGCAAATGCATCATCGATGGCTACGGCGTCGCCGCCTTCGTCAATCATTCCTGCAAACCGAATTGCGAGACCGATCAGATCCGGGGCAAGATGTGGATCATCGCGCAGCGCGATATTGAGGCCGGAGAAGAATTGACCTACGACTACAACCTCTACGACGGCGAGGATGATGCGCCGTGTTTATGCGGGGCTAGGCGCTGCCGGGGAAGCCTGTATTCGGCCACGCACCTGCGCAAGCTTGCCAAGAAGCGCGCCAAGGTTGCGGCTGCTGCGTCCTCTGCCGCATAGTGCGGAGTGCAACATTTTCCGATGCTACAATCATCTCTTTCCAATCGCGTCCGCGATTTTGGAGTCATGCCTTGAACCGCACTTCCGCCGGCCTCGAAACCATCATCGCCAAAGCTCTCCATCGCGCGCCGGCCAGCGAGAGCCCGCTGCTGGCCTGGCCTGTCGCTTGTGGCAGTGCGGTGGCCGAACGGACTCGGGCGCTGAGTTTTTCCGGCGGTATTCTGCGGGTGGAGGTTGCCGACGCGGGATGGCGGCGGGAGCTTGCCAATCTGGCGCCGCGTTATGTGGCCTTGATCAACAAGTATTCCGCGACTCCGGTCGAGCGAATTGAATTCGTGGTGAAAGCGTGAAAGTTACCGACAAAGACGTCGCCTACGTGGCCGATCTCGCTAACCTGGAGTTGACCGAGGAAGAGCGCGCTCGCATGCTGCGCGATTTGAATTCCATTCTTGAATACATCGAACGGCTCAGCGAACTGGAGACCGGGAAAGTCGCGCCCATGGCCCAGGTCTCGGACCGCTACGGCGTGGACGAGTCGCGGCAGGGAAGCGACCGCTTTGCCTACGCCATCCGCGAGGATGTGCGGGAAGGTCTGCGAAAATCGCTGCCGCACGATGAGGCCGTGAAAGATGCTCCGGACACCGACGGCACTTTCTTCGAGGTTCCTAAGGTGATCGAGAGATGAGAGATAGATGACGGCCTCGACGATTGACGACATCCGCAGCGCGATCGCAGAGCGGGAGACGACCGCGACCGCGCTGGCGCAGGAGTTCTACACGCGCATCCGGCAGGAAGATCCCGAGATTGGCGCGTTTCTGACTCTCTGCGAGGAGCGCGCGCTGGCGCAGGCCGGGCGTATCGACCGAATGGCCGCCGAGGGCAAGCCTTTGCCGCCCCTGGCCGGAGTGCCGGTGGCGATCAAAGACGTGATGGTGACGCGCGGCGTGCGCACCACGGCCGGGTCGAAAATTCTGGACAATTTTGTTCCGCCGTATGACTGCACGGC
Organism: Acidobacteriaceae bacterium; assembly: GCA_003132325.1. GTDB lineage: Bacteria > Acidobacteriota > Terriglobia > Terriglobales > Acidobacteriaceae > Acidiflorens. The sequence goes on from PKXK01000105.1 coordinate 7,825, forward strand.
GGTGGCGCGCCTGGAAGCGGCGGGCGCCGTGATTCTGGGCAAGCTCAACTGCGACGAGTTTGCCATGGGCTCGTCCACCGAAAACTCGGCCTATGGCGCGGTGCACAATCCGCGCGATAAGAGCCGCGTGCCGGGCGGATCGTCGGGTGGCTCGGCGGCGGCCGTGGCGGCGGAGATGGCGGTGGCGGCACTCGGCTCCGATACGGGCGGATCGATTCGCCAGCCCGCGTCGTTTTGCGGCGTGGTTGGATTGAAGCCGACCTATGGACGCGTGTCGCGCTATGGGCTGATTGCGTTTGCTTCGTCGCTCGATCACATCGGCCCGTTTGCGAAAACAGTGAAGGACGTCGCGCTGGTGCTGCGCACGATTGCGGGCCGCGATCCCATGGATTCGACTTCCGCCGAGGTGCCCGTGCCTGACTATGTGGCGGAACTGGAAAAGCCGGTGAAGGGTTTACGAGTCGGCGTGGCCAGAGAATACTTCGGCTCGGGACTCGATCCCGAAGTTCGCGCGGCGGTTGAGGCTGCGATTCAGGAGCTGGCTGAGTTGGGTTGCGAAGTTGTGCCCGTGAGTTTGCCGCACACCGAGTATGCGATTCCCGCGTATTACATTGTGGCCACGGCGGAGGCGTCGTCGAATCTGGCGCGCTATGACGGTGTGCGCTACGGCTTCAGGGCTAGGGCGGGGAATCTTTCTGAGATGTACCGGCTGAGTCGCGACGGCGGCTTCGGCATGGAAGTCAAGCGCCGCATCATGCTTGGCACTTACGCGCTGAGCGCTGGTTACTACGACGCGTACTATCTGAAGGCGCAAAAAGTGCGCACGCTGCTGACCCGCGACTTCGATGAGGCCTTCAAGAAAGTGGATGTGATCGCCGCGCCGACTTGTCCGACGCCCGCGTTCCGGCTGGGCGAGAAGGTGAATGATCCGCTGGCCATGTATCTTGCCGATATCTACACCGTAACTGCGAACCTCGCGGGCATTCCGGGGATTTCAGTTCCCTGCGGAGAGAACCACGAGAGGCTGCCGATCGGTCTGCAGTTGTTTGCACGGCACTTCGACGAGGCTACGCTGCTGCGAGTGGCGCATGCGTATGAGCAGAGCCGAAGTTAGTGCCTATTGCGCCCTTTACACTTTGCTCGAGTTACAAGAAAACAATAACCACAGGGTACACGGAGGGGCACGGAGGAACCCAGAGATTGGGAAGGTGAAGTTCCATGTTGGAACCCTGCCGTCGTGTTGGGTACCCCCCTCGGTCTATTGGAATCAAGACTTTAGGGAGAATCTTCCGACAAAGTCTTGAGCGCATGGGAGTTAGAGGCAACGTCTTGACAACAAAAGAGTTAGGACTCGCTTTTCCAGAAAGCCATCCAGTCTAGCCCGAGTTATCCATTCTCAATAAGTTGTCAAAGACCATGCGACTGCGGTGCGCTGAGCACTTACTTCTATTCTAACAAGGGATGTCAATAGGGATTCGCCTACAGCGCCTCGTAGTACTTTTCGCCGGCACATGCGCGGCATAAGACCCGTCCGTCGCGCAGAACCTCGCGACGGAAATTGATGCCTTCGCCGCATTCGGCGCAGACGATGCGCTCGCCTTTGTATCCGGGAAATTCTTCGGCGGGGAGTTCGACCTTTACCCATTGTTTCGTGAATAAGTCGTCTTCCGCCATTTCGCGGTAGGCTTGCATCTGCTGCTGGTTCTTGCTTTCGATTTCGGGATGCATCGCGCGCGCCAGCGCCTTTGACGCTTCTTTGGCGGCGATGCGGATGGCTTTGCCGGTGCTCACGTCCGCGAAGGTCGCAGCCATTTTTCCCCAGTCGCGAAACTTCAGGGCGCGCTTGCCTAGACGGCATCCGGTGACCACGGCTATGGCGTCGGTGGCGCAGCGGTCGATTTCGACGAAGGTGACCAGACGTTTACGATCTTTTCCGCGCGGGTCTTCAATGCCTAGTTTCTCTAGGCCCAGCATGGCCATGCGTACGCCTAGCACCTGCCCGGCGCAGAGATGGCCGTGGGTACGTTCGGCTTCGTGGAGGAGATCGTCCAGGGACTGCATAGATTCCGGCTCTGAATTGCGATGTTCGCCAGGTGTCAGCGGCCTTTGTCTGGGCAACGGTATTCCGCGCTGCCGACAGAATGCATAGGTCCTTCGCTTCGCTCAGGATGACACATTAATTTCTATTTCCTTCTCCAGCGTACGCCATCTTTCGTGTTTTCCACGATGATGCCGGCGACGGTCAGTTCGGCGCGCAGGGCATCGGAGGCTTTGAAGTTCCGTGTCTTTCTTGCGGCTTCCATTTGGGCCAGCTTCTGATTGACTTGCTCGTCGGCTAGTTGCGCGGAGCCGGCGATCTCCAGCAATTCTGGGCTGACTTCTTTTTCCCGCCCTTCGGCCCGCGCCCAGTCGAGGATGGCCTTCATCTTGGACTGGTCGTCGTCTTTCAGCACGCCGAATATTTGGTCGAATGTTTCCAGGGCTCGGAGCAGCGGATTCACATCGTCCTGGCGAACTTCCGCGGCGTCGAGCGCGGTGTTGGCTTTGCGCAACATGTCGAACATGGCGGCTTGTGCCTCGGCGGTATTTAAATCATCGTCGAGAGCGCTCTTCATTTGGGTGATGGTTTCGTCCGCCAGTTGCTCCATCGGCGGAGTCGCGCCGGCGGGAAACTGGGTGCTGGTCAGGCGGAAGCGGAAGTTGCGCAGTTTCTCCACCGAACTTGCCGCGGACTTCAAGCCGTCGAAGGTGAAGTTCAACTGATTGCGATAGGGCACTTGGGTCAGCAGCCAGCGAATCGATGACGGCTTATGCCCGCGCAGCACGAGATCGCGGATGGTGAAGAAATTCCCCAGACTTTTCGACATCTTCTGGCCCTCGACCAGCAGAAAGCGCGCATGAAACCAGTAGCGAGCGAACTGCTGGCCGCTGAGCGACTCCGACTGCGCGATTTCGTTTTCGTGATGCGGGAAAATCAGATCTTCGCCGCCGGCGTGCAAGTCAAAACTCGGGCCCAGCTGCTCCATCGACATCACGGAGCACTCGATGTGCCAACCCGGACGCCCTGGCCCGATCGCGGTGTCCCACGAGGCTTCGCCCGGCTTCGGAGCCTTCCAGAGGGCGAAGTCGCGAGCGCTGTCCTTTTCGTATTCGTCGAGGTCCACGCGCGCGCCGTCGGTCATGCCGGCAAAATCCTTTTTTGAAAGCTTGCCATACTCGGGAAACTTCGCAATGCGGAAATAGTAGGAGCCGTCTTCCGTACGGTACGCAAAGCCCTTCGTCACCAGTTCGGCTATGAAGATGGCCATGGCGTTGATATGTTCGGTGGCGCGCACGAGAATCGGTTGCTCGATGCTCAACGTGGCCGAATCCTCCAGGAATGCCTGGGNNTCCACGTCGGTGATGTTCATGACGTAGCGGACGTCGTATCCGCTCTGGCGCAGAAAGCGATAGAGAAGATCGACGGCGATAAATGTACGGAAATTGCCGATGTGGCCGTAGTCATAGACGGTCGGCCCGCAGGCGTACATGCGGACGCGGTTGCCGTCGAGCGGATGGAAATCTTCGATCTTCCCGGAAAGAGTGTTATAGAGGCGCAGTGCCATGAATGAGTTCGCGAACGGAGTACGAATCTTTCATTCTAGGTGCGGGTTGGAAAATGGGTCAAATGGGGCGAGATCCCTGAGCGGCTGCGGAAGGAGTCGCATTGCAAGCCGCAGCGGCCCTTGGCGGCTAAAGCCGGCGTTGATTTTGTCGATACTTACGGCGCGGCTGAAGCCGCGCCCCTTTAAGACAAAGTCAAAATCCAAAACAAAGTCAAAATTGAAGTTTCTCCGCCGCCGCTAAGGGGGATCGCTACGTTTTGAGTGTGGAAGCGTGCGCATGCAGACGGTGCTGCACCAGTAATGCGTAGTGCACGGCGGAGACGATGGTGAAGATGAAGGTGGCGCGCAGGAAGGTGAGGCGCGCAATCCAGACCCAGCCTACGGGCTCGATCGGCAACAGCAGTACGAAGAAAATCGCGGCCACTTGCGCGAAGGTATTGGCCTTGCCGAAGAGGCTGGGACGAAAATCGCGCAGGCCGGCAATCATGTAGAGCACGCCGCTGATCATCAGGATGGAGAGGTCGCGGCTGAACACCACGACCGTATATTTCCAGGGAATCATGTGTTCGATCGAGAGCACAAGAAACAGGGTGCTCATCAGCATCTTGTCGGCGATGGGGTCGAGATACTGGCCGAGCAGGGTTTGCTGATGCAGGGTGCGGGCCAGGAGGCCGTCAAGGCCGTCGCTCAATCCGGCAAGAATAAACAGCGCCAGCGCCCATTTGAAATCGTGCTTGACCAGACTGATGACGATGAACGGCAGGAAGATCATGCGCAGCAGCGTGAGCTGATTGGGCGCGGTCAGGATCTGCCGGTAGTTCACCGCGGTTTTTCTCCTCCAGCGTGTCCTCCTCTGGCGCTGCCGAGGAACTCGCTCACCAGAAGCGGGGCGGGATCCTGGCCGGTCTTCTGGGCGAAGCGCTGGGCGAGGGACAGAATGTCTCCCTCGGGAAGGTCGAGTTCCATGCGCTCCACGCGGTGCATGGGAAAGAAGACGACGCCGGAAGTGAAGGGCTCGCCGCTCTTGATCTGCGAGGCCAGATCGTCGAACGAGGCGACATCGACTCCGCGCAGGCTGAGGCCTTCGGCCGCAAGATGGAGAATCGCGCCCCAGAATTTTTCGCGCGGGTTGGTCAATGTCGCGATCACCAGCGCACCGGGGCGGAAGGGGCTGACAGTTTGCGGGTCCTGATAAAAGCTAGTGCTGGGCACGATGCGATTGTCGTCTGTGGGGGAGGGAAAATGCAAACGGACCAGTGTCGTATGCCGCAAATTCGCGACAACAGTACGGATTGTCATCCTGAGCGAAGCGAAGGACCTGCTGTCTCTTGCACGGACAGGAAAGCAGGTCCTTCGCTTCGCTCAGGATAACAATATTTGAGTAGTGTTAGCGGTCGCCCTCGTTCTTCACCGCTTTCAAATCGATTCCCACCTGCTCGGCCTTCTTATAAAGATGCGATCGCTCCAGCCCCAACGCGCGCGCCGTGTTTGAGATCTGGTGGTGATTGCGTTTCAACTCCGACAGGATGGTTTGTTTCTCGAAGGCGCGCACGCGGTCGGCTAACGGGCCGGTGCTTGATACAGAATCGGGTGCGGCAAGGGAACTGGGCAGCGCCAGCGCCACCGTTTCTGCGGTGACTTCATCGGAAGTCGCCAGCAGCATCAGGCGCTCGACTGCGTTCCTGAGTTCGCGGACATTGCCCGGCCACGGATGCTCCTGCAGCGCGGCCATCGCGTCTGCGGTGAAGGGCATGGGCTTCCATCCGTTCACGGTGCTCACCTGCAGGGCGAAGTGCTCGATCAGCGCCGGGATGTCTCCGCGGCGTTCGCGCAACGGGAGCAGACGCAGGGGGAAGACGAACACGCGGTGAAATAAATCCTGCCGGAATTTGCCGTCGCGCACTTGCGTTTCGAGGTCGCGGTGGGTGGCGACTACGACTCGCACATCCACGGTGATAGCGCGCTCGCCGCCGATGCGCTCCACCTCGCCCTCTTCCAGCACGCGCAGCAGCTTGGCTTGCATGGTGAGCGGCATGTCGCCGATTTCGTCGAGAAAAATGGTGCCGTGCTGCGCTTGCTCGAACTTGCCGAGATGGCGGCCGGCGGCGCCGGTGAACGATCCTTTTTCGTGGCCGAATAATTCGGATTCGATCAGCTCCGCCGGAACCGCGGCGCAGTTCAGCGTGACGAACGGCGCCCCTGCCCTCGGACTGCGTTCATGCAGCGTGCGCGCCACCAGTTCTTTTCCTGTGCCGGTCTCGCCGAGAATGCAGACCCGCGTTTCGCTCGCGGCCACGCGTTCCACCTGCGCCATCACGCGGCGCATGGTCTCGCCTTTCCAGACGATCTCGTGTTTGCCGAGGCGGCG
>PKXK01000105.1:13813-20869 GCA_003132325.1 Acidobacteriaceae bacterium
ACGTCGGAGAGTATCAAGTCGAACGATTGCGACTTGGCCAGTTCCAGAGCCTTATTGGCGTTGTCGCAGACGGCGGCTTCGTGCCCTTCCAGGCGAAACGCGCGCGACAGCGACGCCAGCGTGTTGGCCTCGTCATCGACGATTAGTAAGTGCGCTTTTTGCGGCACGGTTTTCTCCTGTTCAGTCCGCGCTTCTTAAGTCGTTTGCCAGGGCTGAGGTTCGCGCGGTAATTCGATGCGAAACGTCGTTCCTTTTTCTTTCGTGCTCTCGACGGAAATCTTGCCGCCGTGATCGCTCACCACCGACTGCACAATCGCGAGGCCCAGCCCTGTGCCATGCTGCTTGGTCGTGTAATAAGGAGTGAACAAGCGGCCACATTCTTCCGGGGTCAGGCAGGAGCCGGTATCGGAGACCGAAATTTCAATTCGGCCGCCCACGGTCGCGGTGCGAATTGTCAGCGCTCCGCCTTGCGGCATGGCGTCGATTGCGTTCAATACCAGGTTTTGCATTGCACGGTGCAGCAGATCGGGATCGGCGGAAATTTCGGGCAAGGCCTCGGCCAACTCGGTGTGCACTGAGATTTGATTCTTCTCCTGTAGCTGCGCATGAAAGACACGCAGCACCGAGCGCACGACTTCATTGACTTGCGTTGGCTGGCGCTGAGGTTGCGGCATCTTGGAAAATTCGCTAAAGCGGCCGATGATCGTCTTCAAATTGTCGATTTCCGCCAGCAGGGTCGCCGTCCCCTCGTGAAAGACCTCTTCGAACATTTCGGGCGATTTCTGCTTTGCGCGCATCAGGTTTTCAACCGTGACCTGCAAGGGAAAGAGAGGATTCTTCAATTCGTGTGCCAATCGCCGCGCCAGTTCGCGCCACGCAGCGACGCGTTCGGCTTGCAGGGTGCGGTCTTTTTGCTGCACGAGATCTTCCGTCATGCGGTTGAACGACGCGGCGAGTTCGCCTAGTTCATCGCTTGATTCGACTTCAACTTTTGCGCTGAGATCGCCGGCGGCGACGCGGCGTGCAGCCTCCGCCAGCGACACAACGGGGCGCGTGACGCGGGCGGCGAACCACAGGCTGGTCAGTACCGCAACCAGAATTCCCACGCCGCCTACCAGCATGGCGGTGGAGACGACTTGCCTCTGCAACTCGATCAGTGGACGCCGCGAACTGCCTACGAGCAGAACGCCGAGCAGTTGCTGATTCGCCGCGCTTTGATTGGTCAAATTCTGATTCACCGAATTTAAGACCGGTCCGGTCAATGGGATGGCGTGAAAAACTTCGGCGTCGGCGGAATCGGAAGTCCAACGGATCACGCCCTGAGATTCCTGCAGTGTGTCGCGCACCATTGCGACCAAGGGAGCGATCTTGTCGACGCCCGCAGCTGGGCCATTCAAATCGAGCAGCGATTTCGGATTCCATTTTGCGTCCAGGTTCTGGTACAGCAGGACGCGTGTTCCCGTCGGGATATCGAGCGTCGAGAGGAAGCCCTGGTCGAGCCGTTCGCCGCCAATCACGTACAGAGGCTGTTCTCCGACACGCGCCACGCGCACGGCAAACAGGCCGAGGGTCGCGCCCTCCGGCAACTCTTCGCGTTTCAAGAACGCTCCCGCCGTTCCAGCGGCCGCAGGAACCGCGGCTTCGGGATATCCGAACTTCGCCTGCCACTGCGCCGAGGAGAGGATCGTGCCCCGGCTGTCGACGAGTTCCAGAAAGTCGAGTTGCTGCTGACCCGCCAGCGCGCGCGCTTCGCTTACGTGATCGCCGGAGTCGGCGGCGCCGCGGTTCATATCCAGAGCAATGCGCTGCACGGTTTCGCCGGCGGCCACCGACTCGACCTTGCGCGCAACCTCCTGTCCTCGGCGCTGGAACTCCGATCGAAACTGAGCCGCAACCGCATTCGCGCGGTCCTGATCCGCCCGTTCGAACGATCGTCGAATGGTGCTGTAGACCGACGCCGAAATCACCGCGACGCAGAGCAGCACGGTCGCCGCAAACAACAGAAGAAGTTTTTTGCGGAAGGTCATCGCGAGGCCGCCTGGGGAAGTGAGTTTGCCCGTGGATTTGCCCGCGAATCCGTCAGTCGTTGATCCGTGAGCCAAACATCGGCTAACGAATGTCCCGCCTGGTTCCACTCTCCCAGCGGGTCTTGATCTGGTGCCCAGCCGCACACGCGTGCGCTCGCCGCACTCGCCACCGGCAAATGGAAAAGCGGTATGACGGAATATCCATCGAGCGAAGTGCGCTCGGCTTGATAGAGATCGTCCAGGGGGTTGCCGCGAGGCGTGACCGGAAATGCGGGCTGCGGCAATCCCAGTTGCCGCGCCGCCTCGGTGAGCGACGTGGTGGGATCGGGACTCGGCAGCACTACACGCAACAGGCGAATATCCTCCGCCCCTGACAACGATACTTGCACCGTGATGCCAACTTCGCGCGCGTTGAGCGCAATGCGCTCGGCGATCAGTTGCGCCTGCGGGTCCCTGGGGTCGTAGCTTAAACCGTAGCTCAGATTGCGCGCCGGTGGGCGCGAGTCTGCGAGTACAGTCCGGGCGCGTTGCGGATCTGCCTGCGCGGAAAAGACCGCGCTGTAGCCGGTCATCCAGTTGGGAAGAATGCTGGCGGCGGGTTCTCCCGCGCCTTTCAGCAGCACAGACTGGATGGGCTTGCGATCGATGGCCTGCGCCAGCGCTTCTCGCAGGCGAGGGTCCTGCGCCTTGGAATTGGGAGAGAAAACCAGAGCCAGTAACTCCACGGGGAGCGACAACGCTGACGACGTGCCCTTCCGCTGCGCTGCGCTGGCTGCCTGCGGCACCGTTTCGATGATGTCGGCCGTGTCCAGTTCGAGCGCGATGGCCTGGTCGCGCAGGGATTTGCCGAATTCGATTTCGACCGCGTCTACGAAAGGACGGCCCGCCCAACTCTCTTCATTCGCGGCCAGCTTGAGCAGTTTTCCGGGCTGCCATTCGGCGACGAGGAAGGGGCCGGTACCGATGGGAAGGGCGCTGCCATTGCGCTTGAGCAGGAGATTACGCGGCAACGCGAGTTCGGCGAGGAGCGATGGCAGGGGCGTCTCGCTCTCGATCGAAATTGAATCTGCTGATGCGCGCACGTTCCAGCCGGGATGGAGTGCGCCCAGAATCTGCGCTAGGGCCGCGGGGGACGCCGAGCTGCCGTCGTTAAACTTCACTCCGCGGCGCAGCGCGATTTGCCAATGGCGGGCGCTTGGGTCACTCTGCCACGCCACGGCCAACGCGGGCTGCGGGCGGCCTTGCGCGTCCAGGGTTACGAGAGTGTCGCCGACCAGTGAGAGGGTGCGCGCAATGTCCCAATAGTCAGTGGGCGTGGCGTTTGCGGGGATGTCGAGGGCGTTTGGCGCCGATTGCAGCATGACGCGCAAGGTTCCACCGTAGTGGGGGCGGGTGGCCGCGGTTGCGGGGGTTGCCGCGGTGGTGGGCGCAGTCATTGCTATGATCAGGGCCGCGCTCAACAATCTACGGCGGACCCAAAGTTGCCGCGGGCGCAGGCAACTGCCGAGCTTCGCTCGGCTGGACAGCCGAGGGCGGCTGTCCCTACGCGGACGGGCGAGGTCGCCCGTCCCCACACTTGCTGACGCGGGGCTAATTGCCGCAAGAAATCGATACGCTGTACGCCTCATACCATCCCGTGTTGTTTCGTCTTACGATTGCTGTGGCGCCGTTGCCAACGCTTTCCGACCAGAGCGCGACTATGCGGCCGTCGAACTCTACCGCGGAACTGGCGGCCACCGGATCGCGATCGGGAATCTCGAACGCGCTCAGGCCGTCGCGCTCTGAATTTCCGGAAGCCATGCCCCCGCTTTCCGAGACCAGCAACTGCGTGCCCGTGCCGCAACTGGAGTGAACCGCGGCCAGATCGCTGCCCCACTTTGCGCCGCGGATCGCCTGGTCCGTCATCCCATCGACGAGGTGCAAGGACCCATCCACCGCGGCGAACGCCCATAGCGTGTAACCCGATCGTGGAAGCGCAGCCGCGGAATAAAACGAGGGAACGTTGGAGACTTTTCCGATGCCGGGGGAAAGCGCTCCGGTGAAGAAATTGCGGGAAGGCGCAAAGAAGGCGCGCACGCTGCCGTCGTCCGGGGTCAGAGGCCAGGGCTCGTTGTAAGTTAGATCGGCGCTGTCGTTGCAGGTGAGCGCAAGCGGCGCGCCGGCGTTGGCAGTCGACCGGCAGAACGTTCCGGGAAGGTAAACGTCGAAGAGGTGATCGCGGCGCAGCAGCAGGCGTCCGCGCAAATCGCGGGGAAAGGCGCGCGAGTGCGCGATGGGCAGCGACATTTCGAGTTCCCGTGGTCCCGCCCGATTCGCTCCCTGCTGACGGTAGATCGCAACCCGGTCGCCATCGAGCACGAGCAGGCGAGATCCTCCAGGCATTTCGACGAGGGCGGCGTCCAGTATCGGTTGTTCTTGCTCGAACAGAAGTGTGGTTTTCAGGACCATCGGCAAGGCGGCAGTGAACGGCGTTCCGGTTGGCGAGCGCGGCACAGAAACCAGGGCGACCTTCTTTTCGTCGGAACCGATCGCGATTTCGGCTGTCCAAACATATTCGCGCAGGCTTTCGGAGAGAACCACCTCGACGGTTCCCATCGCCTGCTCAGCTTTGGCGGTGTGCACGCCTTCGACGTGCAACTCGGCCTCGAGCGCGCTGCGCACTTCGCGCACGGATTTGTCGCCGAGCGACGAACGGTTCGTGACTTCGAGCGCAACCGCGCCTGGCCCGGCGGCCTCGGCGATCTTGTGGGCAAGTTGGCGGGCGCTGTCTCCCAGGCCCGAAGCGCATAAAGAAGAGGGAAGAAAAACCGTCGCGAGTAGGAACGAAGTCAGCCAACCAAGCCGCAGACCGCTGGACTTTCGAGTGGACTCTCGCGCTCGCATGTGTGGAATGCGCTGATTATAGCGCGTAGCTGATGGTGTCCTATTCATCTCTTTACTCGCGGGCACGGTGTATCCCCGTGTCCCTCTGCGTTTCTCTGAGGTCGAGGTTCTTCTTTAACCACAGGGTACACAGGGGAAATCCGTGCGTTGGACTATGGCTGAGATTTCCCCTCGGACGGTTCCACGTCCTCGGCCTGGCTCACGTGATTCGGAGCGCCCATGCCGCGGAGCACGTCGTTGGTGAAGAAAAATTTGCCGTCGGCCGGGACCATCATGATCTGTAATTTGTCGGAGAGGCGCTCGGCGACGATTTTGTTGATCAAAAGTGGATTCTGCTTCAGGATTGCGGCCTCGCTCGCCATGCGCTCGGCGTCGGCGGAGGCGGTCAAGCGGATGCGTTCGGCCTCGGCTTGCGCCAGAAGTTTGCGGCGTTCCCCCTCGGCTTTGCTGTCGATGAGCTTCGCCTCGCCGGCTGCCTCGGCATTCTTCACCGTGGCTTCCTTGCGCGCTTCGGCTTCGAGCTTCGATTGCTCAATCTGCTTCTGCTTCAGCGGGAGCGTGTACTGCATCGCGTCGGACTCGCCCTTGGCTTGCAGCACTCTTACGGCAGCCTGTCCCTCAGCCTGTTTCACTTCTTGCACCTTGGTGGCGTCGGCATCAGCTTCGGCGATTTTCACTTGCTTTTGGTGGATCTCTGTCTCCACGCCCATGCGATCGTTCTCTTGCTCCTTCAGCAGCAGCGATTCGAGGCCCTTGGCATACTCCTGTGGAAGCTCGATATCGCGCAGCATCACTTCTTTCACCACGATGCCGTCCGCGGCCAGGCGCTTGCGAATGATTTCGGCGGAGCGTTGACGAACTTCCTCGCGCTTGGCGGAGAAGACTTCGCGAACCGTGTAGGCCGGGACAAGTTCACGCCACGCCGTGGCCACCACGGGCGGGACGATTTCTTTTTCCAGAGGCTGCGGCAGATTGGCTTCAATGTAGTCGAGGCGCTTCGGGTCCACCTGGTAACGCACGGTGATGGCGAGGCCCAGCGTGAGTCCTTCTTTAGCTTGCACGTGCAAAGGTTCGCCCTTCGCCTCGCCTTTGGCCAGCGAGTCTTCGCTGATGCCGGTGGTGAACAATTGATCGCGCGTGTTGAACAACTCGACTCGCTCGACTAGCGGCACAACAAAGTGCACTCCCGGATATAGAGTTCCGGGAAGCGTGCCTTTCGTCTGACTTACTCGCACCCCTGCCATTCCGCTGGGGACGATCACGATGCCAGCCGAGACGAGCAGCGGAGCCCAGGCCAACATTACCAGCGCTACTGGAATGCGCCAGCGGAGAATTGCAGCAACTCCAGGCATGGGCGTGCCCGCTTCGNNCCAGCGGCGATCACGAACATCGCGATTCCCGCGCTCAACAGCAAATACTTCAGCAGCAGCATGGTGGTGCTCCTTTCAATTCTTCTGCGCGCGTTCAGAAACGTGGTTAGGAAGTTGCGGGCGGCGGGCAAAGGCCACACGGACAATTCGTCCAAAGATGAGTTCTTCGATCAGCAGCGAGGCGGCCAGCGAGAACGTCAGACCGCCGATGATTACCAGCCCTTGCAGGATCGTTTCCATGATTCGCCTCCGTGCTCTCGCGGCTTGAAAAGGCAAGTGGAGAACCATAGCTATGTGATTGAAAACAATAAAGGTAATGGAATTATTGGGACGGGATTGCGTGTCTTCAGAAACGCGGGTGTGTGCGCGGGAACACGCGAGTGCGCCTGCCAGCAACCGTCAAGAGGCTTGCCGAACATGCAGCAGTGAGGTTTATCACCGCACGATCATTGCCGAACAAGATAGACTTACAACGCCGGGCGGGCCTACTGACGGCTCGCTTCCTCCCCCGGTGTTCCTGCCCCAGGATTTGCTCTAGTCGAGAGGTGCTTCCATGAAGCCTTCTTCGGTTGGATGTTTCCCCCGCATATTATTCTTGATGTGGATTGGCGTCGGGGCTGCGCCGATGAGCCTATCCCAGGCTTTCGCCCCTCCACCCACGCGTGATACGTCCGTTTCCGCGCCCATGCGTGAACGAAAACCGCGGGCGCTCCCGGGGGCCAGGTTGTGTTGCGGGAACGAAATTGACTATCTCGGGATCTATTCCTCGGACGGAA
>PKXK01000091.1 GCA_003132325.1 Acidobacteriaceae bacterium
CGGACACTCTTGTCCGCGCAGACCTCTCAGGTTCTCTTACTCTTCAACCGGAAACTGGGAACTACTTCTTCAATTTGACTTCTGACTTTTGACTTTCCTTCATGACCACTAAAGTATTTATTTCTCAAAGACCTGGCGGGAAACAGCCGTAACAACCGACCGGAAATCCGAGCTAAGCTATTGATTTATAAATACTTTACTAATAAGTCCTTATTCCTCAAAGACTTGGCAAAACACAAACGCTAAGTCTTTGATTCCAAAAGACCAAACTAGGAGGGGTCCAACCCAGGCTCTGCGCGGAAGGGCTTAACGGCACGAGTAAACTCGTGCCCTTCCCAAAACCTGCTTGAACTGGAGTTCTTCCGCAGCCTGTAAAGGCGCTTGTAAAGGGTGCTGGTTTCGGCATCGCTAAAGCGATGCCCTGATACGAATCTTCCCGCTACTTGATCGCCTTCATCGCCAGCAGCGTGCCGTAGTCGCGGCCGGAGGGTTCGACCGCTCGCGCCACCACCCCGGCAAACGCTTCGCGCAATTCGGGAAACTTCGCCACCAGCGCCTTGATCACGGTCGCATTCTCCTGGAACGCGCGCGCCGTGTCCGATACATCGGCGGCCTGATACTTCACCACCACGTCGAGATCGTCACCCACAGCCAGCGGAAAGATTTCGGTCAAACGATAGATCTTGCCGCCCACGCTCAGCTCCACCGTGTTGCCGTTCGCGGGCACATCGGCGGGTTGCGCCGTCTGACTCTCGTCATAAAGTTTGTCGGTCGAGAGCGTGCTCATAAAATCCACCGGAGCGGACACGGCGATCGCCTCGCGGTAATACAGCCAGGCATTGTGATTCTGCCCTTTAGTCTTGAAATCGCGTGCGCGCTGAGTAAACCACGCGGCATCATGGCCGAAGGCTTGCGAGGACTTGGCATAGAAGCCGGCCAGTTTCCATTCCGTTCCCGCTTCTTGCAGGACCAAGGTCAGCGTCCTCGCATCCTGGCCGCCGTTCACGTCGAGGATGGTTACCCCATACTTGCCGGGCGGCAGATTGGGAAGGATAAATACCGCGCTGTCCTTCGTCTGCCCCGACTTACCAAACACTCCGCACAGAAATTCAGCGCGAACGAGAGGTTCCGGGCCGTCGGCGGTCAGCAAAAAGGGCGGTCGCACCGTTGCCTTGGCGCCGGCGAACGCAGCCTGGTTCTCTTTGACGGCGGCTTCGATGCCGGCAAAGCTGGCGGTCACGGCGGCAATGGAGTTCTGCCGCAGGGCCGCCGTATCGCCGCGCGCCGACATATCGAAATAGCGCTTCGCCGTGGTTTCCAGAGCGCTTCGTACTGAAGCATCCATGTCCGCAGCGCTCTGGCAGGTCTGGGCATGGGCCGACGGGACAAGATTATTGACCGACGCGCTCAGCAGCAGCAGCCCCAGCCATCGCCGCCAGTGCCGTCGATTCAGGAGCCGAGGTTTTGCAGCCGTGCCCAATGGGAAAGCCTCCGCTGGCATTTTACGCGCTGTCCCGGACGAAGGCAGTCGGAAATGCTCGCCCTGGAACCAAAGGTTTCCCCTGTGTACCCGGTGGTTAAAGGTCTCAGGCTGGCGACGCAAATGGCGATGCCGTATTAAACGCAAGTAACAAGACCCTCCGGCGTTCTACCAGCGGTGGTAAAATCAGCTAGGGCGCAGTGGCTGCAGGACCCTTGGCCGCTGGCGGAAATGGGGGAAATTCCGATGCCGCGCACGCGCAGATGGATCGCGTTGGGTCTCCTGCTGGCAACCCCGCTCCTTTACGCGCAGACTTCCGCCCCAGCCACGCACTCCACTACTCCTCACCGCAAGTCCCATAAGGCCCAGAAGCCGCTTGTGCTCCCACCCTTGCCCAGCGGTCCGCTGCTTCAGGTGCCGATGGACCAGCTTCCGGCAATGCCGGCGAAAGTCGGATACCAGGGCGGGTTGCTGACAATCGCGGCTCAGAATTCGACGTTAGGTGAAATCCTGCGCGATGTGCGCAAGCTCACCGGAGCTTCGATTGACATTCCTCCAGGCTCAGGCGGAGAGCGGGTCGTCGCGTACCTTGGACCGGGAGCGCCGCGGGATGTTCTGGCGGCCTTGCTCAACGGCACCTCGTTGAACTACGTAATGCTCGGCTCGAGTTCCGACCCCATGATGATTTCGAGCGTCGTCCTTAGCCTAAAGCCATCGGCGACGGGAGGGACCCAGACTGCCGCGAACCTGTATCAGAACAATCCGGGAGCGGCGCCTCCGAACCGTTTTCCCCAGCCGCAGCCGTTCAACCGGCAACTCGTCGCCCCGCAACCTGGGAATGTACAACCCGCGAATGCCGAAGTCGACGACAGCGCCAAAGACGATGAGCAGGAAAACGCAGATAACGCCGAGGACAACGCCGACGATCAGGCCCAGCCCCCTGCACAGCCCGAAATGAACGGCGGAGATGTAGCGGGCCAGCCGCAACCACCGGACCCGAACCAGCCCAACGCCGGCCCGAAGACCCCTGAGCAGATACTGGAGATGCTCCGCCGGCAACAGCCGCCCGGCGCCGTCGTTCCTCCCCAGCAACCGCCCCAGCAGTAACCGCGCTGGATTCGCTTTAGAGGTGCCGCAGGCGCTTCCGCATTGTAGAGACGGGGCTTGCCC
>PKXK01000056.1 GCA_003132325.1 Acidobacteriaceae bacterium
TCCGGACGTCGGGAAAAGCCATATCGCTCTGGCGACGGCTCTGGGCAAGAGCGTGCCGGCTCCGCGCACCGCACAAAAGGAATGATCGGGAATTCATATCCGGCGCAAGGTTTAAAATGATATTACTTACGAACTGAGACAATGCCGAGTCTAGACGGCAACGTACCAGTCTGGTCCGTCATCTCAAGGCTAGCTACAGGAAGCGTCATGCGAAGGTCCCTTATGAAACGCCGAGAATTTTTCAAAGCCGCTGCAATTTGCGGCGCCGCAAGCACACTGCCCGCAGCCTTGGCTCAGGAAAAACCTATCTCAACGCAGGAGAACGGCCCCATGAATCAGATTCCGCTGACCTCATCTGCAGGAACCCGAAAGGGCGACATGCTTTACCGTACGCTCGGACGCACCGGAGAGCGGGTCTCCGCCATTGGGATGGGTGGGTTCCATATTGCGCAACATGGGCTCACCGAGGACGAGAGCATCCGCCTGGTGCGCGCCGCCGTTGATCGCGGCATTACGTTCATGGATAACAGTTGGGACTACAACGAAGGCCAAAGTGAAATGCGGATGGGTAAGGCCTTGAAAGACGGATATCGTCAGAAGGTATTTCTGATGACAAAAATTGATGGCCGCACTAAAGAGGTTGCGGAGCGGCAGATCGAAACTTGTCTGGAACGCCTCCAGACAGACCACATCGATCTGGTGCAGCATCATGAAATCATTCGCTTCGATGATCCCGATCGCATATTTGCGGAGGGCGGAGCCATGGAAGCCGTTCTGGAGGCCAAGAAAGCGGGCAAGATTCGCTACATCGGATTCACCGGTCACAAAGATCCGCACATTCATTTGTATATGTTGAAAGTAGCTGCCGAGCACAGCTTCCGCTTCGACACGGTGCAGATGCCTCTGAACGTGATGGATGCGCATTTTCGCAGTTTTGCGCAGATGGTTTTGCCCGAGTTGGTTAAACAAGAAATCGGCGTACTGGGTATGAAGTCAATGGGAGATGGCGTGATCCTGAAGAGTAAGGCGGTGTCGCCGATGGAATGTCTGCACTATGCGCTGAGCCTGCCGACGTCGGTCGTGATCACGGGGATTGATAAGCAGGAAGTGCTGGACCAAGCCTTTGAGGCCGCCAAAACCTTTAGGCCCATGAATCGAGAACAGATGGCGCAACTGCTGGCGAAGACGAAAGAAGTTGCGATGGCCGGAAAGTACGAGTTGTTCAAAACCTCATCTCACTTCGATTCCACAGCGAAGCATCCGGACTGGCTGGGCGGGGATACGCGTGGCGTTCAAGAGCTTGCTCCGCCGAGCGCGTAGCTTTACCGGCGATTCGCGCCCAGTACAATCCGACGATTCTGTATGGTCGGCGAACCGGTAGTAATCGCGGCGCCCAGCTTCCTGGAAGGTGAATCATCTCCCCTGAAACCTTGCGAGCACCGCGCCGAGCATCAATAGATTGCGCTGGTTACCCGGCTCCGCTTGGTCCACGAAGAGCCGCCCGCCGCTAGATCGTAAGCGGCCAACCAGGCGAAAAGGTTTTAAAAGGATCAGTTTGGTGGAACAGCCACGCCAGCGTCCCCTCATTCTTATTGTGCTCGCCATGACACTCGCGTCAGCGTCCGGCGAGTTGTCAAAATCCTATTCTGACAACTACCGACTCCTTTACTATCAATGGCTTAGCATCGGTCCGGGTCTAGCAAGTCCTGAATCACCCCTGGCACGCGATCCCGGCGCCCAGAACGGGACCAACTTTCAAGTGTTCGCTGATTCAATCGCAGACTAACAGGCTTATTTTCTATGGCTTATAGGGGGTCATTAAAATGGTCGGAAGGGGGGCCCGGGGGAGTCCCCCGTACCCCTTTCGGCGAAATGCCGCCCCGCCAGGCCACGAATTACGACGTTAACGTCCCTAACCGACCCTTCCTATCTATATGCACACATTAGGGTGGTAGGAGTCCCAGCCGGATCCTGATCATTGGAAGGGCGTGTAATGGGTGTCAGAAGGGTGTCACAAGGGGGTCATAACCGCTCCCTAAACCAGTGCTCGGAGGGCTATGCTATTGGCCGCTACCTGTCGCAAAGTAGCCAACGAGAAATCATTATATTAGTACACTGACTTACTATAGTCCGAACCTGTCTAACTCTTGTACTAATATAACCGTTGTAAGTTGATACAACTACAGCTTGACAAGCTATCGGTTAAGTGCTATCTTAATAATAGCGGATTACTGTGTCCATCTTTGCAGTTGCCCGCGCTAAGTACGAAACCCTGTGGCAGAGTACGGTGCACAGGCTGGATGGTGAGTAGGGCTCACCAAGGCTATACCAGAAGCAGTAACAAAAGGAACGGTTGCACTCGCCGTCAATGAGCGCATCGAGTAGGCATCCTGCCCGCTCAATGAAATCCTGAGCAAACGTTGAATGAGCAATGGCGACCGTGTGCGCCAACACGCACGGAGACAAGGGAAAGACATGGAGACAGCAGAAGAGCGTAAAGCAGATTTTGACAAGGGCTTCGGCGTCAACCCAGAGCAACAGAGTCTAGAGACACCTGCGGGCGTGCATAGCACGGCAGTGGAAAGAACTCGCTATTACAGCATTGCCATGTCGATGCGCAATAAGGGGTTTACTGTCTGGCCAGTGAAACCTGAACCAGAAAAGGCCGGCGAGTATGGCTGGAACAATCTGGCGTACTACGCCGATGAGATCGTGCATCGATGCCTGGCAAAGAAGTTCCCGAACCATAACGCGGCCGTTATCAGTAGACGTGGCATCGGAAATCTTGTGTTCCTGGACATCGATTCTCCGGGCGTGCTGGAACGGATTGAAGAAGAGACTGGTCGAAAAGTATCAGGAATCACGTTCTCCGTATGCAGCCGGCCACAGTCCGCTCTGTACAAGCGGCACTTCTATTTTCGGCAGACGGCGTACAGCGTCACGAAGTGGAGAACGGAAAATAATGTACGCGATATAACGCAGTGGGTTCCCGACAAGAACGGGAATCCGAGTCACCCGACGCTGTTTGATCTAAAAGGCATTGGCGGTGGCGGGTACGTTGTGGCCCCAGGCTCGGTCCGTGCGAACGGTGAGGCTTATACGGTAATTGACGACCTCCCTGTAATCGCTGTGCCTGACTTGTTGGTTGATTGGTTGGCTAAGCAGATTACATCATGGAATTCGGCCAAGCGGAGGGAGCAGCAGGAACATGCCGCAAAGATATCTACCTTGTCGAAATCCGAACAGTCCGCCCTCCGGAAGGCCGGCGACGCGTCTGGATTCAAGTATCCGGTATCGGAGATCTATCCGTTTATGAACTGGAGAGCCGCGATACTGGCGAGCAACGCGGTGAGCAAGAAGAACATTCAGCGCCAACTCATCGAAGAAATCAACCGAGACTTTGCCGGTGGGAAAGCGCTC
This sequence comes from Acidobacteriaceae bacterium, assembly GCA_003132325.1. GTDB lineage: Bacteria > Acidobacteriota > Terriglobia > Terriglobales > Acidobacteriaceae > Acidiflorens. The sequence continues at coordinate 3,421 of PKXK01000056.1, forward strand.
ACTAGCAGTGAAGATGGTCAGACAAAGATTCGTCGCATGGTTGCGAGTAAGAATCTTGGCACCGTCCACTGGGACTGGGTCGGCCCAAAGAGGAAGGCGTCGCTGGTCGAAGGGTCAAGAATCACGGCCCGTCAGACCCGGCACGGTTTGCTGGTCGCAGCTATGCGAAAGTTTCCAAAATCGGCTACCGCCGAAGATGGCTACCGCCGGTTACAGAGGGCGCTGGTCGGAACTGGTTTTGAACTAATCAAAGGAAAGGCTGCTGAGAAGGCGGTGGCGCAGGTACGCAAGGGCGCTGGCTATTTTACACAACGAACGAAGGACGGCTGGATATGGATAAAGCCCCCTAACGAACACCTTACTACAACACACATACAGTGAAAGTAGGGTGGGTGGGTATTTAATGCTTTATGTACGGGTACAACGAGGTGTTGCGATTCAAATAGGCATGGCGTGAACGTCTGCCGAAAGGAACGTGTGAATTCAAAGAACAATGAAGCAACCGGAACGATCGTACGAATGTGGAAAGGTGGGCCGCTGCGGCAGATGGCGGCGACCAAGGTCAGCGGGGCGTTCATCCCTTACGCAAGAACGACAAATGGCCATCATTTTGTGGGTAGATACATCTGCGATGGGTGTCAGGAGCCCTGCGGGGGTATCTCGCTGTCGGATGTGGGCAAAATGAGCGGGAATCGGCACTCTAAATGGCTTTGTGACCTATGCATCAGGGGTGGGCAGCGTAAGCCCCGTACATTAGAGCAAAGACAGGCCGTGATTGACCGACTGGCGGCAGCAAGACGGAATAGGACCACTGTACAAAGTACAACGGAATGAAGATGTAGAAATATGCCATGCAGTTGCGGCAGTAGCCGCGGATGTAAATCCAAATAAGGAGGTATATGGAATGTAATGAGAACAGTACCGAACCTTTGTCGCTGGCAGACCGAATCGAACGAATCGGGCGTGCTCTGACAGCAGATGAACTCGCAGAAATGTTGACCGTCTCGAGAATCACGATTTTCAAGCAAGCCAAAGCCGGCCGCATTCCGTCATTCCGTGTCGGAACGTGCGTACGATTTGACCCTCGCTCTGTTGCACAGTGGCTCCGAAGAAACTAGGAGTAACGAGGCGGATAACAAAGGATGCAAATACTTAGGTTCAATGGGGTGCTGGAGCGCCGGGGGCCGACCTGGCGATGGTCCTGCCAGGCCACCTCGATTTAAGCCACCGACCGTCGGGTTATGAGTGCCACCATCAACAGAATCTAAAAACAATGCGCGGCGCAAAGAGTAACGCATTGTTCTTAAGAGGAGCGTACCGTAACGCTATCTGCCCCTGTGTTGCCCTCGTTCCAAACTCCTCGAATATCGTCCTGTATGAGGGGGCAAATGGTAGAGCGCAGCCTTTTCAGGGCTGTAGTCACCCAAAGCTATCTGTTGATTCTGCAAGACATAGCTCTCAAAACCAGCCTGATTTTGCCCTCTTTATTGGAGCCGAAATGGAGCCAAGCAAAGTGACACAAATCTGCCTGCCGAGATTTGCCTCAAATCGACACGGCTTCGAGTTGCCCAGCAGAAGTTTACGCGCCCTTGTACGTTTCATGATCAACGCAAAGTCTCACGCTTTTCCACGTGGAACCCCTTACTCGTAGCGGGCTTTCATCACATCAATCACTCGCCGGGACAAGGGCGCGTCCGCTCAAATCTCCGGGGGAAACTTCGTCCACATAGCACCAGACCCATGTCTCTCCCGGCTCAATGGAGCGCATCAGGGGGTGTTTCGTGTGATGGAAGTGCTTGGTTGCGTGCTTGTTCTTCGAGGAATCGCAGCAACCAACGTTCCCGCATTCCAGGCACAACCTTAAATGGACCCACGTATCACCCTTTTTCACGCATTCTTCGCAGACACGCTTGTCTGTGCTGGTAATCCTGATCCGATCGAGATGTGTACATTGCGGCATCATGTTTCTCCTATATTTCGGCGAGAGCCCGGTGTACCAGGTGAACTGAGATTGCCCCTTCGCCCACCGCCGAGGCCACCCGCTTCACGTTGCCTGATCGAACATCACCCACCGCGAATACACCCGGAAGACTGGTCTCAAGCATCTGGGGAGGCCGCGAAAGCGGCCAAGAGGTTGACGCACTGGTGTTGGCGAGCCTATCCAGATCTCGTCCCGTGAGGATGAAGCCTTTGTCATCCATGGCAACACAACCGCGCAGCCATGTGGTTCGAGGGGATGCCCCTGCCATCATGAATACGTGGTGGATCTCGTGAATTGAGGTCTGCCCCGTGCGCTTGTCGAGCCAGTCGACGCGATCTAGGTGGGTGTGGCCGTCCATGCCCACAATTTCGGTATTGAAATGCAGCTCGATTGCCGGATTTTCCGTGATCCGCTGGATCAAGTAACGGGACATCATCTCCGCCAATCCTCCGGAGCGCACCAGCATGTAGACCTTACGTGCCGTCTGCGATAAAAAAACAGCAGCTTGACCGGCGGAGTTCCCGCCGCCGACTACGATCACGTCTTCATCTCCGCACAACTGCGACTCGATGTAGGTCGCACCGTAGTACACACCCTGACCCTCAAACTTCTTCAGATTGGCAATCGCCGGCTTGTTGTACTGCGCGCCGGTGGCAATGACGATGGCCCTCGCTGAGAGCGTGCTGCCATCGTCAAGAACCAGCTTGTAGGGGCGGCGATCGCAGTTCAGCTTTACCACGCTGTGCGCGACCATCATCTTCGCGCCAAACTTCTGCGCTTGAGTAAGCGCACGCGACGCCAGTTCCTGTCCGGAAACACCGGTCGGGAAACCGAGATAATTCTCTATTTTGGAGCTGGACCCGGCTTGCCCACCAGGAGCTTCGGCTTCGATCAAGAGAGCATCCAAGCCTTCCGAAGCGGCGTAGACAGCCGCTCCCAGGCCAGCAGGTCCGGCGCCGACAATGATCACATCTCGTACGATTGTGCTGTCAATGCCAGCGTTGAGGCCGATGCATTCTGCAAGCTGTTGGACAGTGGGGTTGCGCAGTGCGGCCCGGGTATTGCAAATGACAATGGGAACGTCTTCCAGTTTGACCGCAAAACGGTCTAGCAACTCCTGCGAGATCTTGTCGCTGTCAAGATCCACATAGGTGTAAGGGTGGCCATTGCGTCCAAGAAACTCGCGCAGGCGAAGCGTGGCCGCAGAGTGCCGCGAGCCCATCAAGATCATGTTCCCCAAATGATTCGAGATGAGAGCGAGACGGCGCAGAATGAACGCGCGCATAATGACCTCGCTCAGTTCTGCATCTCGCGCGATGAGGGAGGTCAGACCGTCCGGGTTAAGCTCAAGAAACTCTCCCGGTTCCAATACCCTTCCGAGCACCAGGCAGCGCTGCCCGGAGATCATGCTGATTTCACCGGTAAATGAGCCGGCTCGGTGTGTGGTTACCAGGCGCTCACGGGTCAGGTCCGGCTGCACAATTTCCATGGTTCCGGAAAGCAAAACAAAGAACGGAACTCCAGTATCTCCCGGACGGAACAGGATCTCGCCCGGCTCGACTCTGCGGAGCTTACTGCCAGAACGGACGCGTTCGATCTGCGCCGGCGTCAAGTCCGGGAACATCTGTGTGCCGGCATCGAGCGCGCTAGGTGTGGGCCAGGAAGACATAGTTTCTTCCAGAACAGCCGAATTTAGAGAACTGCGAGTAGTAGATGATGCAATCCGCCGTTCGGCTTCAACCGGCAACGGCTCCATTTTATTTTGCCATCAGCAGGCTTTCCGCAAATGACCACTCCTCATCGATCCACTGCGCGTCGCAACGGAACCCGGCATCAAGCGCCATTTGGAAAATCTCCTTGGCCGAATACTTGTGGCTGCTTTCGGTCCAGATGGTCTCCCCTTCCAGGAACTCGACCTCAAGTGCCGCCGCTTGGATCCGCACCTGCTGCAGGCGATTCGAACGCAGGTGCATTTCAACCCTCCGGGCTCGGTGATTGATCCTGGCCACGTGCGAAAATTGCTTCAAGTCAAAGTTCGCCTCAAGTTCGCGATTGATGCGCCCGAGCAGGTTGAGATTAAAAGCTGCCGTCACTCCGAGCGCATCATCATAGGCTGCGAGCAGTTGCGCCCGGGGCTTGTCCAGGTCCGTTCCCAACAACAGTGAGTCGCCGGCCTGCAGGATCCGGCGTATCTTGGCCAGAAATTCCACACCGGCGGAACGATCGAAGTTCCCGATGGTGCTCCCCAGAAACAACACGAAAATGTGTTGACCACTTTTCCGGCGCGCCGCTACCTCCGCCAACCCGGCCAGATATTCCCGCTCCAGGCCAACAATGCTGATCGAATCAATATCACTGAGTTCCCGTTCGCACATGGCCAGAGCCCAAGGCGATATTTCGACGGGGTAGTACGATGTTCGTTGTCTGCGGGAGAGCGCTTTGAGCAACCAGCGCGTCTTCTTGCCGCTGCCGCTGCCTAACTCGGCGACAGCTACCGGGGTGGCCAGGCAATCGACAATGTCGGCCGAGTACCGCCGCAGTAAGCGCTCATCCGCTCGCGTGAGGCCGTATTCGGGGAGACGGCTGATCACATCAAACAAGGCTGAGCCTACGTCGTCGTAAAGGTATTTGGAGGGGAGTTCCTTCTGTCCCGACCGCGTGAGCCCAGCACGCACCTCGGAGGCGAAGTGGTAAGTGGCGTTGCCGGCAATGGCACGAACAAGCATTTTCCAGCTCCCGGGTCAGCGGCTTACGCAGCGGAATCCCGTGTACACATATTGGTAGTGCGCCTGAAACCAGTTGCGAAAAGTGGGCCGGAGCATGCATGCGGCGGTACGCGCCGAGCCCCCTTTCATCACGAAGTGCTTGCCGTCGAAAAAATCTGCTGAGTAACCTGGGTAAAACGCGAACGGAGTAAAACCGTGAAACGCGGCAAATGGCGTGGACGTCCATTCCCAACCGTTCCCTAACATGCCGTCGACGCCGAACGCGCTCCGGCCCTTGGGAAACGCGTTCGCTGGCACGGAGTCCCAGCGCTGCAAATCGAAATTGCCGAGCCACTCATTCGGCGGTTCGTTCCCCCACGGGTAAGTTCTTTCGCTGCCACCCGGGCTTCCGTACGCCGCACGATGCCATTCCGCTTCCGTGGGGAGCGACTTTCCCGCCCACTGTGCATACGCGCTGGCTTCAGCATGACTCACATAGACCGGCCAGTCGAGCGGGAGCGGCACTTCTTCGAACATCGCCCGGTAAAACCAGTGATCGCCTGCCTTCCTCCAGAACACTGGATGAGAGATCCCGTGGGCGGTTTTCCAGTTCCAATCGTTGTTAGTCCAGAAACTGCGCGTCTCATAGCCGCCGGCGAGGATAAAGTCGAGATACCGCCGGTTGGTCACCTTGTACTGATCGACGACGAACTCAGGGACGTCCACGGTGTGCGCTTCGAACTCATTGTCCCAGCCGAAAGTTTCTTGGGCACGGCGAAGGCCGAGGGTCGCCACACCTGCAGGTACCT